>JAIQFL010000291.1 GCA_020073365.1 Terriglobia bacterium | reverse complement strand
AGAGACTGCCCCACCGCTGGATCGTGGAACGAACATTTGGATGGATCAATCGCTGGCGGCGACTCAGCAAAGACTATGAGCACCTCACGGAAACCAGCGAATGCACAATCCGCGTCGTGATGATCTACCTGATGGCCCGCCGTCTTGCACCCCCGAAACGACATCGGCGGGAGCGCCGATCACGAAGACGGAGGGTTATTTGACACGCTCTAAGGAGAAATACATGGAGTTGTTTGGGAGTGAAGCATGACCTGTCCCGATGGAGGCATGCTGCAGTCCTGGCTCGACCGGGAACTGCCGGCCGCTGACTTGCGATCGGCAACCGGGCACCTGGCAACCTGCCCTTCCTGTTCGTCCAGGCTGGAAGAGCTGCGGTCCCGCGACGCCGAAGTGCGGGCCATGCTCGATACCCTGTCCGCGGCGTCCGCGCACCCGGCGGTAGTCTATCTGCACGGCCCGGCCCGGCGGCGCTGGCCCGCCGCCGCGGCAGCCGGCGTCCTGGCAGCGTCGCTGCTGCTCGTCGCGATATTGGGTCAACGTCCTGTGCCGAACCATCCGGCGGGTCAACAGAGCGGCTATTTCCTGCCGCTCAGCGACGAGCCGATGCAGGCGGGTATGCTGGTTCACGTCAGCGTGCCGGCGGCGCTGGTGAACTTTGCGGGCGCCGTACCGCCTTCCGGATTGGTGCGGGCCGAAGTCATTGTGGGTGAAGACGGGCAGCCCCGCGCTGTACGGTTCCTTGCGCAATGAGGAGAGCGATCATGGCGCCACCCATCCTCCGCATCTTCGCCCTGACGGGCGTGGCGCTGGCGGCCGCTGGCGCGCAGGTCATCGACAACGAGCAGTCGCGCGCCAACCTGCGGTCGGTTCTGGAACGGGCCCTGAGCGGTCCCTTCGAGCCGCTCGTCGGGCTCGCCGGACCGGTTGTCAAGAACCGCCCCTACAGCGCCACGGTTACCACCGAGACCACGCAGGCGCTCGCCGGCGGCGGGCACATCCGACAGCAATCCAGTTACAGGATCGCACGCGATGGCAACGGCCGGATTCGCCAGGAGAATACCACTACCGGCCGAGTCTTCCTGTCGGACCCGGTGGGCAACGCGACGTACCTGTTGAGCCCGCAGACCCGTACCGCCCAAAAAATGCCGCTGGGCACGTTGGTTCTTCCCGCGGGTGGCGCCGCCTACGAAAGCCGCAGGGAGGCGGTGGAACCGCGCAGCCCTCGTAGGCCCGCCTCTAATGCCGAGAGCCCGGAGAAGGATGGGCTGACCAAGACAGAAGACCTGGGGATCCAGGTGTTGGGCGGAGTGGCTGCGCGGGGCGAGCGGACGTCGGTCAACGTCCCGGTGGGCACCCTCGGGAATGACGTGCCACTACAGATCGTCCGGGAGCGCTGGTACTCAGCGGAGCTTCAGATCGCGGTCCTGACGCGTCACAGCGACCCGCGCACCGGCGAGGCCGTCGTCAAGTATGTCGACATCCACCTGGGTGAACCGGACGCCGCGTGGTTCCAGGTGCCGGCCGGCTACAAAGTCTCGACGGAGGCGGGACCCGCACAGCGAGACTAATCCAACCACGCCTCTCTCAGGCGCATCGGCTTTTCGGGCACGGCTCCGAACCTGCGTTCCCTCCCGCGGAATTCCCGTACCGCCGCGGCCAGGTCCTGGGCGCCGAAGTCGGGCCACATGGTCCGCGAGAATACCAGCTCGGCGTAGGCGCACTCCCAGAGCAGGAAATCGCTCAGCCGCCGCTCTCCGCCGGTGCGGATCAGAAGGTCCACGGGCGGGCCCAGCGCGCTCCCCAGCGCATCCAGGGAAAGCTCCGCCACGCCGCGCGCCGCGGCTAGAATCGCGTCGCGAGCCGAATAGTCCACCGCGATCCTCAGCCAAAGCTTCGATCCGCGTTCGGTAGCCGCCTCGGCCCGCGAGATTGCGGCGCACAACGCGGGGGTCAACCGGTCCCTGCGGCCGATTACCTGCAGGCGAACGCCCTGGTTTACGCACCGGCCCAATTCCTTCTCCAGGTAGATGCCCATCAAGCGCATCAGGGCATCCACCTCCGCCGGAGGCCGCCGCCAATTGTCCGAGGAGAAGGCGAAGAGCGTCAGGATGCCGATCCCGACCTCGGGAGCCGCCTCCACCACGCGGCCCACGGTTTCCACGCCGGCACGGTGGCCCGCCGCTCGCGACAGCCCGCGCGCTAACGCCCACCGGCCGTTGCCATCCATGATGATTCCCGCATGTAGAGTACTTTGTTTTGTAAAGTATAGCGCCATAAAAAAAAGACCCTCTTCATTTCTCGCGCATGGCCTGGATCAGCGCTTCCATGTGATCCAGATAGCGATCCAAGGCTCGCCGGCCGGCCGCCGCCAGACGGTAGTCCGTTTTCGGCATGCGCCCCACAAACGACTTGGTGCACGTGACATATCCCGCTTCTTCCAACTTCCGGGCGTGCACGCTCAGGTTCCCGTCGGTGGCATCCAGCAGCTTCTTGAGCTCGTTGAAGGTCAGGGACTCATTGACCGAAAGCGCACTCAGGATTCCCAGCCGCAACCGCTCATGGATCAAGCGATCGAGCTGCGGCGCGGTCACCGCCGGCGGCAACGCCGCAGGGAACAACTGCTGCTTCTTTTCCTTTTCCCGCCTGACCGTATTCTGCCTACCCGCCATATTTCACCGCAATGATCGTCCCGAAAACAATGTGTAACCCGCCAAAACCAACCGCCAGCGCGATGTTGGCGAAGGAAGGAGGCAACAGCAGGGCAACCGTTCCTGCCGCCATAAAACAGGCGCCCATCAGAGGCACCACGCGTACCGAAGCTCCCCCTCCGGAAACCACCCCGGAGCCGTAAAGCAGCAGCCACGTGCCGGGCAGGAACGTAGTCAGTCCCGCGCGGTACAACACCGCCGTGAGCACTGCCCCGGCCAGCATGGCAGGCGCGAACCCCGCCACGAACTTGCGGCCCGGCCCGGAGAGCAGCGGGATGTTCACGCGCTGCGACTTAACCGCAGTTCCGGCAATTCCGATCAGGAAAGCTACCACCGCTGCGACGGCCCAGATCGCCAGCCAGCGCCCGCTGCCGGTCCGCCGGTCCGCCATCCAGGCGGCGGCCAGCGCCGTGGATCCCATCAACATACCGCCGATTCCCGGCACAGCCGTGAACGACCCGGCGCGTTCCATGGTTCGGCGGATGTACCGCAGGTTGTCCATGGCGTGCGCGTGCAGTTCCACGGGTTCCGGGCGCGGAGTCGCCATGAAAGTATCATACGCCTGTATCCGCCAATTTTCAAGTACTTTTCTGTGCAAAGTGCGCTCCCGGAGCCGAGCAGGCTGGTAAAATACTCCCGTGGCACCGAATGAGGAATACTCGCGCGCGGACGTCCGCCGTAAGTTTGGCCTCTCCGAACGCCAGCTCCGTAGCTGGGAGAAGCAGGAATTCATTCCGCCGGCGGAAACCTATTCCTTCTCCGACCTCATCGCTCTCCAGACGCTCATCAAGCTCCGCGAGAGCCGCATCCAGCCGCGGCAGATCGGGCGCGCCCTGGTATCCCTGCGCCAGAAACTCGACTGGGTCAAGCAGCCGCTCTCCGAGCTCCGAATCGTGTCCAATGGCCGGAAGATCGCGGTGCATGTGGCCGGGCAGAGGATGGAGGCCATCAGCGGCCAGATCCTGTTCGATTTCGACGCGGCCGAACTGGGCGGTGTGAAGAGCTTTCCCGAACGCAAGCACGCGGTCAACCGCACCCGCGAATCGGAGCTCTGGTTTCAGAAGGGACTGGACCTCGAGGAGACCGGGGCCCCCGTGGAACTGGCCGTCGAGGCATATCAGAAAGTCCTGGAGCTGAACCCCGTGGCGGCCGGGGCGCTGGTGAATCTCGGCACCATTTACTATCGCCAGCGTAATTTCGCGGAGGCCGAAAAGTATTATCGGCGAGCCATCGCGGCCGATCCAGGCTATCCGCTGGCCCAGTTCAATCTCGGCAACCTCTATGACGAGCAGGGCCGCGTGAGCGAAGCTCTGGACTACTATCGCCGCGCCCTCAGTTTGAACCCCAACTACGCCGACGCCCACTTCAACCTGGCCCTTCTCTGCGAGCGCACCAGTGACAACCTCAAGGCGGTCCACCACTGGAAGGCTTACCTGAAGCTCGACAGCACCGGCCAATGGGCCGAGATTGCACGGCGCCAGTTGGAACGTCTGCGGCAGGTGACGCTGATCCACTCGCGGTAGAGAAAACTATGTGTGGCGAAGGCACTCCCTGCCAGGCGGCAAGGCGCCCACCGACATATTGGCGCCCGAGGCCGGCGCCCGCCTGGTGGAAGAAATGATCGCGCAGAGTATGGCATGGCGGCGCGGCCCTCTGGCGAGTTGCCAATCACGTCAGCATGGATGGGGTGTTGACCGTCAGTTACTGTGATGGCCGCACCAAACGGGTTAGGGATTGTCAGAGAAAGTGTCTCACGTTGAAGTGGGGCCGGGAGCAATGGTGTACTTAGTCACCGTGAGACTCGTCCGGCGCAAGGTTGATTTGGGCGAGCTCATCTTTGGACACCTTGATCCCCGTCGGGTAGATGTTGGCGTCCGGTTGGCTGCACTATGTAAGGGTCTTGAAGAAAAGGATCCGGACTGCTCATGATTGTCAATCCTCGTTGGCGCGAACGCGGCTTACACACGGCCGGACGATTTAGTAGTTTGGTGTTGTGCCCTTGGCGGTGCTGGCGTTCGTCGTAGACAGCGGGCCCAGCCAATGCGAGAGTAAAGCGGAAGAGAATTAGAAGCCTTTGAAAGCGCGTAACATTTGTAAAGGGCCCGGTCAGCGCCATCAGGGCAGGAACCGGTATCCCACCCCATGCACGGTGACGAAGTGGCGCGGCTCGTTGGGATCGGCTTCCAGTTTCTGGCGGAGGTTGACCACATGAGCATCCACCGTCCGTGCGTTGGGATACGATTCCTCTCCCCACACCGAGTTCAAGATCATGTCGCGGGTCAGTGTGCGATCGACGTTCTGCAGGAAGTAGGCTAGAAGGTTGTACTCGACGGGGGTGACCTTGATCTCGCGTCCGCTTCGACGGACCACGCGCCGGTCGAGGTCCACCTCGTTCTCGCCGAAGGATACTGCATTCTTGGCTGCCTGCGGTGAAGCCCGCCGCAGCACGGCGCGAACGCGCGCCAGCAACTCGCGAGCCCCGAACGGTTTGACGATGTAGTCGTCAGCGCCCATCTCGAGTAACAGCACCTTGTCGATTTCTTCTCCGAGGGCACTGATTACGATGATGGGTGTTTGCACGCCGGAGGCCCGCAACTGCTTGCAGACCTCCATGCCGCTCATGGCGGGAAGGCGGAGATCCACCAGCACCAGGTCCGGCTTGAGTGTCAGAGCCCGGTCCAGACCGGTGCGCCCGTTGTTGGCGTGCGCGACCTGGAAGCTTTCCTGTTCCAGCATGACACCCACGATTTGGCGTAGGCTCTCATCATCGTCGATGACCAGGATCGATTGCACGCTGTATCCCCGCTTTCCGTAGTCCGTGGCGCCGGCGATGCCGCCCGCGCCTCTCTACCACGGCCTATTAGGTGATTGTACAGCGGGCCTCACGTGAAGTTAAGCCGGCGGGCCGTGTTAGCAGGCGATTTAGGGCACGGGGGATTCCCGGGCGTGAGCCAGACCGCTTGCTGACGCGCGCGGCTCCGATCAGAGGCCCGACCGTAACGGAGGGTTGCTCGCAATTACATCTCCGTTGTACATCGCTCCGCCTCCCCTGCGGCTGGCCGCCCATTTACGCCCGCAACGTCGCCCGCGTCTTCTTCGGCAGCTTCGCGAACACCAGGTCGTACGACTGCCTGATCAAACGCTTGATCTCCGCCACAGTCAGCGCGTCTTCGTTTTCCAGGGCCACCCAATGGTAGCGGGCGGAATAGGGCGCAGGGATGATGCCGGGCCGTTCCACAAGTTCCGCAAACTCCTCCGGCGAACATTTGAACGACATGCACACCGGGGCCACGTCCAGCACCACTACGGCATACATTTTGCCCCCGACCTTGAAGACCAGGTCGCCGCCCCACTGTACCTTTTCAGTGGTGTGGGGCAGCGACATACAAAATTTGCGCACCCACTCGATATTCATTTTGCGATCTTGATCATCACCACACCGTGGGAGGGCACCTCGGCGGTATAGGCGCCCACCATGTTGCCGAGGTCCTCGTGCTTCCACAGGTCGCGGATCTTGTGCGTGCCGGTGATGCCGGCATCGCTCCACGTGGCTGTCACTTTGGCCACGCCGTCGCCGCGGTTGAATAGCCCCACCGCACGGCCGCCATCGGCCAAGGGCTTCGACCACACCTCCAGATCGCCGTCCTTGGCCACGCGCACCCCCTGCTTGCCGAGTTTGTCCTGGTCCACGGCGATCACTTCCTTGTTCATGAGGATAGCGGCAATGCCGGGCTTCATGTCGCGAAGGTCGTTACCCGCGAGCAGCGGAGCGGCCAGCAGAGACCACAGGCTCATGTGCGTCTGGTACTCTATGTCGGTCATGCCGCCGTTGCCGATTTCGAGCATGTCGGGATCGTTCCAGTGTCCCGGGCCGGCGTACTGCTCACGGCCGGGCTGCTGATTGAAACCGATGTCGTTCATGGACAGCCAGCGGTCGCCGATATCGCCGGTGGTGCGCCATAGATTGCCGCCCACCTTTCCGCCCCAATCGCCCACGTCGAGGCGGCCATACTGGCACAGGCTGTAGACGATTTTGCGCCCGGAATCGAGCAGCGCCTGGCCCATTTTGGCGTAGGCCGCGGCCATGGTGGCCTGGGTGCCGTCGTAAACCTGCGCGGCGCTGCACCAATCGTACTTGAGGTAGTCGATTCCCCAGGCAGCGTAGGTATTGGCATCCTGCTCCTCGTGCTGATAACTGCCTTCATACCCGGCGCAGGTCTTGGGGCCGGGTGAAGAGTAGATGCCGAGCTTGAGGCCCTTGCCGTGGACGTAGGCGGCCAGCGCCTTCATGTCGGGAAACTTGTTATTAGTGGTGATGTTCCCATTGGCGTCGCGGTGGCCTTCCCAGGTGTCGTCGATGTTGACGTAAACGTATCCGGCATCGCGCATGCCCGACTTCACGATACCGTCGGCCATCTCGCGCACCATCTTGTCGCTCACCTGATTGCGGAACTTGTTCCAGCTATTCCAACCCATCGGCGGCGTCTTGGCCAGGCCGTTTGCTTTCACGGGGCCCGGCATGGGCAATGAGACTGGGGCGGGCCTGGGCGGCAGCGGTTTGGGCACCTCGGTGGAGACGCGCGCGAGCTCGAAGACCTGAGGCCCGCGGCCCCCTCCGGGTCCTCCCGGACCAGGCCCTGCACCCGGAGCACCGGTCAGCGGTCCTCTCCCCGGACCGGCGCCCATCCCCGCTCCCCCTTGGCCAGGAGCGGCTCCAGGTGCTGCACCCGGACCGACGGGCCCGCGGCCCGGACCGCGGCCTCCGCTCATCGGCATCGTCAGTTTCAGCTTGCCGTCTTCCAGGACCGCGGTGTAAGTGACCTTCTGCGTGGCGCCGTCGCGGCCGGGACGCTCCGCTTCCAACGTGATCTTGCCGCCCTCGATCCTGCCATCCACGATGGTGTCCTGAGAGCGCGGCGCGACGACGTATCCAGTGATCTTCCCGTCCGCGCCCTGGTTGAGGGCGACTACGATTTCGAGACCATCATCGGCGGTCGAACCGTTGCCGGTCCAACGTCCGGTGAGACTCTGCGCGTTGGCCGCGGCGATGCAGGCAAACGCGGCGGTGGATAGTGTAAGCCACTTCATAGCCGCCTAAACCTCCAGTTTCCACGGCGAACGGTACTTCGCCTTCAAATACGGCTTCACCTCGTGCTGCCTCACTGTGAAGGCCTTGTCGTCCCAATCCAGGGTCATCCCGTGCCGCAGCGCCAGGTTGGCCAATACACACGTGGTGGTGCTGCGCACGCAGGTCTCGATATCGGAAATGGGCTTCTGGCGGGTGCGCAGGCACTCCAGGAAGTTCTTCCAGTGGGGCACATTCATGTCCGCCATCTCTTTACTCTTCTCCACGACAGGCTCGCCGCCTTTGGCATTGGGGAATAGAGTATAGCCGCCACGGTTCACCATCAGGGTCGCCTTGGTGCCGTGGAACGACGTGCCATAGGTGTCGCCGTAGATCGGGTAGGGATTGGCTGTGCGGCTTTCGTAGGAGCCGATGAAACCGGGGTAGCGGTAGGTCGCCAGCATCGTATCGGGTGTCTCGGTATTGTCGTCGACATAGAACTTGCCGCCCTGCGCGGACACCGAAATTGGCATGGCTTCATCGAAAGCGAACTGGACGATATCGAGCAGGTGCACGCCCCAATCCGTCATGGCGCCGCCGGCGTAGTCCCAGAAATAACGGAAGGTGGACCACCGGTTGGGGGCCACACCCCACCGGTTGGCGTTGAAGGGCCGCTTCGGCGCAGGTCCCAGCCACAGGTCCCAATCCAGGCCCGGAGGCGGATCGGAATCAGGCGGATTGCCAAAGCCTTCCTTTTTTGTGGTACCCGCTTGGAAGGTGCGGCAGAAGTTGATGTCGCCCAGGTCGCCGCTCTTGACGATCTCGCGCGCCTTCTGGAAGAACCCGCCCGACCGCTGCATGGTTCCGGCCTGCACCACGCGCTTGTACTTGCGCGCGGCCTCCACCATCTTGGTCCCTTCTTCCACATAGACGCAGGCGGGCTTTTCCACCCAGACATCTTTGTTGACCTTGCAGGCTTCCACCGTGAGGTAAGCGTGCCAGTGGTCGGGCGCGGCAATGGAAACCGCGTCGATGGATTTGTCGGCCAGGATTTCCCGGAAATCCCTGGTGGCCTTGACCCCGTCGAAGCCCAGGCGTTTGACTTGCGCTTCGGCCTTTTCCAACGCGGGCTGATAGACATCGCAGACGGAGACTATCTGAAATCCGGGCACCTTGGCGGCGAACCCGAAGTTGTCCGAGCCCATGCGGCCCACGCCGATGAAGGCGACGTTGACCTTGTCATTGGCGCCCCGGATGTTGCCGGTGAAAAGAGACGTGGTGAGCGCTGCGGCTCCCGCGGTCTTGAGAAATTGGCGGCGGTCTGTGGATTCCTGTGCCATCGACTCAGTTGTAGCAGGTTTAGCGGTAATGTGGGCGGCCGTTGAGCAGGGACGCCGATAAAAGACGCGGCAATGGAATCAACGTCTGGCCGATGCCAAGAAGGCGACGAGGACGTCGGGCAAGGACCCGGGGGTCCGCCCCACGGTTAAAGTAAGCGGCATTGGGATTGCAGCCTGGGCCACAAAACTGGGACGTTATTTCGTGAGAGGCCCTATCGGTCGAGAACGATGATCGTCCAGGTTTCCGAGGTCGGAGTGTGCATCTCGTGCCATCCGCCCAGACTGCGGGCTTCCAGCGCGGCGGCTACGGCGTCGGTAAAAGTGAGCCCTCCCTGAAGATCCCCAACCACGGATCCGCAGGGCAAGGCCCGAGCTTCCTTTACGCTCGCCAGTTCGGTGATGATATTCGAGGTGTCAACACCCAGCCCGGCGGCAGGGCGGGTCTCGGAAGCGCCAGTAGTCGGACCCAGAATCTGCATACCCTATTTTCCGCGCGTACCCCCTCAAGATGTAAAGAGCTTAATGTTTCGGATTGTACGCGTTCGCCCATCGTCAACCGGCTGACCGGATCTGCCAGGAGCCATCCTCCACAACGTGCGCGTGGTGTTAACCTATTCGGGGAGAAGGTTCATGATCATCGGTGTTCCCAAGGAAGTGAAAGATCACGAGACGCGGGTGGGGCTGGTGCCCAGCGGCGCGACAGCCCTGCGGGAGGCCGGGCACGAGGTCCTGGTGGAGTCGCATGCCGGCGAAGGCAGCTCGATCACGGATCGCGAATACATGCAGGCCGGCGCGCACATTCTGGAGAGCAACGCGGAGGTCTGGACCAAAGCCGACCTCGTGGTGAAGGTCAAGGAGCCGCAGCCCGCCGAATATGCCTATTTTCGTCCGGGCCTGATCCTGTTTACCTATCTTCACCTGGCACCCATGCCGGAATTGACGGACCGGTTGCTGGCCGCGAGAGTGAACGGAGTGGCCTACGAAACCATCCGCGAGACCGATGGATCGTTACCGCTGCTCACCCCTATGAGTGAAGTGGCGGGACGGATGTCGGTACAGGTGGGCGCGCAGTATCTCGAAAAGCCTTCCGGCGGCCGCGGCATTCTGTTGGGCGGAGTGCCGGGTGTGGCGCCGGCCAACGTGGTGATCCTGGGCGGCGGCATCGTGGGAACTAACGCCGCCAAGATCGCGGTCGGGATGGGGGCGCATGTGACCATCATCGACCGCAGTCTCAATCGCCTGCGGGAACTCGACGACATCTTTGGCGGAAATGTTGTGACCCTCGCCTCCAACACGTGGACCATCGGAGAGAACCTGAAGACGGCGGACCTGGTGGTGGGCGCGGTCCTGATCCCGGGTGCTTCGGCCCCCAAACTGGTGCGCCGCGAGATGATTGCGACCATGAAGCGCGGAGCGGTGGTGGTGGATGTGGCCATCGACCAGGGCGGGTGTTTCGAGACCTCGCACGCCACCACCCACACCGAGCCGGTCTACTTCGTGGATGGCGTGCTGCACTACTGCGTCTCCAACATGCCCGCGGCGGTGCCGCACACCTCCACTTTAGGCTTGACCAATGCCACCTTCCCCTACCTGTTGGAACTGGCGGACCATGGACTCGAAACCGCCTGCGAACGCCATGCGGCGCTGCGCGAGGGAGTCAACACCTACAACGGCTACGTGACGCACAGCGGCGTGGCCCAGTCGCAGGGAAGGCAGGTACGCGCCCTGGCCGGTGTGGAGTAGGCTTGGGGATGGCGCGCCCGGCGCGCCGGGGCACTGAAACACCACGGAACGAAAAGCATGATAGCTTGAAGGAAGCATGGGACAGCCCAACTCCAGCGTCCTGTTTCTGATTTGCGTCGCCGTGGCAGCGCTATTCTTCCGACGTTGGATGCTGGACGCGCTGATCGAAGCCATCAACAACTTCCGCGGCGGTCCTCCGACTCCCATGCATCCCTCTCCTGCGAATGACGGCGCCCTGCTTCGGAGGCGGGCCAGGAAGGTTGAGAATTAGCCGCGAACACGGCAGACAACGGCAAAAGGGAACCCTTTTGTCCGTTGACCTACTGGTTGGCTTGTTGAAAAGCTCGCGCATTTCCAAAGCGGCCAATGTTGGTATGAGGACCACAGCCTCCACCTTCACTACCAGAGCGTTTTGCAGTCTCGAGCCGCGAATACGGCCATCGCGGCTGATGACCGGAACCCCAAAAATGCGCTGCCGTAGCCGCCACGATGCGGTCCGGCATGTCCGGAACCTCGGCGCGTGGAACCTGCCGCATGGCCTCGACTACTTCACCAGTGAATGGGGCTTCCTCGATAACATAGTCCGGATCGGACAGGGCAATCTTCAAGTCGTCGTAAGCGGAAACTGGCAACCGGTTCTTTTCGATCAGGTAAACGGATTCGGCCAGGCTGATTGCCGAGAGCGCAATGTCATGACCAGCGTCGGCAGCATCGTCCATGAAGTTTCGTGCGGTAGCCGAGAGGCGCGGGTTCGTGCGCAGATACCAGAAGGGCTGCGTGTGTATCGGCAACGCCGACGATCACGGAACGTCCTCGCCGAATCCGTGGAACATCTCCCGGCGGTTTTCATCGATCTCTTCCTCGGTCGGGCCTGGACCATACTTGGCAAGCAGGCCATAGGCCGATTTCTTGGGCTTGAGGCGCTGGTCCCCGGCCGGCGTTTCCGTTGCGGCCAGCTTCCCTAACCAGTTCTCCAGGGTAAGGCCCTGCGCCGCCGCTTTCGCCGTCAGCGCCGCCGCCTGCTCGTCGGGAAGTTGAATCACAATCATGGACTAGACTCCTTGCTCTCTTTCTTCAGGGTAAATGATATTCGGCGGCCTGTCACGGTTTCAAGCGGCGCGTCTTCGCCTGTCGACGCGTGTCAGCCGGGGGCCAGGCCGTGGATGCCTTCGTGAAGAAAGCTTTGTCGAGAGGCGGCATGTCTGAATAGTCGATATCAGCATCCGTCATGCGATCAACCCTCGCCACGTCGCTTTTGATGGATTTCTTGTTCACGCCCTTTCTCATACCGTAGCTCCGATTGTGGTCCACGCAAAGATGGGGAGTTTCGAAAGAGCGGGTGCTTGCGGCAGCCGCGTCGGACCGGCGCGGGCGTTTCGCCGCGACCAGCAAAACCCGGCCATTTTCGCGCGCGGGGTGGGCGACCGGGGGGTCGGGGTGCCCTGGGCCCGGACCGGGCGGGTCCGCCCCACCGTTGGCCCACACGTCCGACAGGTGGGGTGCGATGTTGTATGATCGAACCGTGGACGTCCAAAGCACATTAGAACGGGAAGCGCCGGCTCAGCCGCTGACCGCCCTTAGCGAAGAGGAACGATTCTTCCAGACCACGGTGCGCAAGTTCGCGCGGGAACAGATTCGGCCCTACGTCCGGGAGATGGACGAGGCCTGCGTCTTTCGCAAGGACATCATCAAGCAGTTCTTCGAAATGGGTCTCATGGGAATCGAGATCCCCGAACAGTACGGCGGGCAGGGAGGCAGTTTCTTCCAGGCGATCCTGGCGGTGGAGGAACTCTCGGCCGTAGATCCTTCGGCGGGCGTGATTGTCGACGTCCAAAACACCATCTGCAATAACGCGCTGATGCGCTGGGCCACTCCCGAGCAGAAGGCCCAATACCTTCCACGCCTCGCGGAAAACACCGTTGCGTCGTACGCGCTTTCGGAAGCAGGCTCGGGCTCGGACGCTTTCGCCATGGCCACGCGCGCGGAAGACCATGGCGACCATTTTCTGCTCACCGGCCGCAAGCTGTGGATCACCAATGCCGCGGAGGCCGGGTTCTTCCTCCTGTTTGCCAATGCCAGGCCGGAAGCCGGATATAAGGGCGTGACCGCGTTCCTGATCGAACGCGAGTTTCCGGGGTTCCAGGTGGGTAAGAAAGAGGACAAGCTGGGGCTGCGGGCATCCTCCACCTGCGAACTGGTCCTGGACAACTGCCGCGTGCCGCGAGAGAACGTGATGGGCGAGGTGGGAAAGGGCTACAAGATCGCCATCGAGACGCTGAACGAAGGCCGCATCGCCATCGGCGCGCAGATGATCGGCCTCGCGCGCGCGGCGCTGGAGCACTCCGTGGCGTACGCCCGGGAGCGCAAGCAGTTCGGAAAAACCATCGGCGAGTTTCAGGGAGTACAATTCGAATTAGCCCGCATGGCCACCGAAATAGAGGCCGCGCGCTTGCTGGTCTACAACGCGGCGCGCTTGCGGGATGCCCATATGCCGTTCCTCAGTGAGGCGGCCATGGCCAAGTACTACAGCTCGGAAGTCGCGGAAAAAGCGGCTTCCAAGGCGATCGAGGTGCATGGCGGCGTGGGCATTACCAAGGACTACCCGGTGGAAAAGCTCTACCGCGACGCCAAGATCGGGCGGATTTACGAAGGCACCAGCAATATCCAACTGGTGACGATCGCGAAGAAACTGTTGGGCAAGTGAGCTCGTCTCACAAATGAGGGGAACATGCGTGGAATCATTCTTTCGACCGCGATAACGGTGATGTGTCTGCCGGCATTTGCGGGCGACATCAATCCGCAGGAAATCATCCAGAAGTTTGCCGCCAAGGAAGCCGACTTCCGGGACGCGCGCAACAACTACACGTATCGGCAAACTGTGAAAATCCAGATCGTGGATTCGGGTGGAAATCCCACCCGCGAGAAGTGGGAGGAGGTCGCGGATATCATCTTCACACCCGAGGGCAAGCGCATGGAAAAGGTGGTCTACGCGCCGGTGAGCACGCTGGTGAGCCTTTCCTTGACGCCCGAAGACCTGACGGACTTGCGCAACGTGCAGCCGTTCGTGCTCACGACGGCGGAGATCCCGGAATACGACGTGCGCTATCTCGGGCCCGAAAAACTGGACGAGATCGGCACTTACGCGTTTGCCGTGAGGCCCAAGAAAGTCACGCCGGGCAAACGCTACTTCGAGGGCCAGATCTGGGTGGACGATCGCGATTTACAGATCGTGAAGACCTACGGAAAGGGCGTCGGTGAACTGAAGCAGGGTAGCAGCAAGAACCAGGCGTTCCCCAAGTTTGAGACCTACCGGGAACAGATCGACGGCAAATACTGGTTCCCCACCTATACCCACGCCGACGATACGCTGCATTTCAAGGACGGCCAGAACGTCCATATGCAGATGACCGTGAAGTACCAGGATTACAAGCACTACGAAGGGAAGTCGACGATCCGGTACGGCGATGTGGTGGAGGACAAGAAGGACACACCGCCAGTAACGAAGAAGAAGTAGCGGCGGGGAGGTTGGCGCTTCGGCCACGCTATCGGGGCGAGCCGCGGCCCACGGCAAAGGCGGCCC
>JAIQFL010000682.1 GCA_020073365.1 Terriglobia bacterium | reverse complement strand
ATATGGCTCCTATATCTTGCTACGAGCGCGTCGCCTGGAAAGGTTCTATTCAAAGCCGGCCTGGGGTTGCTAATGACTTTGCCGATATTGCTGGCGACCTCACTCGGTGAAAAAATAATTGACCTGCTACCCTTTACTGGAAGCGTTCAGGCGGAGAACGTAACCTTTCGCGCGCGGCTAGTGGACGTGGCGATAAGGGTAATTCTTCAAAATCCATTCTTTGGCGCATTCGACTATATCTATTCACCGCAAATGCAGGAGCTAAAGGAGGGAGGCATCATCGATATCGTCAATACCTATATAGGAATTGCTCTGTCGAGTGGCCTGGTCGGGCTGTCGCTTTTTGCCGGCTTTTTCGCTGTCATTGCAGCCGGCATCTTCTCCACGATGAGAAAATTGCCTAACAGGGATGATGAGCGTTACGTTTTGGGCCAGGCATTGCTTTCCACGCTAATCGGCATTATGGTGATAATTGGTACGGTTAGCAGCGTTTGGATCATTCCGGTTGTCTATTGGTTGGTGGCCGGCCTCGGTGTTGCTTATGCGCGCATGATGGCGTTGGCGAAGGCCGATACAACGACCCTTGAGACCGCAAAGCCCGCCCGTTTTTGACGGTTGGCCATAAGACGCAAAGCATGAACGCAATCCGGGTGTTCTGGCGCGCTATTTCGATCGCCGTGGTATTGCTTTTCAACACTGCGTTCGTCGCGTCGCCGCCCGCTAGCGCGACCACGGCGGGGCGGTTCGAACTGGATGATTCTGGCGCCTGGCCGATAGACATTCTGGACTGGAAGACATCTCCGGTCGACCTATCCTTTCTCAATGCGCCAGAGAAACCCGCCGGCAAGCACGGTTTTTTGAGGGCGGTGAAAGATAAGCTGGTGTTTGAAGACGGCACGCCGGTCCGTTTCTGGGGAACGAATGTTGCCGCGTATGCGCTTTTTGGAACGACTCGCGAGAACGTCAAACAGCAGGCTCGTCGCCTGTCAGAACTCGGCTTCAACCTCGTACGCCTGCATCACCACGACTCTCCCTGGGTCGATCCAAATATTTTCGGCAACCAGAAGTCCTCCGACACGCAGAACTTGAGTTCCGCCATGCTGGACAGGCTGGACTGGTGGATTAAATGTCTCAAGGAAGAGGGCATCTACGTTTGGCTCGATCTGCATGTCCAGAGAAATCTCAAATCAGGCGACCAGATCGACGGTTTCGACGAAATCGCCAAAGGCAAACCTCTGGCCGACCTCAAAGGCTACAGTTACGTCAACCCGACCATCCAGCAGGCGATGAAACGGTTTAATGAAGCCTACGTCAACCATAAGAATCTCTACACGAATACCCGCTACAAGGATGAACCAGCCGTCGCGGCGATGCTGATCACCAACGAAAACGACGTCACAAACCACTACGGGAACGCGCTGTTACCCGACAAGAACGTCCCTAAACACAACGCCCTCTACATGGTGCAAGCCGAAGCATTTTCGGAAAGATATGGACTTCCGAAGAACAAGGTCTGGCGCTCATGGGAGCATGGCCCATCTAAGCTTTTCCTCAACGATCTCGAACAACGCTTCAACGCCGAAATGATCGCGCATCTGCGCGCGCAAGGCGTCAAGGTGCCGATCGTCACGACAAGCACCTGGGGACTCAATCCTCTGAGTTCCCTGCCTGCCCTGACCGTAGGGAACATCATTGACGTGCACTCGTACGGTGGAATCGGGGAGTTGGGAAAGAACCCGGTCCATGTCGCGAACATGATGCAGTGGATCGCTGCAGGACAGGTTGCCGGCAAGCCCCTAAGCGTGAGCGAGTGGAACGTCTCGCCATTCCCGGTTCCAGATCGCCACACGATCCCTCTTTACATCGCGGGTTCTGCGAGTCTGCAAGGTTGGGGTGCGCTGATGCTGTACGCGTATTCTAAACAGGCGATCGCCAATCGGGGAATATCATCGAACTGGGATGCCTACAACGATCCGGGTTTGATTGGGACCCTTCCTGCGGCGGCGTTACTGTATCGTCAAGGCCATGTGCGTGAGGCGACCACGACCTACGCACTTCTCCTCGGCAAAGAAATGTTGTTCAATCATGTCATATCGCCAGCCAACTCCGTCGCACTTCGAACCGCCGCCGAAAGAGGAAAATTGGTGGTAGCGATGCCGCAGACCGAAGAACTGCCTTGGCTCGAAGAGAGCCATATTCCGCCGAGTGCAAAAATCATTGCCGATCCAGGGCAGTCCCAGATCAGCGCCGTTGATTCAGAGGTCGTTTCAGATTCCGGTGAACTCAGGCGCAACTGGGTTGAGGGCACTTTCACGATCAATACGCCGCGGACCCAAGCAGCGATGGGCTGGATTGGAGGAAAAACAGTTGTCTTGGCGGACGTGGAAATAGCCGTGATGACGCGAAACGCGACCGTCGCCGTGCAGAGTCTGGACGGGCGCCCGATTGCTCAGTCGAGAAATATGCTGATTTCGCTCGGGGCGCGCTCGGAGCCCAAGCCAGGTACCCAGGCACCGATTTACTCTGAGCCGGTTGAGGGAAAACTTTTCATCGTCGCGCTGCCAGGAATGAAGCTTCGCGTTTGGGATTCGGGAGCCGGAAAGACGAGGGAAATACCCACGTCTTACAAGGGGGGGCGATATTCCGTGGTACTCGACAAGTCAATGCACAGCTACTGGCTGCTTCTCGGCGCGCGATCTGGTGCATGGTCCGGTGACGTGGCAAGACATGACTTCTAAATCCGGTAGCTCCGTCTTTGTCCAGTATGACGCGATGCCCTCTCTATATGCACGCACCTGATGCCTGATTCATGCTTCCCACGTTGAAGCAACGCGTATTCAAGGCGAGCGCCTGGACTATGATCGGTTTCGGCGTGAGCCAAGCGATCCGTTTCGGAAGCAACCTTTTTATGACGCGTATGTTGATTCCGGAGCTGTTTGGCGTGATGGCAATCGCAACGACCG
>JAIQFL010000290.1 GCA_020073365.1 Terriglobia bacterium | reverse complement strand
GGATCTACCGCTTGGGCGCCAGTCCGGAGGGGGCCAACGATCGCGGCGCTTTGGCCACGCGGAAGCAGCCAACTGGCTAGGAAAAGATCAGGGCAATAGGGAGAGAGAGGTGGTGTTGCTGGGGGCGTGCCTCCACAGCCATCCTCAAGAACTCAAATCCAGGACTTCGTCGGACATTAACTTATTGAGGGCCAAAAATGGTCTTGACAATGGGGTCCACTTTACTGGTCGCACCGGAGCGAGATGGTGCCATGGTCAATAATGCCCGTTGCGCGTTGGTAGCTGGGCTCGCCATGGCGCAGGAGAAGCGTGTCCTCATGCTCCAAGAGGGTGAGTTGCGACATCCGATTGACTTTCGAGATGTCATCAAAAGCTACACTAATCCATCTCAAGTCGGCGAATTCGTGATACCACTCATCAAGGAAGTCGTCGAAGAGCTTCAGGAGAGCCGATTCGTCGCGACTGCTCTGCCATTGAATCTGATCGAGAAGGTTGATCTTGGCGACCTTGCGGCCGAAAATGAGATAAAGGGATTGAGTTCATATTTCGTCCCTACCGGCCAGTACAATGAAGCGAAGCGCGGCCGAGCTCAACTAGTAGTGGGTCGCAAGGGTTCGGGCAAAACCGCAATTTTTTATGGAGTGCGTAGTACATACAAGCCCAGCCGTGCCCATGTCGTGTTGGATTTGAAGCCGGAGGGCCACCAATTTACGAAACTCAGAGAAGCATTGTTGCAGCACTTAACCACCGGCATACAACAGCACGTTCTTACCGCATTTTGGAACTACCTTCTACTAATGGAAATCGCCAGAAAAATTGTGGAGGAGGAGGGCCGACTCTCGTACCAGCAATCTGACCGCCGCTCGTCATGGCTTAGATTAGCGGAATTGTATGGAGAGGATTCCAAAACAGAGCAGGGCGACTTCTCCGAACGGCTACTCGGGCTAGTGGACGCGATCGTTACCCGCAGGTCTTCGATGACTTCGGTTGCTACGACACCCGAGGTGACCCAATTGGTCTATGGACAAGACATCCGAGCGTTGAGCGATGCCCTTAGCGCGTACATGGTGGCGAGCCGAAAGGAAGCAGTTTGGGTCCTTGTGGACAATCTCGATAAAGGCTGGCCGGTCCAATCGGCACGTTCTGAGGATATCCTGCTGATCCGCTCCCTTCTGGAGGCCTCCAGGAAGCTTCAAAGACAGTTCGAGAATCGCGGAACAGAGTGCCACACGATTGTCTTCATTCGCAACGATATTTATGCGCACCTAATTAACGAGACGTCGGATCGCGGAAAGGATACAGCGGTGCTCCTCGATTGGACAGACCCTGAGGTTTTCAAAGAGGTGATTCGACGCAGGATCATACGCAGCACTGACCTGGAAGGGGATTTTGAGAGTTTGTGGCGGGCGATCTTTGATTCTCATGTGCGTGGAGAAGAGTCATTCTCATATGTTCTCAGCAGAACACTGCTGCGCCCCCGCGAGGTCCTCCGGTTCTGCCGAAGCTGTCTTGATGTCGCCGTTAGTCGAGGTAGGGACAAGGTAACGGAATCGGATATATTGCAGGCCGAGAAGCTCTGCTCAGCGGATGCTTTGGTTGATATCCGATTCGAACTCAAGGACGTGGCAGCACGGTTCGAGGGAGTGCCTGACGCGTTCCACGGAGCAAAACTACCACTCATGAGAGATGAGGTGGACGACAGAGTCCGAAGCGTGGGCCTAAGTGATGAAGAGGTTGAGCGCGCCATCGAGCTTCTGATCTGGTTCGGATTCCTCGGATACTGGTCCGGGACGGACGCGGAGCGGTTTTCCCACCAGTATCAGCACGACTTGCGGAAAATGAAGGCTGGGTTGTTGATTGAGCAAACATATACTGTTCACCGTGCCTTCCGGACGACTCTTGAATGTGTTGAGGTTGATTAGCTCCCACAAACTCCCTTGCGACCGTTTACGGTCAATTCACGCAGGCACAATTTCGGCTAGCTTAGCTGAGCTAGAGCCGAGACTTGCGTTGGTTGACGCGGCGGTTGAATGGCTGGCGAAGCCGGCGACAACAGCCTTTCCCACCAGGAATGCAGGAGCTGGGGACCGCACCCCGTCTCGGTGGGCGCGCCAAGCGCGCCCTGGTCGGTCACGCGCCATCTCGGCCAAAAGTTCTCTGAACGTTTCCGCGCGTCAACCGGCTGAATCCCGGACACCCCTGAACGCAATACCCGATATACTGCCTCTGATGCCGCGAGTCTTCCTCTCCTATGCCCGCGCGGACGGTGAGCTTCGGGCCGCTGACCTGCGGGAACGGCTCGCTCGCGAGGCCTCCGACATCGTCATCTGGCAGGACCGGCTGTTCCTCGAAGGCGGCAGAGGTTGGTGGAAACAGGTCACGGATGCGATCGATTCGGTGGAATTCCTGATCCTGTTGATGACGCCGGCCGCCCTCGCGTCCGGCAATGTGCAGAAAGAGTGGCGGTACGCCCGCCAGCAGGGTGTCTGCGTATACCCGGTCAAAGGAGCGCCGGACTCGGAACTCGCGTTTCCGCAAATGCCACGGTGGATGAGGAACGCGCACTTCTACGACCTCGACGCGGAATGGCCAACCTTCCTCGCCCATCTCAGAAAAGGCTGCGACACCCCTCGCGTCCCTTTCATGGCGCCTGACCTTCCGCCGCACTTCGTCGAGCGCCCGACGGAATACGAAGGGCTGAAGAACCTGATCCTGACCCCGGACCGTAGCCAACCCGTGATGATCACAACTGCGCTCTCAGGCGCCGGCGGCTTTGGCAAGACCACGCTCGCGGCGGCGCTGTGCCATGACGAAGACATCGTGGAAAACTTCGATGACGGCATCCTATGGGTCACCCTGGGGCAAACGCCCGACCTTGTTCGCTGTTTGCTCACCGCGTATGCCGCGCTGACGGGCGAGCGGCCCGGTTTTGCTAGCCAGGAGGATGCGGCATTTCAGCTCGGGCAGAAGCTGGAGCAACGGACGTGCCTGCTGGTGATCGACGATGTGTGGGATGCCGCGCACCTGCGCCCGTTTCTCCGGGGCGGGAAATCCTCGGCGCGCCTGTTCACCACGCGGGACGCGAACATCGCTGCAGAGGCCAATCCCGTAACCGTGGACGAGATGCGCGCGGAAGAAGCCATCGAGTTCCTCGTCAAAGGCGTGCCGAGTCTCGAAACCGGTACGGCGCGGGAGATCGCGCGGCGTCTGGGAGAGTGGCCGCTGGCGCTCGAACTCGCCGCCGCCATGATGCGCGAGCGCGTCAGGCTCGGCGAATCGGCCGGGCAGGCGGCCGGGCGGTTGCTGACCATCATCGAACGCAAGGGCGTGCGGGCGCTAAGGGATGCCACGGCCGAGCAGCGCCACCGCACCATCTCGAGCGTCCTCGAGGTCAGCCTCGATCTGCTGGATGCCGCCGAGCGCCGGCGATTGGCGGAGCTATCCATCTTCCCCGAAGACGTGTCGATTCCCCTGGCCGCCGCAGCTACCGTTTGGGAACTCGATGAATTGGATGCGGAGGATCTCGCGCAACGATTGGCCCGGCTGTCTCTGCTGAAGCTCGATCTCGAACGCGCCACCCTGCGGCTGCACGACGTAATGCGAGCCTGGTTGGCACAGAGCATCGCCGCCAGCGGGGACATTCACAATCGACTGATGAACGCGTGGCCGGACTGGCGGAATCTGCCGGAATTGCCCGGCGAGTACCCCTGGCGGTGGTTACCCTGGCACCTGGCACAGGCGGAACGGAAGGACGACCTCCAGCGAATCCTGTGGGATCCGCGGTGGATCGAGGCCAAGCTGAAGGCGACTGACGTCAACGCCTTGATTGCGGATTACGAGCACCTGAAGCCTGCGGCCGAGGCGGAACTGTTGCAGGGGGCGCTGCGGCTTTCGAGTCACGTCCTGGCGGCCGATCCGGAGCAGTTTGCCTCTCAGATGATTGGGCGGTTGCTGCCGCACCATGGATCTCCGGCTATTCAACGGTTCGTTGGTGAGGTTGGCATCGTGGGGCCAGCGCTTTGGCTGCGGCCACTGCACCCCGCGCTGCATCCTCCCGGCACCGAACTGGTGCGGACATTGGAAGGCCACTCTAATGCTGTCTTGGGCGTGGCGGTGACGGCGGACGGAAAACAGGTGGTGTCCGCGTCTGGGGACAAAACGCTGAAGGTGTGGGACTTGGAGACCGGCCGCGCGCTGCGCACGCTGGAAGGCCACTCGAATTCTGTCAAGGGTGTGGCGGTGACGGCGGACGGAAAGCGGGCGGTTTCCGCGTCTCATGACCACACGCTGAAGGTGTGGGACCTGGAGACCGGCGGCGCGCTGCACACGCTGAAAGGCCACCGCGATTCTGTCTTTGGCGTGGCGGTGACGCCGGACGGGAAACGCGCGGTGTCCGCGTCTGAGGACAATACGCTGAAAGTGTGGGACCTGGAGACGGGCGGCCTTCTACGCACGCTGGAAGGCCACTCGTGGAATGTCTGTGGCGTGGCGGTGACGGCGGACGGGGAGCGGGCGGTTTCCGCGTCCGGGGACAAGACGCTGAAGGTATGGGACCTGGAGACCGGCGGCGCGCTGCACACGCTGAAAGGCCACCGCGATTCTGTCTATGGCGTGGCGGTGACGCCGGACGGGAGGCGGGCGGTTTCCGCGTCTTGGGACACAACCCTGAAGGTGTGGGACCTGGAGAGCGGCCGCGCGCTGCGCACGCTGAAAGGCCACTCTGCTTTGGTCTATGGCGTGGCGGTGACGGCGGACGGGGAGCGGGCGGTTTCCGCGTCCGGGGACAAGACGCTGAAGGTGTGGGACCTGGAGACCGTCGGCGCGCTACGCACGCTGGAAGGCCACTCTGATTATGTCGATGGCGTGGCGGTAACGTTGGACGGGAAGCGGGCGGTTTCGGCGTCTTGGGACCACACGCTGAAGGTGTGGGACCTGGAGACCGGCGGCGCGCCACGCACGCAAGAAGGCCACTCCGATCGTGTCGATGGCGTGGCAGTGACGTTGGATGGGAAGCGGGCGGTTTCCGCGTCTGGGGACAAGACGCTGAAGGTGTGGGACCTGAAGACCGGCCGCGCGCTGCGCACGCTGAAAGGCCACCTTAGTCCTGTCACTGGCGTGGCGGTTACGTTGGACGGGAAGCGGGCGGTTTCCGCGTCTTGGGACGGAACGCTGAAGGTGTGGGACCTGGAGACCGGCGGCGCGCTGCGCACGCTGGAAAGCCACTCTGATCGTGTATTTGGCGTGGCGGTGACGCCGGACGGGAAACGCGCCGTGTCCGCATCTGGGGACAAAACGCTGAAGGTCTGGGACCTGGAGACCGGTCTGCCGCTGGCCACATTCCACTGCGATGCGAGCCCGAGGTGTTGTGTTTGCGCCGGTGGGAAGAAGATCATCGCGGGCGATAGCGGTGGCCGGCTGCACTTTCTCCTGCTCGAGGAGCGAACCCCGTGAGAAGGCACGGGCCGCGTGACCCGGCGCTCAAGACGCACACGCCCGGTTAGATACGTCACAAGGCCACTGGGCAGGCCGAAGCATGTCCACAACCGTTCTCGGGGGATTGCGGTAGGTTGCACCCCGATGCAGCCGTCCCGTCCTGCCCAAGCAGACGTTGGGCGCGCCCTTGAGGCGGCTGCCGCATCACACTTGATCGGTGTTTCCGCGATGGATACCATCAGTAAGTACGTAAAAGGAGAGTGCTGGTATGCGGGTCTTACTCCTGTTCTTGACTGCGGCATGTTTGTGTGCCCAGATGCCCTCGCGGGTGGCCACCGGATACGATTCCATCCAGGCGGCGCGGCTGAAGGCCGACCTCACGTTTCTCTCGTCCGATGCCCTGGAGGGCCGCCGGTCCCTGGAGCGCGGGTCCGAGGTGGCCATTCAGTGGATCGCGAGCGAGTTCGCCAAGGCCGGTTTGACGCCCCTCAGCGGCGATTCGTTCCTGCAGCCGGTGCCGCTGATCGAATACCAGGCCGACCGGACGCGGACCTCTCTGGTCATTCAGCATGGAGGCCAGTCCGAGACCTACCATGCTCCCGATGCCATCGGCAACTTTCCGGCCGAGGTGACCGTGGCAGGGCCGGTAGTTTTTGCGGGCTTCGGTATCACGGCGCCGGAATTGGGCTACGACGACTACGCGGGCATCGACGTCAAGGGCAAGGTGGTTCTGATTTTCAACCATGAGCCGCAGGAGACCGACGCGAGCTCCATCTTCAACGGCAAGGGCAACACCCGGTACGCGAACAACTACGCCAAGGTTCTGAACGCCCAGCGGCACGGCGCGGTCGCGGTGCTGACCACGGCCGATCCGAACCATCTGAGCCCGGGGCCGGGTGGAAGCGCACAGCAGCCAGCGCAAGGGCAGGGCCGCGGACAACAGCAGACACCGCGCATTCCCAACGAGGCCCTGGCGGAGGGCGGTACCACCATCCCCTCGTTTGCGATCTCGGCGAAGCTGGCCGCCGGCCTGTTTGCCGCAGCCGGGAAAACGCCCGCGGAGGTTCAGACCAGCATCGACACCAAACCGAGCCCCATGTCCTTCGCCGTGCCGAACACACGGGTGGAGCTCCATCCCGTAGTCACCGAGCGGCGCCAGGCCAACTCGTATAACGTCGCGGGTCTGCTGGAAGGCAGCGACCCCGCCTTGAAGGCGGAGACCATCGTGTTCAGCGGACACTTCGATCACAATGGCATCGGGCCCGACGGCACCTTCCACGGGGCTGACGACAATGGCTCCGGGACGGTGGGAGTAGTGGAACTGGCGCGCGCCTTTGCGCTGAATCCCGCCAAGCCGCGGCGTTCCATTTTGTTTATCGTATTTGCGGCCGAAGAGCGCGGCCTGCTGGGGTCGCACTACTACGTGTCGCATCCGTTGCGCCCGCTTGAAACGACGAGCGCCGAAATCAATTTCGACATGATCGGCCGCAACGAGGCGCCCACGGGACGGGGAGCCCCCCAGGCCGACATCTCGCCCGACACTTCGAACGAACTGGGTTTGATCGGCACCCACTACAGTCCGGACTACCGCACCGTGGTGGAGCGCGCCAACCAGGCGATAGGCCTGAAGCTCAATTACAAATGGGATCTGGATTCCACGCAGCAGGTGCTGTTCCGCAGCGATCAGTATCCTTTCCTGTTGCACGATATTCCGGCAGTGTGGTGGTTCACCGGGTTCCATCCGGACTACCACCAGGTGACCGACACGGTGGAGAAGATCAACTTGGAGAAGATGACGAAGATTCTGAAGCTGGCGTACCTGTGCGGTTTCGACTTTGCCGATTCGCCGAAGCCGCCGAGGTTTCAGGCAAAAGCAACACAGGCGGGAATGCCCGTGTCACATTGAAAGGAGGACTGCGCAACCGAACGACTACCTCCCCCGAGATTTGCCATCCCGGCTGCGCAGCCACCCTAATGGACTCTCTCTTTGTATCGCGAGCGGCCCTTGAAATCCACCCCGAACTGAGCCCTCACGCTCCTTTTCAACAAATATGTGGGGCAATCGGTCCATACACTTACAATCGGCCGCGTGTGGCAAACTTGTGAATAAAACGTCGATCTTATGAAGTGTTACGGCATCGAGTGTGCAGGCAACGGCGCCGGCTCGGGCGCCGCGGTCGAAGTCGAGTTCGGGGACTCGATTGTTTCGGTAACCCCCGCTCCCGCCACCAGCGAATTCCACATCGCACCGGGTTGGATCGATATCCAGGTGAACGGCTTTGCCGCGGTGGATTACAACCAACCGGAGACCCCGCATCAGGAGATCGCGCGATCCATCCACGCGCTTTTCGCAACCGGCGTGGCGCGCTTCTACCCCACCGTGATCACCGGGTCGCCACAGGACATGGAAGGCGCACTGCGCAACCTCTCGCGCGCCAAAGATGCGTTGCCCGAGGGCGATGCCATGGACGGCTTCCACGTGGAGGGGCCGCACATCTGCGCCGAAGACGGACCGCGCGGCGCACACCCGCGGTGCTGGGTGCGGAAGCCCAGCTTCGACGAGTTCCGCCGCTGGCAGGACGCCACCAGGAACCGCATCCGCATCGTGACGCTCTCGCCCGAGTGGCCGGAAGCGCCGGGCTATATCGAGAAGGTGACTGCCGAAGGTGTGGTGACCGCCATCGGTCATACACAGGCAACCGCCGCGCAGCTCGCCGATGCGGTCTCCGCCGGCGCCACGCTCTCCACGCACCTGGGCAACGGCGCTCACGCCGTGCTGCGGCGCCATCCCAACTACATTTGGGAGCAGCTTGCGGAAGACCGGTTGATGGCCGATTTCATCGTGGACGGCATCCACCTGGACGCCAGCTTTCTGAAGGTGGCGTTGCGCGCTAAAGGCATCGAGCGATCGGTCCTGGTGACGGACGCCGCGCCCCCCGCCGGCGCCCAGCCCGGACGGTATCGGCTGGGCGAGCAGGAAGTGGACCTTACGGCGGATGGACGCGTGGTGCTGGCCGGGCAGGACCGGCTGGCGGGCAGCGCGCTGCGCATGGATCGGGCCATCGAGAACCTCATCAGGATCGCCGGGCTATCGCTGGCGGATGCGGTTCGCATGGCCACCACGAACGCAGCCAGGGCAGGGAAGGTCCCGCGTCGTACGAATGGCTTAGCCCAGGGAGAGCGGGCAGACCTGGTGCAATTCCGCTTCGACCCCGCGGCCGCACGCATAGAAGTAGTCTCCACGTGGCTCTCCGGCCGAAGGGTTTACCCGGCCTGATGAGGCTCGCGGAATGCGTGGCCATTCTGCCAGCCCGGCGGGACAAACGATCGGGTTCAGTCGTTCTTCCGGGCAACTATTCCCGCCCGCGTTATCGACGCCAGCGAGCGGCCGGCCCGGTTTCCGTTTGACGACAAGCGGTGCGCCGGCTGCGGGTCCATTCGCGACATGCTCGCGTCACTCCCGGTGCCACCTTGTTTTCAGTACCCAAAAGTACCCAAAAGCGGATACTGCATCAGAATGGCCGGGACTTGCCGGGACAGCGGCTGGACGACGCAAAGGCAAAGTTGCTTATGGAAGCGGCCGCCCCCTTTCCGAAGAGGCTCAAAGACCAGACGCCGGCGCCGGGGGGAGAGGCAGCGCTGCGCATGATGGTGGAGGATTTGGGATCGGGAAAACCGAAATACGAAGCGGTGAGCCCCGGCTTGGCCAATGGCCAGCAACTGGCTCAAATCCAGTCGATGATAAGCAAGCTTGGTCCCTTGCAGTCGCTGGTCTTCAAAGGAGTCGGACCGGGGGGTGCGGATATTTATTCGGTCCGGTTTGAGAAGGGCGCTTCGTTTTTGATGGGTCAAGGGCCGGAGAGCGTGCTGAAGGTCGCCACTCTGGAGACCTTTCAGTTGCAATTGATCGTGCCGGCCGATCTCGAATTGACGCATGGTTACGGCATCGGTTTTGAAGTGGAGCGGCGCGAGAATTATACGGAATTCGGACATGGTGGAGCTGTTGCCGGCTATACGGCGTCGCTGCTGATGAATCGGAAGACCGGGGTTGGAGTGATTGTGCCCTCCAATCGAGCGGCGAATCCGACCAGCATTGCGCAGCGAGCTTTGGACATCCTATCGAAGTGAATACTCATCCAGATCCGTGACAGTTGGACGGGATTGGAAACGCCGTTGATCCGGCAGTGCTCCTCGATTCCCATGACGCGCTGTTTGAATAACCCTTCTTGGGTTCAAGAACCTCGACCAGACAGCGGACCGGCTATTTGGCTGAATATGACAATCTTCTTTCAAACCCCACCCCGCTGATGCAGATCACGCTCCTGGCGGTCCGATCGAACTTCAGCCGCACCATGCGGAGCTCCCGCGCGTCGAACCGGCCATCGCCTCGAAATGCGGCCAGCGGCGCGCGGACCGTCTGGAAGACGGGCTCCCAGTCTTTTTGATATGCTTGGCTGTCCAGGATGCGGAGCTTGGTGAACTTCTCCTTGAGGGGCGGCGGGACTGCCGCGAAGAGGCTCGCCGGCGCCGTCACTGTCACCCCGTCGCTGCTCCCCAGTTCGATCGTGAAATCCGGTGATTCGCGGTCCGGGTTGGATTTTTCCTGCTTCGTCTTACCCTCGTCATTCCTCTTGCCCGGCAGGGGCGCGTCCTCATCCAGCGCCGCCACTGAGAGCACCACCGTCGATACCGAATCCAACCCCCACTTAGCCCTCGCACCCTCCGGCAGCGTGATCGTGTATGCTGCCGCTGGTGCTCCCGCCGCGCGGTTCCAGCCCAGAAACACGCCGTTGTAGTCCCGATCGCCCTGGCGCCAGGGAATGCGGCCTTCGCGCCAGATCGAGAGATTGTCACCGGCGATGCGCGCTCCTGGGGCGGTGGCCGTTGTGAGATCGGCATCCTCCTCGAACGAGGCCAGCGGCACGTAGGACGAATCCTGATACCGGTTCACGTAAAGCGTGTCCGGAAGCCACTGGCGGCCCGCTCGCCAGTCCTGAAACAGTGGGATGTACTCGCGGCGGTTGTGTAGGGTGGCTTCCAGAAACGCGGAAATGTAGGTTTTCGAAATGCGACGCTGCTCTTCGCCGGGCATCAAGGGTTTCAGATTCAAAAGCCAGCTCAGCGGTTCGCCCGCATCCGTGCGGCCCCACACGGTGTTGAATTGGCCATGATTGGCGCGATAGGCGTAAATCTCGGCCTTGAACCATGGGCCCGGTTGCGTATAGCGCACGTGCTCCCACTGACGGCTGCCCAGGAACGACGAAACATCCGCGTCGTGCGCGCCCTGCAGTGTCAGATAGCTGACGTCCTCGATCCATCGGTGCTGGCCAGCGGGCTTGTACTGCCCATCGGCCGGCGCGATGGCCACCACTGCCTGGATGGCGAAACCGTAGTCGAACCGGATGTTGGCGTCTTCGGGGTCATACCGCATGCGATTGAATGCAGCCGCGGTGGCGGCGGCCTCCCCACCGCGCGAATGTCCCATCAATGCGATGCGCGTGAGATCTACCCTGCCCTGGAACGGATTTCCCCGAGCCTGGTTCCATTCCCGCCACAGCTTCAAGTGCTCCAGAAGTAGCCAGCCACGTACCGCCTGCTGCTTCGGCGGATCATGGAAAAGCCCGCCATTCAGAAAGTTTTCGTCGATGGATGCCAGGATGAAGCCGCGGCTGGCGAGCAGTTCCCCCAGGTACGCGTAGCCCGGATCGGAGAACTCCGCCATGTTGTGATTTCCATGCACCATCAACACCAGCGGAAATGGTCCCGAACCATCGGGATACCAGACGCGGGCATTCAGCGGCTGCTGGTCGATGTCAAAGCCCCAATACTTCTTCCGCGCCCATCGCTTCCAGCCCTTGAAGTCTTTGAAGAAGTCGGAAGCATCCACAGAGCGCGTGCGAATGGCCACCCTGGGGCCATAGTCAGGCCGTCGGATGTCCGTGCCCGAGCCGTAGAATAGCATCTTGACAGCATACGGTCCGTTTTCTGATGGATTCGGCGCCGTGAGACCTGGGGGCAAGGAAGCGGCCGGAGGATGCCACGCCACCAGCTTCTCCATCGAACCCTGATGCATGAAGAGCCACACCAGACCGGAATTGAGCCCCACCGCGAACAGGCACAGCAGCACTGTGATGACTTTTTTGCTAAGTGACGCGCGGGAAAACGCGCCCGTAACGAAGGTCGCGATGGTTGCGCCCAAAAACCCTTCAGCCAGCCCGACCACGATGGCCATGATGATTCCAAGCTGCGGCGGTCCCCACGCGGCCATCACGATCACGCACGAGCCCACCATCATTCCAGTGGCCATGCGCGGCAGCCTGCGGGCGATGGTCAGCAACAAGGCCACGATCAGCGCGATGAGAGGGATGGCCAACGCGGCGATGACCGTGGCGAATGTGAAATCGAAGGCGTAGCCGAATCCGGTGCGGAGATAGAGTCCCGCAATGACAACGCCGAATAGCGCCGCCGCCAGCGTACCCCAGATGCCACCGCGGCGTTCCGCGCGACCCGGCCGGATCGCCGCCCATTGCCTGGCGCGCCACGCGCACACGGTTCGCCAACCTGATTTCACCCCGGCAAAAAGATATCTCACGAACGCAGTTGCGGATTTCACAAGGCCCCTGTCTAGAGTATTACAAGCCGCTATCTCATGCTTCCCCCCGCTGGTATTCAGAAAACTCCAGTTTCTTGGACGGCCTCTCCGAAGTTCGCAGCCGCTGCTTCACTTGTGCCTCGCGCACGATGGCATCGCGATCATCGACGGCGACAAGTACTGCTTGTCACACCGGGGGCAATTCAGAGCGGTTTTTGTTCACAAGTTCGCTCTCTTCGATGACGCGGCCACAGACGCGGCACTTGAATTTGCTGGGCATGGACGGACGCCCTTCTGGCGCCCTATTCAACAGTGAGCGCGAAAGTTGCCGGTGCGATTCCTACGGCCCGCTGCACGAAAATGATCTTTCCGGAAAGCTGCGCCGTGTCCGTGATCGTCAGGAAGACAAACCCCGGGCCGCCGGAATCGGAGAGCCTTACCGAGCACGTCCCAGCCGCGAAATCCGCCGCCGTGCCGGCGCACAATTCGAGGTTGGTGCCGGACGTCTTGTTCTCGAACGAGATTTTCAAGACCGTCACGGCGGTCGTCGTCACCGGCGCGCCCGTAACAAGGTACTTGCCGCTCGGGCCCACGGTTCCGGTTATGGTCGTCGAGGCCAACGCATTCCTCGTGGGGACCGCCAAGAGCCCGATCCCGATGGTCAGGAGCCCGAGCAACGCCCGGAAGCCGAGCGCGGATCCGGCATGTCTAAGGGTACTGAGTCGCATGAACATTTTCGTTCCTCCTTTTGCACTTTTTGGAGGCATCGCCTCCACAGGTGCGAGAGTAAAGCAGGAACGAGTTGGAACTCGTTGGATGTCGGTAAAACAATTGTAAATGGGGAGCCATGCTCCGAATCTGTTTTTCACGGAGCCGGCGGGTCGCGTTCTGCGGCGACGGGCGCGCAAGGATAATTTTGACCGGGGGATCCCTGCTGCCCGCTCGCTCTCCAATCGAGATCCGCTCCACGATGTTCCGGCTGGCCGTCCAGGGTCTGGACGTCTTCGAGCGGCCCTGTTCCAAAAGGTCGGTGATGGTCGTCGTACGGAGCGAGTGCGGCCACAGCCTGTGGCGGAACAATCCCGAGACCAGATTGGATGGCTTGTGGAAACTGCGGTAGGTATTTCCCGCCACACCTCTTACCGGCGCTGCAGGGCTTTGGGATCATTGGGGGCAGGCGTGGTTCCGGGCGACGCGGCAGCCAGATCCGACTTCTTGTACTTGGGCTCGCTGACGTAGCCCTTAACCTGGTCCTTGTTGATCTGGTTCACTACCAGCTCGACGGGTTGCGGACGGTCGGCGAGCGTGAACATTATCGGCTCATAAAGATTCACGTGCTTCTTTTCCAGTTGCCGGTCATCCACCATTAGAACGACATCGTAGTAACCTTGTTTGACGTTGACCTTTCGCAAGGAGAGGCTGACTGGTCCCTCCGAATGAAACTGCTTATACTTGTCGATCTGAAACTCGTAGTAATTGCGCTCCCCGCGTTTCTGAAGCACCGCCAGCTCGTCGTGGGTCCTGGCAATGGACCCGCCGAGCTCATCGCGGGTCGAGTTCAGGTTGTCCTGCAGTTCCTTGCGCGCCTGGCTGGCCTCCTGGCGAGTCGTGTTGATCTGCTTTTGAGTCGCGTCCAGCTCCCTCTGCTGATCCGCGAGTTTCGCCTGCATTTGACGCCAGCGAGGATCGTCTGTAGCACGGGCGGTCTTCCGCGGGCTGGCGCCCTTCTTTGGGCTGGCGGCCGGGCGTACCGCCGGCCGTTCCTGGACCATGGGTGCCGGCGGCGGGATGGCGGCGGGTTGCGCGGCCATGGCATTCAGCTTCTCCGAAACCAATTGCACTTGATTTTGCATCTGTCGCAAGGACGCCAGGAGGGCCTCATTCGAGGCTGTCAGATTCTGCGCGCGACGCCGCTCATGGACCAGGCCGGCAAGGCTATAGGCGGACGTCCCAAGCAGGAGTATGACCAGAGCACCCACACCGAGGCTTCCAAACCGGCCTCGTAAGGAAGAACCAAAAATCGTCATTTCTACACACCTCCGCGGGAACCTTTCTCAGGCACTCAGATGGCGAAGCAATTCGGTTGCCACAAAACAAGGCTCTCTATCCGTGTCAAATAGAAAGCCCTACCCCGACAGAAGGAGGGCTACGGCACCTCGCCGGATAGAATCTACCGGCGCTTTTTCCACGGGTCTGAGAGAGTCCACCGCCGAAAGTTGGGCTGGCAGCCCACGAAGGACCCAAAGCATCTCCTCAAACCCGAGGTTCTCGCCGTTCCAATGCCCATGGCGGAAGCTTTCTTCTGAGTTGCATTTTGAATTGGTTATGTTCGTCGAATGGCCTTGTATCCGGGCTGAGGAAGACTGGGGAAACAGGCACGCGGATTATTCAACCCGCCGCGATCCGGCGCCAGAGCTTCATGTCCGATTGCGGCTTTCTCGGGAGTCTTGTCCTCCTTGGAGCCCGGATGTCT
>JAIQFL010000289.1 GCA_020073365.1 Terriglobia bacterium | reverse complement strand
TGGGCACGCCGGCGCCTGTTTTCCCTACCCGCCATTTGGTTGTTACCGGACTGTACCGTTATGTCCGAAATCCCATGTACGTAGCCGTGGTGAGCGCGATTCTCGGTCAAGGCTTGATTTTCGGAAACGTCACGCTGCTTGAATACGGCGGGCTTGTCTGGCTGTTCTTTCACTTGTTTGTGCTGGCTTACGAAGAGCCGACCCTCGAGTCGAGCTTTGGCTCTGAGTACAAATCCTTCTGCGCCGAAGTCCCCAGGTGGATTCCACGCTTCACCCCCTGGAGAAGTCATCCCGGAGCCTGAGAGTGCCTGGGAAAGCTCCCTGATCGTCTCCGTGGTTGACTCGTTCTTCTCACCGCGCCCTCCGGCGCGGGGGTGCCCTCTTGGTCCGATGAGCTTTTGGCCGCCTTATAGTAATTCCGGGGACGAAAATTATTGATTCGGGAGAAGAGGTTTTGGAGGCCACTCGGTAGAAGTGTACCCCCTGGGCCGGTCCGCATTCATGCGGACATTCTTTGCCTCGCCCGATACGCCGGCACGAAAGCCCGGCCGCTCCACGAGTCTGCTTATTGGTAAACTGTTATTGACCATGAGCAGAACACTGCTTGGCGTTCCTGTTGTCGCGCTGGCCGTCCTGGTTTGGGGCGCTGCCGGCGCCACGCCGCCGCAAGAGAAGGCGCCTGCCAAGGCAGGACCGGCGCGCCAGCCTGTCCATTCCACCGCCGCCGCAAAGAAGCAGCCCGCGGTTTCTCCCCGGCCCGGCGCCGCCAAGACCACCGCGGCTACCCGGACCGCGGCGTCGCGCACGGGAAAGAAGGCTCCGGCCCCTCGCACTACCTGGCGGAACCGCCAGATGGCGCCCTCCCCGGAACGCTACAGGGAAATCCAGGAAGCATTGGTGGCCAGGGGCTTTTTGAAGCCCGAAGATGCCAACGGCACCTGGAGCCCGGCATCCACCGAGGCCCTCAAGAACTTCCAGGCCGGACAAAACCTGGATGCCAGCGGAAAAATCAACTCGCTCTCCTTGATTGCGCTGGGCCTGGGCCCGAGGCGTGACGCTACAGCCCCCGTGAAACCACCCGCGCCCGCCCAGGTTCCAGAAGGGCCTGGACCGGGCCGCTAGCCACGGTCACGAATCCCCGCGCTACTGGACAAAAGCCGCCGAAGCCTCGGGCTCCTGCCGGTAGCTGGATCCCACGCTCTGCAACAGTCTCTGCAGCATGGAGTTCGCCGGTGTATGTTCCTCGACGAAATCGACCCCGGTCGCGGTCAGACTGAAGTCCGAGCCTTGGGTTGTCTCTATGTAGTGCTTCTGCTTCAGGTACCACAACGTGAATTCCAGGTATTCCCTGGGAATGGACATCAGTTCCTCGAGTTCCAGCAGCGAAATGGCGGGATGATCCGGATTGCGGCGGCGTTGCGCGTACAACAGGCATAGCATGCCCAGGCGCCGGTTCACTTCGCCTTCTTTCTCGTCTACGAAGGCTTGGGCGCGAAACAGGGGCAAGGGCCGCTGGCGCTCGGGCCCTCGCATCGCGTCGTATTGCGCGCGCAGTTCCGGATCGCTCAGAACGTGGTAGGCGGCTGACATCTGGAGGAATTTCTCTTGATTGCCGCTGTCCGGATTGTCCGGATGAAACCGGGCGGCCATGATCCGGTACACGCGGTGAACGGTTTCCATGTCGGCCTTCGGGCTGAGCTGCAGGACTTCGTAATAGTCAAGGTTCTCCGCGAAAGCCTGGGCGGGCTCTTTGGTGGCGCTGGAGAATTGCACCCCCATGCGATAGCCCGTGGGGCCCGGAACACAGTATCGGACCACCGCTTCGACCGGAGACCCGTATCGCGGCACGTCCATGTAAACCGAGGTTCCGCTGTCGATAGGGCTTCCGCCGTCCAACCGCATTCCGACTTGCGAAACATCGCGGGCGTGAAGCCGGGACGAGCAGGCCTGCCCCCCGGCGCCTTCCCAGTACGCCGTTACAACGAAGTCAACAGGTTCCCGTAAGTATTGCCGCTTGGTTGGTTTCATGAGGATTGCCTTTCGATTTGCTCTGCCGCGCGAAGCTCCGCCCTACGGGCGAAACCGCCCATGCCCCACAGGCTGCGCACCTGCCGGTAGCCCAGATTCTGCGGTATCGCGCTAACAAACAACGAGACCAGCTCACCGGGATCGGCCTCTGGCCGGAGCGCGTACTCGTGCAGGATTACCGCGGTCATGGATACCAGGATTTCGAAGCCGATGGTTCCGGCCAGCAGCAGACCGGCGAGGGCCGGCTCGATCCAGCCAAGTGCCAGGGCGACAATGGCCAGCCCCAACCCCGCGATCTCCACCGCCGGCAGGAGATAGCTGGCCCAGAGAAGTCCGGGAAGCGCGAGCCAACCCAGGCTGCCGGAGCCCATCAAGTGCCGGGCGTTACGCCCCAAAGCCCGTCCGATATCGGACTGCTCCCGTTTGAGGAGGGCTCGCGACTGCTTCATGGAAGCGGGCGTACCCAGCCGCGAGACCGGATCGGGAACGAAGCCGATCGCATAGGGACGTCTCTGGGCGCGCGCCACCGCATGAAGGCGAACGATCATGTCCAGGGCGCCGGCTTGAAACCCGCCCGCGCCGATCACGGCTTCGCGATTCAGGAGCAGGAACGAGCCGGGCGCCGGGAGGAGCGTGTTCCATGCGGACAAACCGGCCGATCGGCCGAGCCACGTCAGGATGGAATCGAGCCGGTAAAGGCGTGCGATGAGGCCCGCAGCCGGGAGGGCCGGGGTTCCTCCGCAGACCGCAATCGTGCGTTCCGGGTCGGCCACCATCGGTCGAATCATCCGCAGCAGGGCGTCTTCCGAGAACTGTGCGTCGACGTCTACGGTCCCGATCACCGGCGCATTTGTGACGTGGATGCCGGTATTCAGACAGGCGGCTTCCCCGCCGCGTTGGCGGTCCACGACGGTCAGGCGAATCGGCTCGAGCGAAGTGTAGACCGCCCGAATCGGCCCCGTCTCCTGAGAGCTCGTCCGGGATAGGGAGGCGGGCTTCAGGTGAAACGCTTCCTTCCAGATGGCCAGGTCTGAATCGGTAGGTCCGTCCAGTACCAGGATTACCTCATAATTGGCGAAATGCAGCTTCAGGAGGCGGCGAATGTACAGGCGCGATTCCTGGGAGGCATCCGGAGGCACGCCGATCATGGCAACTTCCGGCACCAGCGACGGTTCCAGCAAGGATGTCCAACTGTCATCCATGCCGTAGTCTTTCCGGTTGCGGGTCTCGGCGGCGCCGTTGACCAGCATGACCAGGGTGGCTGCGGCGGCGCCAATCAGGAACAGACTGACGATACCCAACAGCACCAATGTCACCAGAGCGGGTGTGAGCATCAATTAACTCCTGCCATCTGGACCATCATGAGGGCTTGGCGCGCCGCTCCGGAGGCGATGGGATCGGGATTCGGAACCTGTCCTTCCAGTGCCTGCCGGCCTTCCGGCGGCATCCCGGCGAGCGCCGTGGCCGCGCATCGCGCCAGGTCCTCGGAACCGCGTCTCAGACAACTGGTGAGCGGCGCAATCCCGTCCGGCAGTTTCAGGCGCTCGATAGCGGCAACCGCAGCCGTGCTGACCCGGAGATCTCGATCCGCCAGACCGCAGAGGACGGCGCTTCGGTTTTGCCGGGTTGCCGGCAGCAGCGGCAGCAGCCGCATGGCTTCTACGCGAACGTCCGCGTTGGGATGTTCTGCGAGCATCCCCAGATCCGCAAGCGGAATGGTGCGCTCCCAAGAGGCCAGCAGTCTTAACGCCGTCACCAGAACTCCCGAGCGTGAGGATCGTAGAGCTTTGGGCACCGCCGCTTCACACAATTGGTTCGCATGCCGCCGCAACTCCGGGGCTATGAGGAAGCGGATCAGAGGAGTATCCGAAAGCGCCAGCTCGAATACCCGCGCGATCTGCTCCAGATTGTCTGAAGATGCCATCGCCCGGGCCGCCTCCAGGCGGACCAGTTCGTCGGAATCCCCCAGGGCCCGCGCGACGACATCGCCCACCACGCGGCGAACCGGTTCGTAGCGCGCGAATGCGGCCATGCGGGCGAACGCCCTGCGCCGGACCCTTACGCTCCGCGAATCGGCCGCACAACACCACTGCTGGACCAGCCTGAGCTTCAGAGCAAGATCGCCCAGAGCTTCGCACCCGGCGCCGATCCTCGCCTGAAATGCCAGTATGGCTTCCTCAACCTCCCGCGGGTTGGCTTTTGCGAGCGCGCGCAAGCGGGCGAGATCGCTGTTTCCCCCCAGGTAGATCGCCAGCGCTTCCTGGATGGCGGGCCGGGCCGCAGTGGCGGCCGCCCTACGCTTCCGGCGAGCCAGCCGGGCCGACATGGCGCCCGCCAAAAACGGCAGCAGGGACAGCGCCCAAAGAGCTTCGAAGACCAGGAGTGTTTTTAGAGCGATGACGATCATTTCCGTAGAAGCCTCTTCAACCGCGCCACGAGCTCGAACGGGTTGAACGGTTTGACGAGGTAGTCGTCGGCGCCCAGATCGAACGCCCGCAGGATGTCATTCTCTTTCTGGCAAGCCGTGAGCAACACGATCTGGACGGGAAGGTTTGCCGCCCGGACGCCCGCCAGCACCTCGAAGCCGTCGAGGCCCGGCATGTTGACATCCAGTACGGCGGCCTGGGGATTCTCCTCCCGGATCAGGCGCAGAGCATCCTGACCGTTGTCGGCCGGCAGGCAATTCATTCCGTAGTTCTTCAGCAGGGAAACCACCACGGTCAGAATGATAGGGTCATCATCCGCCACCACAATGTTGGGACGAGAGATCGGCTGACGAGTCTCCGGAGGGACCACGAGCGTGGCTGCCTTAGCGACAAGCACAGGGCCGGGCAGCGGTCGAGCACCATCCCCGGCCGGAAGCGCCAGGTACAGGCGCATCAACACCTCTTCGGGTTGCCAGGCGTCCACGATATATTCGGCAACCCGGGTCCGAACCCAAACCGGGAGGTTCAGCAGATCCGCGCGCTCACCGGTTAACACGAGGTTCGCGGCCGCGTGTCGATCCTCGGCGGGATCCAGCCAACCGCAGTCCCAGGTTGCGGACCGGACATGCACCACGATCAGGTCGCACTGCCGGACCGAGTCGGATTCCGGGTCCTCCGCGGCATCGAATAACAGCGGGCGGGCGTTCACGCGCTCCAGCGCGGCGCAGATCCGGTCGGCGTGTTCTGGCGTGAATCCAATCAACGCGACGTGCTTTCCCGTGAGCGCCTTGGCGACGTGTTTCGGCAACGGAACAGTAACGGCTTCACGCATTTCCGAGAACATCAGGATCAGGTTGCTGAGGGACTCGCGAATCTCGGAAGGCTGCAGCGGCCGTTCGGCCACCAGTTGATGGACATTGCTGGCGAGGCTCGAAATCTGCGGGTAGCCGAGAACCGCCGCGTTGCCAGTCCACTCCCGCGCCTGTTTTGCGGCATCCAGCGGATCGAACTGCGATCCCAGGGCTTCGAGCAATTGCAGGCTCCGTTCCGTGCCTTCATTCAAAAAGCGCCGCCGCAGGCTCTCGATCTCGGGACCTGTCAGCATCAGACCAGGGAAGGTCTGTGGGTCCGGTGAACCGGTCTTAGTCCTCCGTTCGAGTATCTCGCGGACCCGCGTGGCCAACGTGGCGGTGTCGATCGGCTTAGGGATACAGCCGTCGCATCCCGCTGCGAGAGCCCTGTCCCGGCCACTGTCGCTGTCCAGGGTGGTCAACGCCACAATCGCGATGTTACCGGTACCAGGCTTACTCTTGATTCGCCGGGCCATCTCGAATCCGTCCATCCCCGGCATCTGAATCCCTGTCAGGATCAGTTCCGGACGGAAAACATCCAACATTTGCAGGGCTTCCGAGGCATCTGATGCCGTGCGGACTTCATGGCCTTCGTAGGTTAGCAGGAGCTGCATCAGCTTCAGATTGACAGGCGAGTCATCCACGAGGAGGATCGGGTGTCTGAAAGTCGGTTTCGACGGCGAAGTGGCGTCGCTGTCGTCTGGAGCACTACAGTCTACTAGTGTGCTGTTCATCTGGTCCCCCGCTGTTTCCCTGACGTTCCGGCGCGGCCAACCCACACCGGAAAGCCTGGTCAACACGCACCGGGTAACGGATGCCGTTTACCGGAACATCGCGTTCCCCGATGTCAATACCAGCATGAATCACACCACGATCTTGCGACAGTCCCACGGGTCAGGGTGTCGTACGGAGGTACTTTTGGGGGGCTTTCGGTACTTTGGGGGGCTCTAAATTGGCGGTGCTGCAACTTCAGAATGGGGGCGGACAAATAGGCGGGACCAACGACATTTTACGCCACCGCCCGGCGTGGTATTCAGTCATTGTGAGCGGGCGGTGCGGAACTTGTGCTGTTGAACGATCACAGCCGTGTAGTTCCCCTGCGTTCGAACCGTGCGCCCGACGGCGTGCAGCTTGATGACGCGGTTCGGGCGTGACGGCCAATCGATGATCAGTTCAATCGTATGTCCGTTGGGAAGAGAGTTCGAACTTTCGAACAGAATGCCGGTCGCCGACATGTTCACGGAACGGCCAAGGCCGGTTACCTCCATTCGATTGGAAAGCACGAGCTTGTATTCGAGATGGATGTTGACGGGATAGCGCTGGTCCGAACGACGATCCACCGTTGATACAGTTGTTTGTGCCGATGCCATGCTTCTTTAACCCCTCGACTTCGCCGGCGACGAAAGCCGGCATATCCCTGGAATTCGTAAAGTTTCTCACTCCGTCGCTCCTGACGTCAAGCCGTTTTGTGAAGTTTTACACGATTTCGAAAATAACTCGTACTAGAACTTTTGTTGCACTTTTTAGGTATTTTTGTAATTCTCGCAATCCAGTAAACACCGTATCGCTTGCTGTAAGTTCATGTAAACAAATCGTAATCATTGGTGGCAAGTGGATTGCGGAAGAATTCGCTTATCCGTCCGGGGAGATCATGGCCACGAAAACCGTGCTCATAGTGGATCGAGAGTTGGGATTCGTGTTCTGGCTCGGCCAGGCACTGGACCGTGCCGGCTATGAGGCCCTTCCCGCCAAAAGCATTGCGGATGCCAGCGATTTGCTGGGCCAACTGAAGCTCGAAATCGACCTGCTGATTGTGAGCCAATCCCTGGGGGGCGCACGCGAATTCGCGGCTACGTTGCGCCGCTCTCAAGGGCATCTGAAGGTTCTCGCTTTGATCGGCGAGCAGGAAGAGCCGGATTCCGCATTTCCAGAAGCTGACGCATTCGAGCGCAGGCTCTCTAACCTGGATGATGCTTCCAGACTGGAATGGCTGGAGACCGTCCAAAACGTCCTCGATCCGGCTGATTGCGCTCTTGGCGACGGCCAGTCTGAAAGCGAAACCGGCGAAAAGCCATTGACGAGAACGGCTAAAGACGGCGGTGGTAGCGATCCGTCTTGACCCGGAATCGCACCGCACGGCGCTCCCAGAACCGGAGAGGGCGCTGGCAAGACCCGCGGCATGCTCGTCCGACAAGGATTCCCATCGGCGTGCCCCGTTACTCGTTCCGCAAGACTGCCATCGGATCGAAACGCAAGGCGCGGCGCGCCGGGATGACTGCGGCCAGGAGGGCGACCGCGGCCACTGCCGTTATGGCCGCCAGCAGCGCAACCGGATCGGCGGGGCTGACACGGTACAGCAAGGACGAAACCACTTGGGCCGCAAAGAAGGCCACTACCAACCCGATGGACGCGCCCACACCCACAAGCAGCGTGGATTGCCGCAGCACCAGTCTCAGAACATCGGCCGGCCGTGCCCCTAATGCCATGCGCACCCCGATCTCGTGCATACGCCGGTTGACGTTGTAGGACATGAGCCCGTAGAGCCCGACTCCTGCAAGAAAGACCCCGAGCAGCGCCAGTATCCCCATCCCGCCGGCCCCCATCTGGGGCAGTACCATGGCGATGCGCATGTGCTCCTGCATGGTGGTGAGGGTGACGATGGTGAGATCCGGAGCGGTGTCGCTGAGCGCTTTCCGAACCGTGGCAAGGGCCGCCTTCGGATCGCCTCGCGCCTCGACGAGGAGCGCGCCGTCTCCGCCGCCGGTCTTGGGGGGCGCCGGCACGAACAGGTAGGGGCGGGACTCTTCGAGGATGAGCTGATACTTTCCGTTTTCGACGACCCCGGCCACCTGGAGATCCTTGTCGTCCACCCGAAGGAACTTGCCGATGGCTGCGTCGGCGCTTCCCCAAAGCCGGCGCGCAAGCAGTTCGTTCACCAGCACCGAATCGGCCGCTTCACGCGTCTGGAACTCCCGTCCCCGGACTATGCGCGAACCGAGCGTGCTGAAATATCCCGGCCCCACGGCATTCCACCCTATGTTTATTTCATCGTCCTTCCCCGGCAACGATACCTTCTTCGTGCCGCCGCCTCCCACCAATAGTAACGGCAGGGTCTTGCAGTAGGAGACCTGTCCCATGCCCGGCAGGGCGCGCAGGGTTTCCGTCAATTGCCGGTAGTCGATCCCGGAGCCCTTGACATTGACCACGGTCGCCAACACCAGCTTCCGATCGGGATCGAAGCCCGGACGGATCCGCTCGATTTCGAAATAGCTGCGGGTCAGGAGACCGGCGCCAACGAGCAGGAACTGGCAGAACGCGATTTGCCCGATCAGCAGTCCGCTACGAAGCCAGAAGTGCGCGGCGCCGCGCGGGGAATCGCCCTTCAGCACCGTCATGAGGTCCGGCCGCGACACACGAAGCGCAGGCGCCAGCCCGCAAGCGATGGCTGTAACGAAGGAGAGCAGCAGTGTGTACAGAAGCACCCGGCCGTCGAGGCGGATATCGAAATCGACGGACATGGGCAGAGGTGGAAGGATGCCGGGAGCGGCCCGGACCAGCCAGAAGGCCAACAGCAGTCCGGCGCCGGCCGCTATCAGCGAGAGCACGAGGCTTTCCGTCAGCAGGAGCCGCACCAGGCGCAGGCGGCGCGATCCCATGGCGAGCCGGACAGCGAACTCGCGGGCGCGCGATTCGCCCCGCGCCAGCAGTACCCCCGCAACATTCGCGGCGGCGATCAGCAGTACCAGGCCGACCAGTGAGAGCAGGATCATGGCGCCCACGCGGCCTCCCTGTTCCCTTTCCTCCGCCGATCCGAGGAGCGCGGACTTGCCTTTATTCGTGGCTGGGTAATCCCGCGCCAGGCGGGCCGCGACACCGCTCAATACCGCCTCCATATGCGGTCTGTCCGATTCGTTGTGCAGGCGCACCCAGACACTAAGGCCGCGAAAGTCACGGCGTAAGAACGCGTCCCGGGTCCCCCGGCCCCCCCAAACCTGAGCCGCTCCGATGGGGAGCCAAAGGTCCACGGGCGGTCCTAAGCCTGGCGCCCGAAAGCCGCGCGGAGCCACTCCGGCCACGAAAAACCCGCGATTGTTCAGAAGGACCGTCTGGCCCACGATGGCGGGGTTGCCCCCGAACTTTCGTTGCCACAGGGAATAGCTGATCATCACCGGCGGCTCTCCCTGGAATTGCCTGTCGCTTTCCAGCAAGGTGCGGCCGGCCGCGGCCTTCACCCCGAGCACCGGGAAGTAGTTCTCGGTCACGATGTGGAGCAGCAGGATGTCCTGCTGCCCGTTCGCGTTCAGGATTGCGCCGTGGCCCTCGTAACCGATGAGATCGGCCGCCGCGCCGGCCGCCGCCTGGTAATCCAGGTAGTCCGGATAGGAGGGCGTTTCCCGGCCTGCATCGGTGCGCACCGTAAGCAGAAAGAGCTGCGACAACCCTTTCACCGGCGGGGGCTTCAGGATGAGGCGGTCCATCACGCTGAACAGCGTGGCATTCGGACCGATGGCCAGTGCCAGGGAGAGTACAGCCACCGCCGAGGTGCCCGGATTCCGTAGGAACATGCGGAGGGCGAAACGGAGGTCGTTCCACAAAACGGACATTTCAGTCTGATACGCAACCTGACCGGCAAAGGTTCCCCGTCCGGGCCGGTACACGGCGTCAATAGTGATAGCGTGCCTGAAGAAAGTCCATTCGCGTGTCAGTGACTCGGCAAACCAGCCGGTGCTCCTGCGTGATGCGCCTGGACCAACATCCCGCCGACACGAACTTCAGGGCTTCCGGCTTGCCGATGCCTTGAAAGGGCTCCCTGAGCGCGGCCTCCACCAATTCGAAAATTCGAAGCGCGGCGCGGCGATCCGTCTCAACCCAGAATCGCAGATCCTCGAGAAACTCGCGGTGAAAGACGGCTTCGCGCTCAACCCTGCGCTTCAAGCCCGATCTCCCGGAGCAACTCCTCGATGGACATTACCTTGCCTTGACGCTTCTCCGCCCTGTGAAGAGCCGTCAAGAGACGCCGTGCGCTGCGCGGGGGACGCAGCAGATGGGCGGTCTCCACATATCCGGCCAGTTCTTTCGCTGGCAGGAGGGCCACGTCTTTCGCTCCTTTGCGCCGGACGATCGCCACTTCATTGTCCGCCACAACCCGGTCCAGCACGCGGGCCAGGTTCTCGCGTAGACTCGTACAGGTCGTTTCAAAAGCCATTGGGGTCCCTGTCTCATCGTACTGGAAAGCTGTACGCAGAACAACGCCGCCCGTGCCCTACTTCCGCCCCGTCCACGGCACCCTCTCGTCTTCGTCCCTCAAAAACCTTGTCTGCAACAACAGGTATATCAGGCCTTGTATTCCTGATCAATCGCTCCTAGAATAGGAGTGGATAGACCGGCCGCTGCAAATGGCGCAGGAGGTTCAGACTATGTCTGCTGCACTCCACAAGAGGAACCACCGGCTGGAGGATGTTCCGCACACCGGCATCATGGGTGCCTTCCTTCCGGCCAGTATGCTCATCCTGATCCTGGTAATCCTGATTGCCGTACTCGGGCACTTTTTCCCGGCAGGCTGAGTGTGGATGGACAGCGGCGCGGGTGGCCTTTCGAACGCTGGAAAGGGAGGTGTTTATGGCGTTGATTTCCAGAATCCTGGTGCCAGTGGTCTTCTCGGAGCGATGCCAGGACGCGACGCGGTACGCCGCGGCGCTGGCGTGCCGTTTCCACAGTGAACTGGTTCTAATGCATATCTTCGCGCAGCCTTGGGCCGCCTACAGCTCACCGGAAGGATATGCGACTCCCCCACCCTACGACCTGGAGTCGACCATGGCGCAGGTGAAGGAGCAACTCGATGGTTTCCTGAGCGACGAACTGCGGACTCTCTCCGTACGGAGAGTGTTGTCCGAAGGCGATCCGGCGGGTGTGATTGCCCGCTACGCGTGCTCGGAGAATTGCGACCTGATCGTGATGCCGACACACGGTTACGGCCCGTTCCGCCGCTTCCTGCTGGGTTCGGTGACGGCCAAGGTGCTCCACGATGTACCCTGCCCGGTGTTCACCGGTCCGCACCTCGAGCATCCCCCGGCACTGGAGTCCCCGAGTTTTGGCAAAATCCTGTGCGCTCTCGATCTCCACCCCGAGAGCCGCGGTGTGCTGGAGTGGGCTTCCCGATTCGCCAGCGAGTTCGGCTCGGAGATCGCCCTGGTCCATGCCCTCCCCGTTTCCACAGTCCATATGGAGGGCATCTATTTCGATTCCCAGTGGCGCACCGATCTCGCCACCAACGCCAGGAAGCAGATCGCCATCCTCGAGGACGAATTGGGGGTGAAGGGTGCGATCCACATCGAGATCGGCGACGTTGCGGGCGCGGTGCGGGAGGCCGCCGAAGCAATCGGCGCCGATGTCGTGGTGATCGGCCGCGGGCGCGCGCACGGCATGCTGGGGCGGTTGCGCACCCACGCATACGGGATCGTGCGGGAATCGCCCTGCCCGGTGGTGGCAGTTTGAGTTTCCAAAGGAGGTAGTCTCCATGTGGTCCGTCTATACGGTGATCGGGTATTTTCTGCTGGCATTGTTAATTCCGCTCGGCTGGGCGCTGGGGCGCACCTGGCGGAGAGCGCGGACATCCCGGCATCTCGACTGCCCCGCGGCCGGATTCCCGGCGCTGGTCCGCCTGGACCCGTGGTACGCGGTGCGCATGCACGCGCGCGGGGATAGTGAACCGCGGGTTCGGGATTGCACCTGTTGGCCCGCGCACGGCGAATGCAGGCAGGAGTGCCTGGAGCAGATCGGCACCACAGTGTAGGGTGGACGGGGGCAGCCAATCCTGGGCGCGATCGCAACGTGGTAGCCGGTTAACGGAAATTCTCCACGAGCATCGCTTGAGCTTGCGCCTAAAGGCGGTCCATCCCACAAATCCAAACTCCAGTTCGACGTTTAACGAGATACTTGAAGCATGATCGAAACCGGATTGCGGGACAAGATAGTCATCGTTACGGGCGCGGCTGCGGGAATCGGCCGTGCCACTGCGCGTCGCTTCGCCCAGGAAGGCTGCCGGGTGGCCTCGTGGGACGTCAAGGATGGCGAATCGGAAGAGGGCGGCGCCTTTCAGAGAGTAGATGTTACCAATGCCGCATCCGTGGAGTCGGCGGTAGAAGAGGTGGTGTCCCGTTGGGGCTCCGTCTACGTGCTGGTCAACAACGCGGGCATTCTTCGCGATGGGCAACTGCTGAAGTACAAAGACGGCTCGCTCCTGGGAACCATGAGCGACGAGCAGTTCGATTCCGTGATTGGCGTCAATCTGAAGGGCGTTTTCACGTGCGCGCGCGCGGTGGCTCCGCGCATGATCCAGGGCGGGGGCGGCGTCATTCTCAACGCTTCCAGCGTGGTGGGTCTATACGGCAACTTCGGCCAGACCAATTACGTAGCCACCAAGGCGGGCGTCATCGGCATGACGCGTGTGTGGGCGCGCGAACTGGGCAGGTACAAGATCCGGGTCAACGCGGTGGCGCCCGGCTTCATCGCCACCTCCATGACCGAGCGCCTTTCGGAAGCGGTGCACCAGAAAGTTTTGAGTTTGATTCCGCTGGGCAGGCAAGGCACTCCGGCGGAGGTGGCCTTCGGGGTGCTCTTTCTGGCATCGGAAGAGGCTGGGTATATTACCGGACACGTCTTGAATATTAATGGCGGGATGTATATGGCATAAATTTGGGTGATGGGAGAGAATTGGAAGAATTGAGTGATTTGGTTGTTGAGCGTTCGGGCGATTTGAAGACTCTTTCCTTTAAATGACCCAATAGCCCGATGACTTAATGCCCCGATTTCTTCACAGTGCCCTTGTCACTTGTCAGCGGTCACTGTTAGAATGCACCGGCCCCAAAGAATCCTAGGAGGACTGAACGATGGCTTCTCTCGATGAGAAGGTAAAGCAGATTATTGTTGAGCAGTTGGGAGTGGACGAGGCAGAGGTCACGCCGACGGCCCACTTCATCGACGATCTGGGCGCAGATTCGCTCGATATCGTCGAACTGGTGATGGCGATGGAGGAGGCGTTCGAAATCGAAATTCCCGATGAGGACGCCGAGAAACTCCAGACCGTGAAGGACGCCATTGATTACATTCAGGCGCATGGCAAAGCCGCCAAGAACTGACGACGCGCCAGAATTCAGCAGGAGTGTGACGCTTGACGCGAAGAGTTGTCGCGACGGGGGTCGGCTTGGTCAGCGCCCTCGGCGTGGGCACGGATGAAAATTGGAAGAACGCCTTGGCCGGGAAAAGCGGCGTGGGCACCATCACGCACTTTGACACCACCGGCTTCGCCTCCACCATTGCGGGAGAGGTGAAGGGCTTCGACCCCTTTCTGTTTGTGGAAAAGAAAGAGGTAAAGAAGATGGGGCTCTTCATCCAGTTTGCCATGGCGGCGTCGCAATTCGCCATGGAGCAGTCCGGGCTGAAGATCACGCCGGAGACGGCGGAGCGCGTGGGCGTCTATATCGGCTCGGGAATCGGCGGGTTCGACGTCATCGAGCGCGAACACAAGGCGCTGCTGGCGGGCGGTCCCCGCAGGATTTCTCCTTTCTTCATTCCCGCCTCCATCGTGAACCTGGCCTCCGGATTTGTCTCCATCCGCTGGGGCGCCAAGGGCCCCAATTCCGCCACCTGTACGGCGTGCTCTTCGAGCGCGCACGCGGTGGGCGATTCCTACAAGCTGATCGCGCGGTGCGATGCCGACGTGATGATCTGCGGGGGCGCCGAGGCGGCCATCACGCCGCTTTCGGTGGGCGGATTTGCCGCCATGCGCGCGCTCTCCACTCGCAACGCGGAGCCGGAACGCGCCAGCCGTCCGTTTGACGCCGATCGCGATGGCTTTGTGATTGGCGAAGGCGCGGGAATTCTGATCCTCGAGGAGTTGGGCCACGCGCTCAATCGCGGCGCCAACATCCTGGCGGAAGTGGTGGGCTACGGCATGTCGGGCGACGCGTTCCACATCACGGCGCCCTCGGAAACCGCCGACGGGGCGGTGCGCGCCATGCGCGCCACGCTCAACGACGCCAAAATCCAGCCCGAGCAGGTGCAGTACATCAACGCTCACGGCACTTCGACGCCTTACAACGATAAGCTCGAGACGATGGCCATCAAGAAAGTCTTCGGCGACCACGCGAAGAAGATGGCGATCAGTTCGACCAAGTCGATGACCGGCCACCTCCTCGG
>JAIQFL010000288.1 GCA_020073365.1 Terriglobia bacterium | reverse complement strand
CGCCTCGCAGTTGGTAGAGCACCGCATTCACGATCTCTCGACGCGCATACTGGGGAGGTCTCCCGCCCGGCTTGGGCACGGGGATCAATGGCTCCAGCCGACTCCATTGCTCATCGGTCACATCGGTGGGATAAGAAGCTCGTTTTACCACTCCTTTTTCATACCGCATCCCGAAACAAAAGTCCAGAATCTTGTTTTAGGGCTTTTTTGACACGTTCTTAGCCAGTTTCGTTTGCCTCTCTCCCTGCGTTATTTTTCTTTTGCTTTCGTTTGGTTCCCTTTTAGCCTTGACATTGGTTTCGTTTGCGCATAGATTATCCAAGTAAGTCTCAACCGGGAAGGAGGACTCAATCCATGAAAAACGGCCTGAGCCTGCTGTTCGCCCTGACGGCGCTGATCGCCACTCCGGTCTCCATATTCGCGCAGGGAACCGATTTGGGGGTGATCCGCGGAGTTGTGACCGATGCCTCGAATGCCGTGGTTCCCAATGCCAGGATCTCGCTCACCGACGTGGCCACCAACACCCCGCGTCCCTTGACCGCGGATGCCTCAGGCGAGTACGAGATCCAGAACGTGAAGCCGGGCGCGTACAAGCTGACCGTTACTGCCACCGGATTCAACACCCTGGAGATCACCGGCATCACCGTGCTGGCCGGCAACACGATCCGCGCCGATGCGCGCCTCGAGGTCGCGAAATCGGCTGAATCCGTGGTGGTCCAGGCCGAGGCGTCGGCCGTCCAAACCGACTCCCCCACGGTCAGCGGGACCCTGCAAAACCGCGATTTGATCGAGCTTCCACGCGACAGCCGCGATATCTACGAGTTCCTCTATCTCAATCCCAACATCACCCAAAGCGCGGGCGGCGACGGCAATTTCAAATTTCTCGGCGCGCAGAGCTACGGCGCGAGCTTCTCGCTCGACGGGCAGCGCTCCAACGGCGGCGTCTTCGGGCAGCCGACCAACAGCCAGCCCTCGCTCGAGACGGTCGGCGAGATCACCGTCCTCACCAACAACTTCACCGCCGAATACGCCGGTATTTCCAATATCCGGATCGTCACCAAGCGCGGCGAAGATCACTACCACGGATCGCTGTTCTACAACAACCGCAACTCCGCGCTGGCGGCCTGGAGCCTCACCGACAAGAACGCACTCGGGCAATTTGTGCCCTCTCCCTCCCAGCCCAATTATCCCAACCCGTATTCCAATCTGAACGAGCTGGGCGCCTCTCTGGGCGGCAAGGTCCCCAAGCTGTCGCGCACCTACTTTATGACGGCGTACGAGCGGCGATACACTGCCCAGCCGCTGAACCTCAGGAGCACCACGCTGGCGCATCCATCGTTGTGGACAGGAGACTTTACCAAGGTCAATGACTCCGTCAAGCCGCTGGTGCCGGCGGGCGTCACCCTCACCGCCGGCGAGATCGCGACCGATACGCTGGGCGGCCTGGGACAGCGCCTCACCCAGATTCCGCAGCGGCTGCTGAATCCCATCACGCAATCCATCATCCAGAACTACTTTCCGCCCGCGAGCGTGAATGCCGCGATCAATCCCGCCAACGGCCGGCTCACGGGATACTACAACCTGGTGCCGCAGCACGGTGCGCGCGACCTTGGCACCGCCCGCATCGATCACGATTTCAGCGAGAGCGATCGCTTCTATACCTCGTTCAACACGCAGAGCGTCCATTCGGATGGCAGCGCCGTGGCGTCGGTGTTTACCGGGCTGGGGCTGATCCAGCGCGACATACAGGACTACACCGTGGCGAACTCGTATACCAGGATCATTTCGCCCAGGGTTGTCAATGAAGCGCGCGGGGGCATCAATTTCGAGAACAATTTCGCCCACGGCAACATCATTCTGTCGCAGTTCATGCAGAGCGTGGGATTCAACCCCGACGAGATCAAAGCCTACGGCGCCGTAGTGGGGCCGCCGGAGCTGAATACGTTCGGGCACATCGCCATCAGCCTGGGAAATTTCCAGGGCATCGGCAACGGCGGACGCAGCATTTACCGGCCGCTCGACCAGCACCTGGTCACATTTGGCGACACCCTGACCTGGCAGAAGGGTAAGCACTCGCTGAAATTCGGCGGGGACGTGGTCCGCAATTCGGCGCTCGACGGATTCACCGCCAACCGGGGAAATCCGCGCGGCATTCTCACCTACACCGGCACGGGAATCGACGCCATGACCCGATTCCTGCTCGGTATCGCGCCCAATACCGTCTCCTACGTGACGGCCCTGCGCCCGCCCATGGACGTGTACAACTGGGAGCATGGCTATTTCGTGCAGGATGAATTTCGTATCGAATCGAAGCTGACCCTGAGCCTCGGAGTGCGCTATGAGCTGGTTACGCCGTTTATCGAGAACAACAACCTGATCGTCAATTTCGATCCCAACTACAAGGGGCCGAACGGGCAGTTGGGCCGCTTCATCGTGCCCACCCAGAGCGTATTCGGCAGCGTCGATCAGCGCATGGTGGCCTACGGCATCGCATCCGCCGACCAGGCAGGCGTGGGGCGTGGCCTGGTCCATATGGATACCAACAACATTGCGCCGCGCGCCGGCTTTGCCTGGCGGTTGACGGACAAATCCGTGCTGCGTGGCGGAACCGGTGTGTTCTACCCGACGTCGGCGGCGCAAGGAATTCGCGACGCCATGGCCAGCGCGCCATTCAATCAGGGCGTTACGTTCACCAATACGGCCGCCAATCCGATCCAGCCGTGGCCGAGCGCCGGCCAGCGCGGCGTGGTACCCATCGCCGGCGGGCAACCGCGGGTAGCCGGTTCGCAGCCCTCCGTCAACATCATTCCGTTCGATTTGCAGCAACCGCGAATCGAGCAGTACAACGTCACCTACGAGAGGGAAATCCCCGGCCGGACAACGCTGCGGTTCTCGTATCTCGGCACTTACATGCACGGCCTCATTGCAGGCGTGGATCGCAACATGCAACCGCCCAGCGACAAGCCATTCGGCACTTTCAACGACGCCGGAACGCCCTGCAGCCCGGATGACGGCGATTGCACGCTCTCCGACGCCGACCTGGCGCGCCGGCCGTTCCCCGCTCTCAGTGACTACATGGCGCAGTACGGGAACTTCGGCCACGGCCGCTCGAACGCCATGCAGATCGAAGCCACCCGCCGGTATTCCAACGGTTTCAGCTTCGAGGCGGCCTACACTTTGTTGGATCAGAAGACCACCGCACTCGACGTCGGCAACAGCAGCCTGGGCGGTCCTGGATACAACCAGTTCCAGCCCGAACTCGATTTCAGCCGCGATTCCTTCGTCAGCCGGCAGCGGCTCTCCTTCTACGGGATCTTCGACACTCCGATCGGCGCGGGGCGCAAGTACGGCAGCGGGATGCCGAAGGCGCTCGATGCCGTAATTGGCGGATGGCAGCTTTCGTGGAACGGTTTCGTCAAATCCGGTACCGGATTCACACCCTACTGGACCTGCGACAATTGCGACCCGGTCTGGCCCGGCAATGTCGGAAGCAGCTTCCTCGATGCCGTCGGCGACTTCAATAACACCTCATTCCGTCCCACCGTTCTGGGCGACCCCGCCAAACGCTCCGGCGACCGATTCTGGGATCCGTCCGTTTTCGGACCTCCCAGCGTGGGCGCGGACCTGTTCTCCAATCCCAAGGCCGCCACTCGCAACAGCCTGCTCGGTCCCGGCACATGGGGAGTGAATCTCGGGGTGCAGAAGCGCTTCCGTTTTGGTGAGCACGTACGGGCCGCGCTGGGCGCCGACATCGACAACATCTTCAATCACCCGCTGGTGTCGTCCACCGACACCTCGTTCGCGAACCTGGGCAGCTTCTCCTTGGACGTCGATCCAAATACAGGCCGGCTGCTGCCCATCACGCGCATCAGTCCCAATCCCGATTTCGGACGCCTGATCAACAGCTTCACCCAGGACGGCATTGATGCGCGACGGGCAATCCGGCTGCGGCTGCGGATCACGTTTTGAGCGCCGGGGGCGCACCTGATGCAAGATAGTGGTGTGACACGGCGGCGCCTCCTCGGAAGCGGGCTCGCTCTTGGTTGGGGCCTGAAGCGCGGAGCCGCCCAGCCGCAGCAGCCGCCACAACCGCGCGAACCGGACGTGGCGGAGGTCCACTATCGCGAGTACGCGCGCTGTCTTCCGGAATATCTGGCGGCGCTCGCCGGGGATGCCTATATCCGCCGTAAGGCGCGCCTCTCCGCCCTTGATTCCCCGGCCGCCGTCCGCGAATACCAGGTGTGGGCGCGCAGCACGTTCATCCGGCTCGCGGGCGGGCTGCCGGAACGAACGGCTCTCCATTTGCGCACCACCGGCGAATTCAAACGCGAGCGGTACCGCGTGGAAAAGCTGATCTATGAGAGCCGCCCCGGCTTGTTCGTTACGGCCAACCTCTATCTCCCCACGGTGGGAACCGCGCCATTTCCCGGAGTTCTCTTCCAGATGGGCCACAGCACGGACGGCAAGGGCAACGCGGGCTATCAGCGGTGCTGCCAGGGCCTCGCGCAGCTAGGCTACCTGGTTCTGGCGTTCGACCCGATGGGCCAGGGTGAGCGCACCAACTATCCCCAACCCGATGGCTGGCTAACCCGCCTTCCCTCCGCCGACCACGAGCACACCACACCCGGACGGCAGATGTTGCTCATCGGCGATACCGCCACTGGCATGCAGTTGTGGGATGCCATCCGAAGCCTGGACGTGCTGGCATCGCATCCGCAAGTCGATCCCCAAAGTCTTGCCTCCACCGGCCAATCCGGCGGCGGGACCCTCACCATGATGCTGGCCGCGGCCGACGACCGTCTTGCGGCCGCCGCCGTCTCCTCCGGAAACACCGAAAACTTCGCGACGCGGCCATTCCTTCCGCCCGGTTCGACCGACGACGCCGAACAGAACTTCATCGGCTCCGGCCCACTGGGATTCGACCGCTGGGATCTGCTCTGGCCGATCGCACCCAAGCCGCTGCTGGTCGCCGTGAGCGCGCGCGATTTCTTCGGCACCTACTCTCCTTCCTATGAATCCAGCGGACACGAGGGCTTCGCAGAGTTGGCGCATGCCTACGGCGTTCTGGGCGTTCCCGATCGCCTGAAACGCGTTGAAACTCCCCTGCCGCATGGGCTCTCCTATTCCTTGCGGGTGGCTGTCTACAACTGGTTTGAACGCTTCTTGAAGCGCAGTGACCGGACCATCGATGAAGAGCCGCCGACCAGCCCGGAGCGCGACGAGACCCTTTGGTGCGGACCCACGGGGAATACGATCCGGGATTTCGGCGGCAAAACGCCCCACGTCCTGACGCGCGAGCGCGCGGCCTCGATTCGAACCCCCAGCGCGCCGCCGGACTTGCGGAGGCTGCTCGGAATGGAAACGCCCGGCCCGGCTGCCAGGCTAGAGATTCGCGGGCGAACGCGGTATTCCAACTGCGAGGTGCTGGCGCTGGAGGTCAACACCGCCGACCGGGTATGGGCGCCGGCATGGCTGTTCCTGCCCAAACGGGCCTGGACGCGCCTGCTGCTGGTCGTCGAGCCCAACGGTCGAAATGGCCTCTGGCGGGAAGACGATCTCTACCCGCAATTGGCCGAGGCCGGAATTGCCGTATGCGCGCAGGACGTTCGCGGCGTGGGCGACCTGGAGCCGCAGTTCAGCCCCGGAGCCGCCGGGTACGAACGAGGACACCAGGCGGAGGAAGACTATGCCTGGGCCTCGCTGATTCTGGGCCGGAGCCTCCTCGGCCAACGAACCGCGGATATCGTCAGAATGGCGGAGGCACTCGCGGGCGCGCATCCAGCAAGCGCCATCACTTTGGCGGCGCGCGGCAAGATGACTGTCCCAGCGCTGTGCGCGGCGGCGCTGGAGCGGCGGATTGCGGAGCTGTACCTGACCGACCATCTGGTCTCCTGGCGCGCCCTGCTCGAATCCGAGACTTACTCGCAGCCGTTCGCCAATTTTGTGCCGAACGCTTTGCGCGAGACAGACCTGCCGGAGATTGCGCGTTCGATCGCCCCGCGCCCGGTCATCGTCGCCGGGCTTGTGGATGGTACCGGCCAGGCGTTTCCTCGCGCCCAAGCGCCCTATGCGGAATATCGGGAGAAAGCGGAATGGGATTTCGCGGCATTATCGCAGCTTTGAGCATGGCTTTGAGCGTGGTTGGGGCCTGGGGCCAGACGGTGGTGGTCCACCCGGCGCGTATCGATGACGTGCTGGCCAATCCCGGAATGGGTATCCAAACCTTCCAGCGATTCAACGGCGATCCCCTGAACAGCGGGACTGCATGGTCCGAGGAAGGACCCACCGGGCCACCGGCCTCTGTCTCCGGCCCTCCGGATTTCCCGCCATCCACGATTGCGTATTGCCGCTGGTTCTGGGCGACGCTCGAACCGGCGAAAGGAGACATTCGCTGGGGTATCCTCGACCGCGCGCTCCAGGAGGCCGCGCGTCACGGACAGACGCTCGCCATACGCCTGATGCCTTATGACCAGAAGCATCCGCTGCCCGAATGGTACCGGCAGAGTGGCGCCCGGCGCGCGAATCCCGAGGGGCAGCCCGTCTGGGAGCCGGATTTCGCCGACCCGCTCTACCTGAAGCATTGGGGCGCCCTGGTGCACGAGGCCGGCCGGCGCTATAACGGCGATCCGCGCCTGGATGCGGTGGACATCTCCTCCGTCGGTTACTGGGGCGAGGGCTGGAGCGACTACATGCCGCCTTTCGAACACCAGAAGAAGCTGATCGACATCTGGTTCGAGGCGTTCCCATCCACCCCGCTGCTGATGAACTTCGACCAGCCCGAGGGCCTGCGCTACGGCACCGGAAAGGGCGCGGGCTGGCGCTTCGACTGCCTGGGCGACCTGCGCCAGAACTGGTCCCACATGCTCGATTTCTATCCATTGCAGATCGTGCGCGCCGGGGTCGACGACGTGTGGCGGCGCGCGCCGGTATCCTTCGAAACCTGTTGGGTTCCGGAGTACTGGAAGCAGCATGGCTGGGATGCCAACTACATCCTCAACGAGGCGCTGCGCTGGCACGTGAGCTCGCTCAACATCAAGTCGAGCGCCATTCCCGCGGACTGGAAGCGCATATTCGAAGAGTTTCAAAAGCGCATGGGATACCGTTTCGAGTTGCGCCGGATCGAGTATCCGCGCCAGGTGCGGGCGGGCTCCGACGCCCTGTTTCGCATGTGGTGGGTAAATGCGGGAGTCGCACCCGTCTACCGGCCCTACAGCCTCGCGCTGAGTTTTCACGGCGCTCGGGACGGGAGCGCGGAACTGCCCGCCGACATTCGAAAATGGCTGCCGGGCGACACGCTGGTGGAAGAGAACATCGCGATCCCGGATCTTCCGCCGGGCCAGTACCGCGTGCGAACGGCGCTGCTCGACAAGCGCACCGGCAAGCCCGCGATTGCGCTGGCCATCGCCGGAAAAACGCCGGACGGCTGGTACGACCTGGGCGAGATCACCGTGTTAGCCAAGGAGACAGGGCGGTAATCCATGTCGGCATCCACCTCAGACTGGCTCAGGTCCTTCTCCGCGCAGGACGGGGCTTCCGAACTTCTGCTCGCATCCCAGGAGCGGCAGGAGGCGGCGGGCTATCGCCATACGCTGGCCGAAATCCTTCAGCAGCCCGCTACGTGGCTGGATACCTGTGAGCGACTGATCTCGCACGCGCCCGCGATCCGAGCCAGCCTCGAAGACGTGTCTCTGATCGTCCTCACCGGATCTGGAAGTTCCCAGTACGCCGGCGAGTGCGCGCGCCTGGCTCTCCAAAGCGAGCTTCGGATAACCGTGGAGGCGATTGACAGCGGTGCGCTCCTGACGCATGGTGGCCGCGTCATGGCGCCTGGCCGTCCGGCACTGGCGATTTCGTTGGCGCGTTCGGGGGATAGTCCGGAGAGCGTCGGCGCAGTCTCGGCGCTGCTCGAAACCGAACCCCAGGTCCGCCACCTGGTCCTCACCTGCAACGCCGGCGGCAGCCTGGTGAAGACCTACGGCGCGGACCGACGGGTCCACACGGTCGTCCTCGACCCTCGCACCAACGACCGCAGCCTGGTGATGACCAGCAGCTTCACCAACCTGGTTCTGGCCGCGCGCTCCCTCGGCTTTCCGGGCAACCCGGACGCCTGGCGCCGTCTGTGTTGTCGCCTCAGCGGTCTGTGCCGCCTGCTCATCCAGGAGAATTTCGGCGCCATCGCGCGCGTAGCCAAGAGCGGTTTCGGGCGCGCCGTGTTTCTGGGCAGCGGTTGCCGCTTCGGCGCCGCCCGCGAGGCCGCTCTGAAGCTGCTCGAAATGACGGCAGGCCGCATCCCCGCCATGCCCGAAACCTACCTCGGCCTGCGTCATGGTCCAATGAGCTATATTCAGGACGATACCCTGGTGGTGTGCTTTCTTTCCTCCGAGCCGCTCGGCCGCGCGTACGAATCCGACCTCATCCGCGAACTCAATCGCAAGCGCCTGGGGAAGAGCAAGCTACTTGTGGGAGATGGCGTGGATCGCGACCTCCTCAGGCCGGGCGATACCGCCATCGAGCTCCGCGGAATGGCCGAAGCCGGCGACGACAACGCACCGGTGCTGGATGTCGTGGCCGCCCAGTTGCTCGCGTTCTTCCGCTGCCTCCACGAAGGGCTCAAGCCCGATTCGCCATCCAGGGACGGCGTTATCAATCGCGTGGTGGAGAGCTTCACCCTGCACCACCGCCCCAGACTGGCGGAGCCATGAACATCCTGATCGCCGGCGAGCTCAACGTCGATCTGGTCCTGCATAATTACCAATCCTTCCCCCGCTTGGGCCACGAGGTGCTGGTGGAGGAGGTCTCACTCACCCTGGGCAGCTCTTCGGCGATCTGTGCCGCCGGTCTGGCGAAGCTCGGAAACCGCGCCATCTTCGTGGGCATGTTGGGCTGCGATTCGTGGGGCGACCTGGTTTTGGAGTCGCTCGATCGCCTCGCCGTGGACGCCTCGCACGTGATCCGCGACCCCGCCATCAAAACCGGCCTTACCGTTTCGATCACATCGGCCCGGGATCGCGCGCTGGTGACCTACCTCGGATCGATTGCGGCCCTGCGAGAAGACGCCATCCAGGATGCGTGGTTCGAAGGCTGCCGCCACCTGCACGTTTCATCCTTCTTTATGCAGAAAGGGCTGAGGCCGGGGCTCAAGAGGCTGCTGACGAGGGCGCATGGCTTCGGTCTCACCACGTCCATCGATCCCGGCTTCGATCCCGCGGAGGCCTGGGAGCACGATTTGCTCGACGCCCTGGAAGAAACCGACCTCTTCCTTCCTAACGAGGTGGAACTCTCCGGAGCAACTGGAATCGGCAATCCGGCCGAGGCGTTGCGCGCGTTAGACAACGGCCATACCAGGACTGTCGTGAAGCTGGGCGCTGCCGGCTCCGCAACTTTGGAAAACGGCGAAGTGCTCCGCGTTCCAGCCTTCGCCATCGAGCCTCTGGACACCACCGGGGCGGGAGACTCGTTTAATGCGGGATTCCTGGATGCCTGGCTGCGCGGGCGTTCCATCCTGGAATCGATGCGGATCGGCGCAGCCTGCGGCGCTCTCTCCACCCAGGGACTGGGCGGAACAGCCGCGCAACCGAGTGAGTCGCAGGTAGAGGAGTTTCTGGCGGCGAATTCGCCCGAACCCGCGGTCCACAGTGAGGCCCGACTATGAAACACAACCGCCGTCAATGGCTGGGCGCGCTGGGGGCAGGCGCCGCCGCCGGAGCGTTCCCCCAGAACGTGGCCGCCCAGGGTGAAGCGCCCAAAGCAGGGCCCCTCGATATCTCGGATTACCAGCCGAAGAGCATGCTGCGCATTAAAGAGACGAAAGTGGCGCGCTCGCGCTACCCCGTGATCGACGTGCACTCGCATCTCTCCTGGACCCGGAAGTCGCAGAACGGAGTTTCGCTGGCCGGAGAGCGGCGCTTCGTGTGGCCCGCCGAGCGCGTGCTCCAAACCATGGACCGCAAGAACATTCGCGCCATGGTCAATCTTACCGGCGGATACGATTCCGGCCTGGAAGAAGCCATCGCCAAATTCGACAAGGCCCACCCGGGCCGGTTCTACACCTTCACCGAACCGAGCTATAGCCGCCTGCTGGAGCCCAACTATCCCCAGCTTCAGGCCGATGCCATCGCCCAGGCGCATCGCGCCGGCGCCAGAGGCTTGAAGATTCTGAAGACGCTCGGGCTCTACCTTCGCGAGAACATCACCAGCGGGAAGTTGGTGGCCATCGACGACCGTCGCTTCGACCCGATGTGGGACGCCTGCGGCCAGTTGAACCTCCCGGTGGCGATCCACATCGCCGATCCGGTGGCCTTCTTCACGCCCACCGATCGTTTCAACGAGCGCTTCGAGGAACTGAACCGGCATCCTGACTGGTCGTTCCACGGCCTCGACTTTCCCAGCCTCGCCGCGCTGCTGGAGGCCCGCAACCGCGTTTTTGCGCGTCACCCCAAAACACAATTCATAGGACTGCATGTAGGCCACATGGCCGAAGACCTGGACAATGTCTCCGAGGCGCTGGACCGGTACCCGAACATGTCGGTGGACATCGCCGCCCGCATTGGCGAGCTGGGACGCCAGCCGCGCCGCGCCCGGCAATTCTTCGATCGCTACCAGGACCGCATCCTGTTCGGTACCGATGCCGTGCCGGAGGGCCACGAAACCCCGCAGCAGATCTTCGGTGACGAGCTCTACGAGATCTACTACCGTTTCCTCGAGACCGACGACGAGTACTTCGACTACGCGCCCGCGCCCATTCCTCCGCAGGGCCGCTGGCGCATTTACGGGCTCCGCCTGCCGGATGAAATCCTGCGCAAGGTCTACAACGCGAATGCCGCCAAGGTGCTGAGGATCGATATCTGATATGTATGCCTCCAGACTCATTCCCATCGCGCTCCTGCTCTGCCTGAGAGCCGCTCCCGGCGAGGTGCGCGTGTGGCAGGGGACGCTCCCGCTGCCCACTACGATGGAAGGGCCTCCCGACCCCAATCCACCGTTCGATGTCTTCGCCACCACGCGGTTCAACTATCCCTACACGCTTCGCCAGAACCTCACCGACGAGCGGAAGGAAATCGCCTGGCGCGCGTTGTTCCTGGAGAACGAGTATTTGAAATGCTCGGTGCTTCCCGATGTCGGCGGCCATCTTTACACCTGCATCGACAAGATCAGTGGGCATCCCATGTTCTACGCCAACCCGTCGATCAAGAAAGCCCAGATCGGGTACCGCGGCGCGTGGGCCGCATTCGGAATCGAATTCAACTTTCCGGTATCCCACAATTGGGTTTCCATGTCGCCGGTAGACTTCTCATTCCGCAGCAACCCGGATGGCAGCGCGTCGGTCTTCGTCGGCAATATCGATCGGCCGTACGGCATGCAGTGGACCGTGGAGCTCAAGCTCCGGCCCGGCAGCACGCTGCTGGAACAGCGCGTCACGCTCTACAATCGCAGCGATGTGCGGCACCGCTTCTACTGGTGGAACAACGCCGGCGTCCGCGTGTGGGACGATTCGAGAATCTGCTACCCCATGCGCTGGACGGCCAGCCACGGATTTACTCAAGTCGATACCTGGCCCGTCGATTCCAGCGGAACCGATCTGAGCGTCATCCGCAACCAGGTGAAGGGGCCGGTCTCACTGTTCGTCCACGGCAGCCGCGAGCCGTTCATGGGCGTGTATCATCCGCATACCCAGACGGGCATTGTCCACTATGCCGACTTCGCCGAATTGCCGGCCAAGAAGTTCTGGTCCTGGGGTGTGGATGCCGACGGGCTGGATTGGCGCCGCGCGCTTTCCGACGACAACAGCGGATACGTCGAGGTGCAGGCGGGTCTGATGCGCAACCAGGAGACCTACGCCTTCCTGGATCCGCGCCAGACCATCCAATTTTCCGAGTTCTGGATGCCCGTTCGTGGCCTCGGAGGCATCGCGCGCGCGAACCTGGCCGGCGTGGTCAATCTGCGTCGCGAGAGCGGAAAGCTGATTGCGGGATTGAACGTGAATTCCGCGATACCCGGAGCCACCGTCCGCTTACTGGATGGATCGCAGCAACTGTATGAGGCCACCGCCGACTTGCGGCCTGAGGCGAGTTGGTCGCACGAGATGCCCGCACCCTCCGGTCGTCCAATCACTTTCGAGCTGCGCACCGCCGATGGCAGCGTCTTGCTGCGCCACACCGAAGGAGCCTACGACTGGTCGCCTGAGACAGAGATCCGCACTGGCCCACAGCCCCGCAGTCCGCTATCCGATCCCCTGGAGGCCGGGCAAGACCAGGAGTTGAACGGCAGGCTGCTGGTCGCCTATGACACCTATACCGGCGCGCTCGAGAAATCGCCCGGCAGTCTGCCGCTCGCTCTCGCTGCCGGGAGACTTGCCGCGTCGCTGCTGCGCTACCAGGATGCCGTGCGCTGGCTTCTCCCCGCACAGACGCACGCCACCTACGATCCGGAGATTGCGTACTACCTCGGCGTCGCGATGGAAGGACTCGGCCGGCCCGGAGAGGCACAGGCACAGTTCGAGACGGCGCACCGCATGCCGGCCTTCCACGCCGCGGGCAGCCTCCGCCTGGGAGAACTCGCGGCGCGCCGGGGCGATCTGGCGCAGGCGGAGCGCTATCTCCACGAGACCCTGCGCAGCGCTCCCGATGACGAGCGTGCCATGGAGGAGCTCAGCCTGGTGGAACAGGCGTTGCACCATCCGGTGGATGTTCCTCAACCGCCTCTCAGCCAACTGCGCCCGGAGGCGATATCCTCCGATCCCGAGCGGGTCCTCGCCGTGGCCGGCCTCTATATGCGCCTCGGATTGTGGCGCGACGCTCTGAATGTGCTCTCGCGCGATTATCCGGACGTCCCCGCCGAACAGAAAGAGCCGGGCGCTCCCCTGCCCCGGAATCACCCGGTGGTGGCTTACTATCGCGCGTTCTGCCGTGAAAAACTCGGGGAATCCGCCGCCGCGGACTACGCTGCCGCGTCCCGCGTGCCCGCCGCTTACGTATTCCCGAGCGGTGCGCAAGCCCTGGAAGTGCTGGAGGCCACCGTGCGCGCGCAGCCCGCCGATGCCAAGGCGCATTTTCTGCTGGGATCGCTGCGGCTGGCTTCCGGCCTGGTGGATGAAGCCATCGCGGAATGGAAGACGGCCCGGCAGTCAAACGCAGGAATTCCGGTCCTGGACGCCAGCCTCGGCAAAGTGCTGCTCCGCATCAAGCACGACCCGCAAGCCGCATCGGAAGCCTTCCGCGCCGGCCTTGCGGCAGATGCGGGCAACACTGACCTCTACACCGGCCTGGATGAGGCCCTGAGCATCCTTGGCCGGCCCCCGGCGGAGCGGATTACCGTGCTAGAGCGCTACCCCGACCCGCCCCACATGCCGGTTCCCCTGGTTTATGATCTCGCGCTCTCCTACGCAGAAGCATCGCGATTTGACCAGGCCAAGGCGCTCTTCCAGAATCGCTTCTTCCCCCGTGAGGAGGGCGGGACGAACGTCCGCCAGGTCTGGGTGCGGGTGCGGGCCCTGGAGGCGCAGTGGAATGCCACCCAAAACAGATGCCCGGCCGCGCTCGAGATCGTCGATCGCCTGAATGATCCCACTCCCGGCCTGGCTTTCACGCGGGATGGCCTGGATGGATTCATCGCCGAACCGGCGAACCAGTCCGCACTTGGATTAGTGGAATCGCGCTGCGGCCGGAGTAGCGCGGCCGAGCGAAGGCTGGAAACCCTTACCGCCAGAAACGATCCGGCGAGCGTGGCCTTCGCCTACGAGTTAGCCCGCCGCCTGCCGGGGTTCCGTCCCGCGGACTGGAGCTCCCGGCTCGCAGCGGCCAGCCGGCGCGCCGATGCGAACGCCGCCGGAGGAGCGGGCTGGGCGGCTGCGATCGCCGGCCTGCTCCATCTCCGCCAGGGCCAGACCGATGAGGCCGCGCGCCTGCTCCAATCCGCCGTCCTTACGCCCGACCGCAACCTGGCCCATCACCACAGCCGCACGGCACTGACGGAAATGAGCAAGCGGTAATCACACCTCGATCACTTCTATGCCCCGCGCGCGCAGCGCGGCCACGAACTCCCGCGGCGCGCGATTGTCCGTGATCAAACGGCTGACGCGTTCCAGGGCGCCGATTTTCGAAAGACTGCGCCGGCCGAGTTTGCTGGAATCGGCGACGATCGTCGTCTCTCGCGCCACATCCATCATCAACCCGTTCAACTGGGCTTCCAGAACGTCGGGCGTGGATGGGCCAATCTCCAGGTCGAATCCGTCCACCGCCAGGAAAAGGCGGTGAGCATGAAGCTCCCGCAGCATCTGCTCCGCCTGTGGGCCCACAAATGACGACGAGATCTGGCGTAGCAGCCCGCCGATCATGATCAGCGAAAGTCCCGGCGCATTCGCCAGTTCCATGGCAATGTTCAACGCATTGGTGATCACCGTGACGTTATGCAACCTCGCCGTCTTCAGGTGCCGCGCAATCTCGGCGGTGGTGGTGCCGTTGTCCAGGATAATGGTTTCGTTCGATTTCACCAGGCCCGCGGCGGCTTCTCCGATCCGCATCTTTTCCAAACGATGTAGAGTCGCCTTGAAATCGACAGGATAGTCGCGCGTC
>JAIQFL010000287.1 GCA_020073365.1 Terriglobia bacterium | reverse complement strand
AGGTTTTTCGGCCGCCGCACCATTTCCCACTTCGAACACAGGCCGCCAAACGCGAGAGTTCTCTCGCCGAGCCGAAAACGCTGGACTTCGCACCGGTTCTCGCACGCTGCGCAGGTGAAGGGCGCCTTGGTTTCCAGCCGCACCTTGCGGAATGAATCGAGGCTGCGCTCCCACGCCGGAACGGCCCCCGCGGCCAGAAGATCGCCCGCCATGCGTGCCGCGCCCTCACAACCCATGAGCTCGGGATTTGGCGGAACCACCACCTTCACGCCGGCAACGGCCGCCACCGCCGGCGCCACCGCGGGGTTGAGCGCCACGCCGCCCTGCAGCATGACCGTTCGCCCGATCTGCCGGGAGCCCACTACGCGCGACAGATAGTTCTCGACAATTGCATATACCAGGCCGGCGAGCACATCCGCTCGCGGGACTCCCTGCTGGAGAGCCGCGCGCACTTCGGAGTTGATGAACGCGGCGCACCGTTCCCCGAAAGCGATGGGATTGGCGCTGCTCAACGCCAGCGGGCCAAGTTGCCCGATGGGGACCTGCATATCGGAGGCTGCCGCTTCCTCGAGAAAGCTTCCGGTGCCGGCGGAGCAGCCATCGTTCATGGTGTAGTCCACGGGGATGCCGCCATCGAGCGCCACGAACTTGGCATCCTGCCCGCCAATCTCGAAGAGCGTATCCACCTCGGGCACAAGCTCCCGGGCGGCCCGCGCGTGGGCCAGGATCTCGTTAAAGACGATGCAGTTGTCCAGGTAGACCGATACGATCTCGCGGCCCGACCCGGTGACCGCCGCCTGCACCACCTGGTGCGGAACACCCGCAACCTGCCGCTCCAGATCGGCGAGGCACTCGAACGTTGCCTGTGCCGGATTCCCGTGCGTTCGCAGATAACATCTCGCCGCGATTCGACCGGAATCCCGGTCCAGCAAAACCGCCTTGGTGGTGGTCGAACCCGCGTCCACGCCCAGGATGAATTGCATTCCCGGTCGTGGACGGATCATGCCGGGATCCTGGACCTGGGTTACGCGATCGGAAAACTGGAGCAGGGGACGCCGCTTCTGGAAGCGTCCGGGATCCGCCGGCTTCACCCATGCGTCGAGGCCGGGCAGCGGTTGCGGACCGGTATTCCGAGCGGCCACCGCGGCACCGGCCGCTTCCAGATGGCCGCTCTCCGGCAGTACCTCAAATCGTGTGCCGGGCAGCAGTGCGGATAGCTCATCGACCAGTTGTGCACAATCGACGAGACCACCCGCGAGCACGACGTGACCGTGGGGCCAACCCGTAGCCGCAATCAGCGTGGCGATCCTGGCGGCTAATCCTGCGATCAGGGAGCATGCAATATCGGCGGGGGCGCACTCCCCTTTATTCAACTTGTGGGTAGCATCCGATTTGCAGTGGACCGAGCACCGGGACGCCAGCTCTACATGACGCCCCTGTCGCGCCGCCCGAATCCCCGACGCAAGATCCAGATTCATCCGCCCGAACTGCTGAACCAGGAACTCGCCGCTGCCCGCCGCACAACGGTTACTCGTCATCATGCGCCGGACGCCACCATCGGCGATGCAGTACACCACAAAGGTCTCGCCACCCAAGGAAAGAACCAGATCCGGGCGCAGGCCGAGATGGCCCAGCGCCGCTTCGATGCAAATCGACTCTGGAAGGTAAGGAAGCGAGAGGAACGAAACGGCTTGAGACCCCGTCACGACCGCGCCCTCAGGCGTCCGGCCGCCCTGCTCCAGCATTAGGCGGATGGCGCGCGCGGGGTCTCCCCCGTGCCTGCGGACCTCGGCCTCCATGACGCCAGGCTCATGGAGGCGCACCCTCTTCACCGAGACCGCCCCGATATTCCAGCCTTCGAATACCGTGCTGAGGAGGGTCTCTCCACCGCTGGCCGTCCGGTCCATCTTCGGACCTCCGGGTCCGTATTAAGCATACACCCGTTTTCCTGGCCCGCCCTGCAAACGGGACCAGCCCCACGGAAGTACGGTAACCTTGAGCGGAATGAGCCCCGACGCTTTCACCGCCGCCGAACGCGCCGTGTTCCGCCGTCTCCGGACCCCCGACAGGATCCAGCGCTTTCTGGACGATCTGGCCTACAACAAGGAGCTCGGCGGGCCTACCTGCCGCTCGCCGCGCCGCGTCCTCCGCGACCGCACGGCGCATTGCATGGAGGGAGCCTTGTTCGGCGCCGCCGCCCTCCGCATGTTGGGACACCCGCCTCTACTGCTCGACCTGGAGGCCGTTCGTGATGACGATCACGTGCTCGCGATCTTCCGTGTCCGGGGGCACTGGGGCTCCCTCGCCAAGTCCAACTACTCGGGGCTCCGCTACCGCGAACCGGTATACCGAACGCTGCGCGAGCTGGTGATGTCTTACTTCGAGCATTATTTCAACCTGCGACAGGAGAAGACGCTGCGAGGCTATTCCCGGCCGGTGAACCTGACCCGCTTCGATTCCATGGCATGGATGACCGCTGAGGAGGACCCCTGGGCGGTGCCCGAGCACTTGTGCACCATCGCCCACACCGCTGTTCTTGCGCCGCGGCTAATCTCGCGATTGAGCCACGTGGATGACCGCCTGTTTGCCGCCGGCCTGGTCGGGCGGGTCTATTGAAGGTGGGAAGCTGAAGTGGCTGGTGGGGCAGGCGGTTCCGCCTGCCAACGCCCGCTTGCGGGCGCTTCCTTTCACAGCTTCTCACGCTTCGACCGGCGCTACTATAGGACACATGGACCGCTTCCCGCTCGGATTCAACACGTATTCCGTCCGCGCCATGCGCTGGCACGACCTCAAACTGTTAGAGTATGCCGCCGGCCTGAAACTCGACGCGGTCTATCTGCAGGATTCGATCGACCCGGGGAACAACGATCCGGCGCACTGGAAGGAGCTCAAAGAGACCGCCGCGCATTTGGGCCTGGAGCTCCACGGCGGTGACGCCGGCGCGCTTCCTCGGACACCGGACGGATTGGATGCCACCCTACAGAGGCTCCGCGACGGGATCAGGCACGCCGTGGGCGTCGGCTCGAAGCTGGTGCGGTTTCGCGTTGCCGGAGACCGTGCCAGCCTTCCGCCCGGCCCGGTAGAAAAGAGCATTGAGACCGCCATCAAAGTGCTGCGCACCGTCCGCACCGAAGCCATGGACGCGGGCGTGAAATTCGCCATCGAGAATCATAAGGATCTCTTTTGCTGGCAGACGCGCCAGGTGATCGACGGAGCCGGCAAGGAATTCGTGGGCTCCTATCTCGATACCGGCAACCCCGTCTTCGTCATGGAAGATCCGCTCTCGACCGTGGAAACGCTGGGGCCGGTGGCGGTGATGCTGCACCTGCGCGATTCGGTGGTCTACGAATCCCATAACGGCATCGCCGTCCAGTGGGTGCCGCTGGGCGAGGGTGTGATCGATTTCAAAAAAATCGTCGCCAAGGCCAAGGAGGTTTGTCCGCCCATTTCCGTGTACAACAAACCCATTACGGGGCGCCCGCCGCAAATCCTGCCCATCTACGACCCCGAGTTCATGAAGGGCTGGACCGACATGCGGGCCTCAGACCTGGCGCGATTCATGGTGCTGGCCAAGCAAGGTCATCCCTACGAGAGCCACATGGTAATCGAAGATGTGCCCGGCAGGACCGCGGAACCGATCGCCGCCGCCTTGCAGTACCAGCAGCGCGACCACATGGAGCGCGGCGTGGAATACGCCCGCAAGGTTCTGGACCTGGGTGTAAAATGGCGCATGTAGCTCAAAACGTGAGGGGGCAATTGTCGATGAAGACAGTCACATTCCGAGCATGCATTTTGGTTACCTGCTGCGGCGCGCGCCTGTTCGCCGCCGAGCCACAGTCCTCCGCGGCGGCCCCACAGTCCTCCGCCGCCACTCAGTCCACAACTGCCGGTCCGCACTCCACCGGCGCCGACTCCGCCTCCTGGAGCTACCAGGCCGCCGCCTCGTACCTGGATGGGCGGCTGGACTGGTGGATGAAGTGGCCCTCCGCGGCCCGCGACCAAGGCACCTTCTGCATCTCCTGTCACACCGCGTTGCCGTACGGGATTGCCCGGCCGACCCTGCGCGCGGCTCTCCACGAGCAAGCCCCCTCATCCACGGAACGCAAAGTGCTGGACAACGTCATCAAACGCGTTCGCATGTGGAGGGATGCCAAGCCGTTCTACCCAGACGAGACCCGAGGTGCTCCGAAGACCGCTGAATCGCGCGGCACCGAGTCGATTCTCAACGCCCTGATCCTCGCTTGCTATGACGCGCCTACCGGCACGCTGAGCCCTGACGCGCGACTGGCGCTCGACAACATGTGGGCGCAGCAGCTCAAAACTGGAGACGCCAGGGGAGCGTGGTCCTGGCTGGAATTTCACAACTCCCCGTGGGAGGGTGACTCCCAGTATCTCGGAGCGGCGCTGGGCGCCATCGCCGTGGGGACCGCGCCCGGCAACTATGTCTCCGCCCCTGAAATCCAGGACTCCCTCAAACTGCTCCGCGAATATCTCGTGAAAGAGCGCGAATCGCAAGTCCTGATCAATCGCGTGATGCTGCTCTGGGCATCGGCCAAGGTGCCCGGAATTCTTACGCGGGAGCAGCAGAAGTCCATCGTCGACGAAGCGCTCGGCAAGCAGCAGGCGGACGGCGGCTTCAGCCTGTCTTCGTTTGTCGGAGCGTGGAAGCGCCACGACGATACGCCATTGGAGACCAAAAGCGACGGGTACGCCACCGGCGTCGTGACGTTCGTGCTGCAACAGGCGGGCATCCCGCGCGATCAGCCTCAGTTGAAGCGCGGTCTTGCCTGGCTCATGCAAAACCAGGACCAGACCGAAGGCCGCTGGCTCGCCTATTCCCTGAATAAGCAGCGAGACTTGTCTTCCGACGTCGGCCGCTTCATGAGCGATGCAGCCACCGCCTATGCCGTGCTGGCCCTAACGCCCGCGAAGTAGTTTTCGTGGCGCAAGCACTCGTGCTTGCCACGTCGACACTCAGTGTCGACGCTTGGCGCTTCTCCGTTGCCCCCGGAGTGCATGCCTCCGGGCGATTCCGTCTAGCCAGTGTCATCGGCCATCGTCAAATCAGATTCCCGTACCGAAGCACGGCTGATCTTTTGTAAGAAGTGTGCCGGGTGACGCTCCGTGCCCCACGAGCTTGAAACTGCCAAAGTCTTTGCACCACGCCCCTTCCGGTACTTCGGGATTCGTGGAGATCCAATTCATGAACTTCACCATGTCGTCCTCGGTAATTTATTCACGAGTACGCAGCCGGTCGTGCATGTGCTCTCGCAACTTCCGGGGAAGGTGCTTCCAATCAATGTGCGGCATGGGCTAGTCAGGGTAGTCCCCGCCGAAGACCATTTTTTCAATTTCCTTCCACTGGTGGTGGGCATGAGTTTCATTAGATTCGGACTGGAACTTCCCAATCAGTTCACGGAGCTTACGCTCTCTGGCTTCTCCTACTCGCTCTACAAGCGTCTCACCGGACTGAAGCATGTTCACCATTTCGCCGTTCTTCAGAATTTCCGCAGCTTCCGTCAGCGTCTGTGTTCCCAGCGATTGGGCCGCTTCGAGAACACAATCCACTGGCACGAGCATGGAGCCATCTTCCTGAAGGTGGCCCATCTTGAGAACCTTATCCCCGAATCGTTCCTGCATCCGTTCAACATCAGCGGGCGGGATCATCAGGTCTTTTTTGGCGATCTCTTCAATGAATTGAATGAAGGTGAGCATGGCGATATTTACCATCCTGGCGCTTGGCCTCAGCGTTCAACTTTGGCCCAACGTGCCATCACCGCTGCACAAGCAGTTTCCGTACGTCGTTTCCTCGATAAGGCCGCTGGCCTAATTGGACCGCCTTTCCTGCCGCCCGTCTTCCCAAGTGCTGGACGGCAGGATTCTTGCTTTTGCCGTGACTTCATTATACTTAAGCGTTTGGCGCATGATTCTGCCAATAGACCGGTTTTTGCAAAAGCAGAAGGTGGAGGTCCTTCCATCAAAGCAGCACCGCTTGGACCCCCGAGGCTTACACCGCATCAAAGGTGCCGCCAATCGCGGCGCGCCCCGCGGTGTATCATGGGGAGGTTTATGGACAGAAGAACCTGGATCCAGTTGATGAGCGCTCTGGCCGCCGCGCGGCCCGCGGAAGCGCAGCAACGGCCCGCCACCAATCCACCCGGTGCGCCGCCTCCCGTTCCGCCACCGCAGGGCCGCGGGGCACAGCAGCCCATGCGCGTGACCAAAGAGCAGGTGGACGGGGCGCTGAAACTGCTTGGCCTCGAGTTCCAGGATGCCGAGGTCGACCAGATGTTGCGCCGCGTCAACGGCTCGCTGTTCACCTTTGAGGCGGTCCGCAAGATCGAGGTCCCCTACGATACCGAGCCCGCCATCGCATTTCACCCCGGGCTGCCCAACCGCGTGCCGGGGAAAGGTCCCGCGCGCTTCACCACCACCTTTGCCCGGGTCAAGACGGCCAAGGCGCCGAAGAACCTCGAAGACCTGGCGTTTTGGCGCCTCAGCGAACTGGCTCCGCTGGTGCGCTTGCGTGCGGTATCCTCCACCGATCTCACCAAAATGTACCTGGACCGCATGAAGAAGTACTCGCCCAAACTGCTCTCCGTAGTGACGCTCACCGAGGACCAGGCACTCCAGCAGGCCGCCCGCGCCGATGAGGAGCTCCAACGCGGCCGCTATCTCGGACCGCTGCACGGCATCCCGTTCGGCGTGAAAGACCTGTTCGACACCAAGGGCATCCCCACTACCTGGGGCGCGGAGCCGTTCCAGAATCGCATCCCCGAGTACGACGCGACGTGCGTGGAGCGCCTGTACAAGGCGGGCGCCGTGCTCATCGCCAAGCTGTCCATGGGCGCGCTCGCCCAGGGCGATCTCTGGTTCAAGGGCCGAACCATGAGCCCTTGGCCGACGCCGGCTTCGCGCGAAAAGGGAGAATACGATCGGGGCTCCAGCGGATCTTCGGCTGGCTCCGCCGCATGCACGGCGGCCGGCCTGGTGGGCTTCTCACTCGGGACCGAAACCCTGGGTTCCATTGTCTCGCCCAGCACGGCGTGCGGAACCGTCGGGTTGCGTCCCACCTACGGCCGCGTCAGCCGCCATGGGGCCATGGCGCTGAGCTGGACCATGGATAAGATCGGGCCGATCTGCCGTGGCGTGGAGGATTGCGCGCTGGTGCTTCACGCCATCTACGGGCCCGACGGTCATGACCGAAGCGTGGGCGCCGATCCCCTTCACTGGGAGCCGCACAAGCCGCTCACTAGCCTGCGCGTGGGAGTCCTGCAAAAAGACTTCGACCGGCTTCAGGGCGATCAGAAGCCAATCTACGACCAGGCGCTGGCGGATTTGAAGAAGGCCGGAGTCTCCATGACCCCGGTGGAGTATCAGGAGGATCTGACCGGGATCCGTTACTTGCTTGAGGCGGAGGGCGCCGCGGCCTTCGACGATATCACGCGCGACGGGCAGGTCCGAACGCTTAAGGGCCAGGGCCCCGGCGATTGGCCCAACACCTTCCGCAGTTCCCGCCTGGTTCCGGCCGTGGAGTATATCCGGGCGCAGCGTGTGCGATCGTTGCTGGTCGAAAGGTTCGAGAAGTTCATGGCGGATTGGGATGTGATCGTGCTGGCTCCCAACAACTCGCTGCTGGTTACCAGCAACCTGACCGGCAATCCACAGGTGGTCATGAAATGCGGTTTCCTGAACGGGGTCCCCCGGTCCATCAGTTTCCTGGGCAGGATTTACGATGAGGGCTCGCCGCTGCGCGTGGCGCTGGCCTATGAGCGCGTCACCGAGTGGCACAAGAAGAACCCAGCGTTGATCTCGTAGAAGTGGGGCAGTGGTCTGAGTGGGGCAGGCATTCAGCCTGCCGCGCGCGCGAAGCGCGCAGTTAGCTGGAGTCACTATGAACCGCAGAGTTTTCATCGGCACCGCAGCCGCCGGGCTTGCCGGCATGGCGACCGCTCAGCGAACGCCGCAGGATCCATCCGCCATTCCGGACGTCATCAGGAAGCTCCAGCCGATGACCGGGGGAATCCAGCCCATCACCGATGACGAGCGGCGCGCGCGCATGGAGAAAGCGCGCAGACTCATGCGCGAGCACAAAATCGGCGCGCTGGTGATGGAAGGCGGCGCCAACATGTTCTACTACACCGGGACGCGCTGGCCGCCAGGCGACCGCACCTTCGCGCTGGTGCTGCCGGCCAGCGGGGAGCCGGCCTGCGTCGTGCCCGAGGCCGACCAGGAGCGCGCGCACGCCGCCATACACCTCGTCACCGACGTGCGTCGATGGCCCGAGGGTGAAGGTCCCTACCGCAAATTGGCGCAGGTGTTGAAAGACCGCGGCGTCGCTGCCGCGCAGATCGGGATCGAAGAGCGCGTCCGGTTCGCGGTGTTCGACGGCCTTCGCAAGGAGATGCCGGCGGCGGAGTTCTCGAGCGGCGATCCGGTGACCGTGGGTTGCCGCGTAATCAAGTCTCCGGCCGAGATCGCGCTCTTGCAGCGCGCCAACGATATCACCATTGCGGCCTACCGGGCGGCCTTCGCCACCCTGCATGAAGGAATGGGCCAAAGGGAGCTCAGCGCCAACATTGCCGCCGCGTATGGCGCGCTGGGCGTTCCAGGCAACGCCATGGTCATCTTCGGCAAGTACACGGCGTTTCCGCATGGCAGCATACAGCCGCAGACGCTGCATGAAGGGGACATGGTGTTGGTGGACGACGGCTGCAGTGTGGAGGGCTACCAATCCGATATCACGCGGACCACCGTGTTCGGCAAGCCCACTGCCCGGCAGCGCGATATCTGGAACCTGGAGCGCAAGGCGCAGGACGCCGCATTGGCTGCCGCCCAACCGGGCGCTACCTGCGAATCGGTGGATGCCGCCGCGCGGAAGGTGATTACGGACTACGGTTTCGGTCCCGGCTACAAGGTTCCCGGCCTGCCCCACCGCACCGGCCACGGGATCGGCCTGGAGGGCCACGAATGGACCTACCTGGTGAAAGGCAACAAGACGCGCCTGGAGCCCGGCATGTGTTTCAGCAACGAGCCGATGATCGCCATCTACGGCGAGTTCGGGGTGCGCCTGGAAGATTGTATGTACATCACCGAAAAGGGCGCGCGCATGTTTACCAAACAGAGCCCGGCCATCGACCAGCCGTTTGGATGAGGCTCTCACCTCCGATTGAGCCGCCCTCCCATCGGAGCCACGACCGTAAGTAGCTACCGTGTCAAATTCTTACCCAAATTGGCAGAATCCTTCCGCAACGTCAGGGTGGTTTTCTCTGCGCTCTCTACTACCTCTGCGACCTCAGATTTTGATTTTGTTTTCTCCGCGTTTTCCTCCGCGCCTCGGCGTCTCTGCGGTAAGCTTGTTTTTTTCCCGTTTTCACAAGGAGTCATTCATGCAGCAGACAACCCAGGTTTCTGAAGCCACGTATCGCGAACGCATTGCCAAACTCCAGGACGCCATGAAAGAATTCGGCCTGCAGGCGGTGGTGCTGGAGCCGGGGCCGGCCATGATCTATCTGACCGGAGTGCGCTGGGGAAAGAGCGAGCGCACGTTCGCGGTGGTGCTGCCGGCCAGGGGCGAGCCGGTCTGGGTTCTTCCGGGCTTCGAGGAAATGCGCGCGCGCGAGTTGATTCACGTGGGCGACGACATCCGCGCGTGGCAGGAGGACGACAGCCCCTACCAGAGGATCGTCGAGGGTCTGAAGGACCGCGGGGTCGGGGCGCCTTACGGGCCGGGCCGCGTGGGGATCGATGAATCGGCGCGCTTCTTCGTGTTCGACGGAATCCGGAAACTGGCTCCGAAACTCGACTACGTGGGTGCCCAGCAGGTGTTAAGAGCCGCTGGCGTGGACACCACTCAACCGCCTCGGCCCAGTCGTGGCGGCCGGCAATAGACCCGACCCGATCGTACTACCAGTACCCCTCCGATTCGCGCATTAGACGTGCAACCATCTGGTTCGTTAGGCTCAGTTAGCAACATTTTGGTTAATTTCAGCGAGATCGCTTGTACTCCTTCGACACGCTGCGGTAAAATCGGCCCAATTAACCATTTCTAGGGGGTACAACCAAACATGAGACGTGTCCTTGCGGCCTTGCTGTTTACAGCGGCCATCGCGTTTTCCCAGGTAGATGTCACTTCCGTGAGCGGTCAGGTGACCGATCCGACCGGCGCATCCGTTCCTGGCGCGACGGTAAGTGTGATTAACGTGGCGACCGGAGCGAAACTCAGCGCCACTACAACCGATCGGGGCGATTACGTCGTTCCCGCTCTCCCGGCCGGCGCCTATAGGATCACGGTCACCAAGTCCGGCTTCAAGACCGAGACGATTGATGGTGTCGCATTGATCGTCGGCGTACCTGGTACCGTGAATGTAAGGCTCACGGTTGGCCAAACATCGGAGACCGTCGAGGTCACGGCCGGTGCGGAAATACTCCAGACGGCCACCGCCGACGTAAACACCAACCTGACGGGACGCCAGCTCACGGATCTGCCTTTCGCCACGCGCAATGCGATTGAACTGCTGGTAGATGCGCCGGGAACCCAGACTCCCACCAACCCGCGCAGTTCCACGATCAATGGCATGCCCAAGGGCGCTTTGAACATCACCATTGACGGCATGAACACCCAGGACAACAACCTGAAGTCGAGCGACGGATATTTCAGCTACATCATGCCCTCCGTGGACGCGCTGGAAGAGGTCACGCTCACCACTTCCGCGGCCGGCGTGGACAGCACCTCCCAGGGCGGCGCACAGATCAAGTTCGTCACCCGCTCGGGCACCAACGACATACACGGTGGCACCTTCTGGCAGAACCGCAACACGTTTTTCAACGCTAACTATTTCTACAACAATCAGGTCGGGCTGCCCCGCGACATCGTCAAGCTGAACCAGTACGGCGGGCATGTGGGCGGCCCCATCAAAAAGAACAAGATCTTCTTCTTCGGAAATGTCGAGCTCTACCGCTTCCCCGGCACCAACCTCTATACCCGTAATTACCTGACGCCTAGTGCGTCCAGCGGAATCTACACCTACAAGGATTCCTCGGGCAATGTTCAGAACGTGAACCTGCTGCAGCTTGCCGCCGCCAGCCAGGCGCCGGCCGGAACCCGCCCTTACACCTCAACGCTCGATCCCATCCTGGCCAAGACCTACTCCGAGATGCAGAACCTGGGCGCCAACGGGATCGTGAAGACCAACCAGGCGGCCAACGATTACAACACCCTGCAGACCAGCTACCAGCCGACCGGCACCGACTCCCGCAACTTCTACACGATGCGTCTCGATTACAACGTGACTTCGAAGCACACGCTTTCGTTCGTGTACAACTACGACAAGTACGTTTCGGTTCCGGACTTCCTGAACGGCATCGTGCCGATCTTCCCCGGCTCGGGCACGGTGCTGTTTACCAACGTGAACACCGGCCAGCGCAGCAACCGGTTCGACGGTACCATCTCCTTCCGCTCCGTGGTTACGCCCCGCATGACGAATGAATTCCGCGCTGGATTGAACGGCGGGACGGTCCTGTTCTTCGACGCGGTAGCGCCTGGCCTGTTCTCCACCTGGAAGGGATTCACCCCCAGTTTCGCCAACCCCGGAACCAGTCTGTCCAACGTAACCGCCACCTCGGGTCCGCAGCGCCGAAATGCTCCGGTCAAGAACATCGGAGATACGGTGACCTTGGTCAAGGGTGCGCATCAGGTCAGCTTCGGCGGCAATTTCGACCAGATCAATCTCTTCCAGCAGATCGTGGGCCGGTCGATGATCCCCCAGATCACCTTTGGCATCGCCTCCAACGACCCGATTTTCAACGGCAGCACCAACATCTTCACCCCCGCCAACCTGCCGGGTTCCACCGCCGCCCAGCAGAGCCAGGCCGCCAATCTGTATGCCGATGTCACCGGCCGTGTGTCGCAAATCACTCAGCAGCTTGTGTTGAACGAAGCCAACCACCAGTATGGCGTGGGCGCGCCCATCGATCGCGACCATCTGCGTGAATTGGGTTTTTTTGTTCAAGACCAGTGGCGCATCGCGCCGACTCTGACGGCCACCATCGGCTTCCGTCTGGAGAAGCAGTTCGCGTTCGTCAATCAGGACAATCTGTACTCGCAAGTGGACTACGCCAGCTTGTGGGGAGTTTCCGGCGTCGGTAACCTGTTCCAGCCGGGCAACCTCAGCGGCAAGCCGCCGGTGTATACGCAGATTACGGGCAGTCCCTACGATCCACCGCTGGTTCCGGCGCCTTCGGTCGGCCTTGCCTGGACGTTGCCCGCCAAGGACGGATTCCTGGGGGCCATTACCGGCCATCACTCCGGCGAAGCCGTGCTGCGTGGCGGCTATGCCATTGCGACGGTGCGCGAAGGCATGACCGTATACCAGAGCCTGTTCGCCTCGAACCAGGGCCTCACCGTCGACGCCACGACATCGCCTACTGCTTTCCCAGCGAACTTCGGGGCCGGCGGCAGCGTGAATTTCAGCGACCCCGCGCTTCCTTCCCGCATATCGTCGCTGCCCAGCACGCCCACCTACCCCATTTCGCCCACCTTCACTACCAGCGTGAACGGGTTCGATCCGAACCTGAAGATGGGTTATGTGCAGAGTTGGAACCTCGGCTACCAGAGAGAGCTGGACCGCAATACCGTGGTGGAATTCCGTTATAACGGGAACCATGGCACAGGGTTGTGGCGACAGCTCGGTCTCAACGAGGTAAACATTTTCGAGAACGGGTTCCTCAACGAGTTCCAGATTGCGCAGAATAACCTGGCGATCGCGCGCGGCGGCAACATCGCCAACGCCACCACCAACAACTTCGGAAACCAGGGACTGCCTGGCCAGAAGGACATCCCCATCCTCCAGACCGCCATCGGCAACACTACCGACTCCACAACTGCCACGCAACTGATGCTCGGGCAGGCCGGTTCGACAGCCAGCGCCATCGCCGTAAGCAGCACGCGCATGGCGAATCTGACGGCCAAAGGCTATCCCGCCAACTTCTTCCTGGTCAACCCGACCGTGGCGGGCGGCAGCGGCTCTACGACGACACCGGGCGGTTCCTACGTCCTCACCAACGCCGGCTCTTCCTACTACAACGCCGGGATTGTCGAGGTGCGGCGGCGTCTCTCAACAGGCCTGCAAATGCAAGCCAGCTACACCTGGGCCAAAGCCATGGCCAATGGAGCTACCGCCAGTTCCAGCGATTTCTCCACGCCTACCACCCTCCGCAATCGCAACCTGGATAAGGTTCCGGAAAGCTTCGATATCCGTAACGCGATCAAGTTCAACTGGATCTATGAGCTGCCCTTCGGGCCGGGGCGCCATTTCAACTCCTCCAACCCGGTTGCGCGGAAGATCATGGAAGGCTGGCAGATTTCGGGAGTGGCCCGGATTCAGTCCGGCACGCCGCTGTTCCTCAACGGGCTCGCAACCTTTAACGGGACTACCAATGCCACCGGAGTTGTTCTACACAACATCACTTCGTCGCAATTGCAGTCGATGATGGGAGTTTATAAGACCAGCCTGGCGGGCCCCAACGGGGGCATCATATACTACCTGCCTCCGCCTGCCACCACTTCCACGGCGGGCTTGAACAGCTCCAACAACACCAACCTGATCTATAACACCCAGGCGGCATTCAACGTCAACGGTTTGACGCCCGCCCAGGTGGACCCCAACGCCCCCTACCTGTCTCCGGCGCCGGCGGGTCAGCTCGGCTGGGAAGGCTACGTGTACCTTCCCTGGCAGCGGCACTTCGATCTCAACATCCAGAAGGAAACCAGAATCACGGAAAGATTCCGGCTCCAGATCCGGGCCACCGCGCTGGACGTTTTGAACCTGACCAATTTCTTGCCGGGTGCGGGCGGGAACGGGACCACCACCTCCACCTTCGGCCAGATCACCCAGGGTTATCGCGACATTTCGGGCACGGTCGACCCGGGCGCCCGCATCATCGAATTCCTGGTGCGCCTGAACTTCTAAGGGAGAATCTACCGCTCCTCATCAAGGTCGCGGCACTGCTCCCGATTCGGAGCCGCGACCGTGAGGGAGCGGTTGTTTTCGGCAGCATATTAATTAACCGTTGGGTTCCCTGCCATGACCATGATTGACCGGCGCGTTTTTCTGTCGGGGATGGCCGGCTCGTTCCTCGCCGCTACCGCCGCGCCGGGGCCCGCCGAACCGCCGGGCACCTGCTGGCTCGACGTCGCCGCCCCTTTCGTGGTGGTCGATCGCGCGATCGAGCTCTCCACCGAGATTCTCCTCACCGCCACTTGTTTCCCAGGCGCCGATGGCTACCGCGATCCCAGCCATGCCACCGAATACGAGGTTCTCCTCTACGACGCCGCGGGTAGAGAAATCCGCCTCGACCACAGCAAGCTGGAAATCCCGTCCCTGCACCCCACGCTTCTCAACCTTCAGCAACTCTCGGGCCGCGATTCGTTTTTCGGCGGCGCAAGAATCCGCGTCGCCCCCTCGCCTCACCAGGTGCCGCGCGCCGGCGACCTCTTCAGCGCCGGCTTCGTGCGCTGGGATCTGCCCCACAATTTCGACAACGTGCATGCCCACCCGGCCCCCCCGCAGCAGGTCTTCGGCCGCTTTAACTATTCCATGCCGTTCCCCGCGCTCGCCGAGTATCACTGCGCCTTCGCCCTCTT
>JAIQFL010000286.1 GCA_020073365.1 Terriglobia bacterium | reverse complement strand
GTATCCCGATGGCGGCGCAGCCTGCTGTCGTGTACGCTGATTACCCCACTCCCGCAGTCCCCCCTCTTCAGCCCTCGATCTCGGCAAAATACCCGCCGGCCATTAGTGCACCACCATCCTGCCTACCGATCGGCCGCCGGCCGACTCCCCCACTGTCTGAATCGCAGGTTATGCGGGTATATGCTTGACACGTATACGTGGATAGCGTAGCATCGTCACGTAATGGCGACGATGGAAAGCCCGATGGCGGTAGTCGAGACAGAGACCTTCCTGGCGAGTGCCGCCCGCCTCGGGATGAGCGGGACGGAACGCACCGCGTTGATTATCTTCCTGGCCGGCAATCCGGAAGCCGGAGTGGTCGTGCCCGAGACAGGTGGGGTCCGGAAATTCCGATGGGCGCTGCCCGGAAGAGGCAAGTCCGGCGGCGCGCGACCGATCTACTACTACCACAACAAATCGATGCCGCCATACGCGCTTGACATCTACGCCAAGAACCAGAAAGCGAACTTATCCTTCGCTGAGAAGAGGGCGATGCGCAAGACGATTGCCGCGATCAAAGCCGAGCACGACAGGAGGAGATAGCCGCTATGCCGAAGCAATCTAAACCAAAGGCCAAGAGGAGCGCGCCGAAGAGCACAGCCGCCGGCCGCGCCCTTCTAGCCAGCCTCAACCAGGCCCTCGCATACGCCAGGGGTGAGCACGTTCCAGGCATCCGCGTCACATACGTCCAGGTGGACCGCCCGGCTCCAATCGACGTGCGGGCTATTCGCCAGAAGCTCGGCCTGAGCCAATCCAAGTTCGCCGCGCGCTTCGGATTCACACCCGCAACGGTAAGAAACTGGGAGCAGGGCCGGACACAGCCGGATGGTCCAGCGCGCGTTCTTCTTGCAGTCATCGCCCATCATCCCGATGCCGTAGAAGACGCGCTCCGTAGAGCGAGCTAATCGGGTAACGGCCCCGCCCGGTAGCGAGGTGGAAGCGAAGCCATCCATCCCCCCGGGTATTCTATGAGCATGGAGCTCATCTGCGAAGTTCGCGACGCTGAGGAAGGTGGATATTTGCGCGCGAGCGCTGGGCCATGGCATCTTCACCGAAGCAGAGACATGGGTAGAACGTCGTGCCAATGTGCTTGAAGCAACGTCGGTCCACTTCGAAGACGGCCCGGTGCGTCCCCGGCTAGTGCAGTTGCACTATGTAAAGGACGAGCTGATTCCGGTCGAAGCCGCGTGAAATTGCCGCGCGAGACTGGCACCGGCAAGAACCAGCGCTGGAATGGACCAAGTTGAATAGATGATAAGCGGGTCGTAAAGCCGGAGTCAAGCGTTTTGTGGGGGAGATGCGGGGTAAAACAGTGCTTTGGCGGCGTACCTGCTACAGAATGGGCCACGGGTTTACCTTACTTAACGTAAACGCAGCTTATTTGCCCGATGTAAACGACGGAATAACGATCGGCCTTTGCGCAGCGCCGAACTGCTGATACCCCGTTCGGAGCATCGCCCGTTCCATTTGGTAGGTAGCGGCAGGCCGATTGACAATCGGCCCGCAGGCTGCCAACCTGCCCCACAAGGCTACACCCAATTCGTCGCTCCGCATCGCGGACAACTTTTCCAGTGGGGTTCGCCGATGGCCCCGCATCCTCCGCAGCGGACCGACTTGACGGTAGCGATCTCGGGCCGTTCGACGGCGGAGTTGAGCTTCCAGACCGCCACCGCACCCACCACGAGAACCGCGGCCGTCTCCCACCAGAGCCCGACCGACACAAACAGAAGCGCGGCCACCAGGGCGATCCAGACGGCCCGCCACTGCTTACGATTGAGATGCCCGCCCGCCATAGTGGTTCAACCGATGATACAGCGATTCAACAGATGCGTGGGAGAGGCGGTTCCCCTAATGCACCAGCGGCGTCACCACGAAACTCTTGATCTCCACATAGCTGTGATCGCCTTGCACGATGAATGGGCCCGGCTCGGCTTCATCGGAATTGTTGGCGATGGCGGTGAGGCCATCCACCTCCACCTTGTCGAGGACCTTGGTCCCGTTGTGTACCACGGTCAGGGTTCTGCCGACCAACCGGATGTCGTAGCTCTGCCACTCGCCGGGAGGTTTACTGGCATTCACGGAAGGAGCGGCGCGGCTGTAGAGCGCCGCGGCGCCATGCGTATTGGGCGGCTTGCCGTAATCCTCGAGGATCTGGATCTCGTATCGGCCTCGCAGCCCGATGCCACTGTTCGAGTTCTCCACAATGCGGAAATCCACATGCAGCTTGAAGTTCCAAAACTTCTGCTCGGAGATGATGTCGGAGGTGGGCGGCGCATTTCTCAGAATGCCATCCTGCACACTCCATTTCATGGGCGCGTCGGGGTTCAGCGCCTTCCATCCGGTGAGGTCCTTGCCATTGAAGAGGTCGATCGGCTTGCCCTCCTTCCAGGTGCCGTCGTCCTTGTCCTTGATGACGGGAGCGCGGACGCCGGTCCACTTCACGGGAGGAGTGCTCCGGCCTTCGACCTCGAACGTGCCCTCCAGCTTTCCGGCGATCAGATGTGCGCGATAGACCGAGCGGCTAGGGGCCTTCGAGGCTGCCCCGGACCGGCCCGGTTGGTTGATGGTAAAACGCAGTTCACCGTTCTCGACGGCGATGGTATCGATAGTGTTCATGTCGCCGCCATAGGCGCTCACGAACTTCCCGGCGGGGGCCGCCGTTCCGACGCCGGTCAACTCCACCCACCAGGCCCGCGGCCGTGGCTGGGTGACCGCGGTGATATCCCAACGGCCGTTGAAGTCCTGGTCGGCGGAAAAGGCAGGGCACGCCGCCAATAGCAGAAATCCGAGTAAAGGTCGCATAGGCTCTGCGGCTTAATCTATCACGATGCTCGGCTATTTGCCTGTGCCGGTGGCTTTGGCGGCGTCATGGAACTCCACCGAGCGGGCCAACCGCACAGCGGGGTTCTCGCGCAACTGCGCCAGCACCGATTCCGGCACCAGTTCATCCGTGGAAACCACTGCTACCGCCTCGATCGGCTGCCCGGGCGCTGCCGGTGACTCACGCCTGCCCAGTGAGAAGTTCGCGATGTTGATGAGGTTCCGCCCCAAGACCGTCCCTACGTGGCCGATCACACCGGGGACGTCGCGATTCTTCATGAAGATCAGAAAACCCGCCAGGGCCGCTTCGCAGTAGATTCCATCCACCTGCGTCAGCCGCGGCTTGCCCAGGAAAACCGCGCCTTCCACGGCTGTGACGCCCTTGTCGGTCTGGAGTTCGAGGCGGATGGAATCGGTGTGGACGGAGCGCGGCTCGTGCCCCTCGGCGATAGCCCATCCGCGCTGCTCGGCGATCTGCATGGCGTTCACCAGGTTCGCCTTCCGGGAGGTGGAGCGGCTCAGCAGTCCCGCCAGGCCCGCGCTGCGCAACAGGTTGGTGTTATTGCCAGCGATCCGTCCGAAATAGACCAGCCTCACCGTACGCGGGTTCCCCGCCGCGATGTGCGCCGCGAAGTTGCCGAGCCGCTCGGCCAATGCGACGTAGGGACCGAGCGCGCGATATTGCTCCGGTGAAAGCGCCGGCATGTTGACCGCGTTGATGGCGACTCCGTTCTTGAGGTATTCCACTACCTGCTCGGCGATGCGCACCCCGACGATCTCCTGCGCCTCCTCGGTGGACCCCCCGATGTGCGGCGTGGCGAGCACGGCCTCGGAATCGAACAGCGGGAATCCGGCCGGCACGGGCTCGCTGGCGAATACGTCGAGCGCGGCATCGGCGACTTTACCGGACTCGATGGCTTCCTGGAGGGCCGCTTCGTCTACCAGCTCGCCGCGGGCGCAGTTGACGATGCGGACCCCGGCCTTCATCTGCGCGAAGGCCTCGCGCGAGAGCATCCCCTGCGTCTCGGGTGTGGCGGCCACGTGGAGGGTGATGTAGTCGCTGGCGGCGTACAGCGTCTGCCGGTCCACGAGATCCACTCCGAGGTCCTCCGCGATCTTGGGGGTGATGTAGGGATCGTGGGCCACCGTGCGCATCTCGAAGGCGCGCGCGCGTTTGACCACTTCGCGGCCGATGCTGCCCAGGCCGACAATGCCGAGTGTCTTGCCGCGCAGCTCGTTGCCCATGAACTTCTTCTTCTCCCACTTGCCGGCGCGCGTGGACGCATTGGCTTGAGGGATGTGGCGGGCCATGGCGAGCATGAGTGCGAGGGTGTGCTCGGCCACCGAGACGGCGTTGCCACCCGGGGTGTTCATCACCAGGACGCCGGCTTCGGTGGCGGCATCGAGATCCACGTTGTCCACGCCCACGCCCGCGCGGCCGATCACGCGCAGTTTGGGAGCTTTCTCCAGGACGGCCTGGTTCACCTGCACGGCGCTACGGACCAGCAGGGCGTCGGCCTCGGGCAGGTGCTGCGTGAATTCCTTGGGATTGGAGACGATGGTGGTCCAGCCGGGTTGGGATTGCAGCAACTCGATTCCGGCTGGAGCGAGGGGCTCGGCAATGAGGATGTTCATAGAAAGAGGGACCACTCCCTAACCCGGCATAGCCGGAGCCAAACAGCGAAAAACCAAGCTCACCGCAGAGACGCCGAGGCGCGGAGGAAGCGCGGAGAAAGCCAAAGTCAAAACCTGAGGGCGCCGAGGTAGCGGAGAGCGCAGAGAAAACCACGCCCGGACGACGCGGAAGGATTCCGTCAGTTTCGGCAAGAATTTAACTCGGTAGGTAGTTACGGTCGCGGTCACGCGCTGACTGTCTGCGGCGCCACGGCGGCGCGCTCGTAAATCTCCTCGACGGCCGCGACGCCCGTCCCATACTTCACGGGAAAGCCGTTCGCGTTGAGAATGATCTCCAACCCGGCCACCATGGCAAACAGGTCCGCAAAATCGAAGTAGCCCAGGTGCGCGATGCGGAAGATCTGGCCTTTCATGGAGCCCTGGCCATTGGCAATGATGGCTCCGAACCGGCTCTTGAATTCCTTCACGATCACGCCGGAATCCATGCCGGCAGGCGCCCGGACAGCGGTTACCGACGATCCCGGCGAACCCGGCGAAAACAGTTCCAATCCGAGCTTCTGGACGGCGGCGCGCGTGGCCGTCGCCAACAACCGCGCGTTCTCAATGAGCTTGTCCATCCCGATCTGCTTGACGTAGCGCAACGCCTCGGCCAGCGCCAGGATCAGGGCGGTGGAAGGAGTCCAACTGGACTCGCCGGCCTCCCCGCTCTTCTTTTCCTTCTTGAGGTTGAAGTAGAAGTGCGGCAAGGTAGCGGTCTCGGCGAACTTCCAGGCCTTCGTGCCGATCGAGAGGAACGCCAGGCCCGGGGGGATCATGAACGCCTTTTGCGAGCCGCCGATCACCACGTCGAGCCCCCAGCCATCGATATCCAGCGGCATGGTGCCCAGGCCGGTGATGGCATCCACCACGAAAATCGCGCCGGTCCTGGAGACCGCGGCGGCCATCGCGCGCACGTCATGCGCGGCGCCCGTGGATGTTTCGGAAGCCTGTACGAAAACGCCCTTGGTGGCGGGCTCCTGGGCCAGCGCGGCCTCCACTTGCCCGGGAGTCACCACCTGGCCGTAGGGCACGGTGAGGACATGAGCATCGAGGCCGTAGGCTTTGGCAATCTCGGCCCAGCGCTCGCCGAACTTTCCGGCGACGCACACAATCACCTTGTCACCCTTGGAGAACAGGTTTGAAACGGCGGCATCCATGGCGCCCGTGCCCGAGGAAGCGAACATCAACAGATCGTTGGCAGTTCCCATCACCTCTTTGAGGTCCGCCAGGCACGAGCGATAGGCTTTGCGGAAGTCCTCGGTGCGGTGGTGAATGTCCGACGCCATCATCGCGTGCAGGGCAGGCGGATAGAGGGGAGTCGGGCCAGGAGTTAATAAGCGTTGCTTTTTGATGTACATCGTGAGGGTAGTCTTCTAGAATAGCAGACATCATGCCTCTTGTAGACCAGGTGCAGAAGGACATGGTTGCGGCCATGAAGAGCAGGGAGGAGGCGCGGCTCAGCGCGCTTCGTATGATTAAGGCCGCCCTCATGAAACTGAAGGTGGATTCGCCTCAGCCGATTGACGAAGCGGCCGAGATGCAGGTGCTGAAGTCGCTGATCAAGCAGCGCATGGATGCCTCCGAGATGTTCCGCAAAGCCGGCCGGACCGAGCAGGCCGATAAGGAAGATGCGGAACGGGTGCTGATCGAAAGCTATTTGCCCGCCGGGGCGAGCGAGCAGGAGATCGATGCCGCCATCGCGGAAGCATTGAGCGAGACGGGAGTGACTTCTCTCAAGCAGATGGGTGTGGTGATGAAAGCCGTGCAGGCCAAGCTGAAGGGCAAGACGGTGCAAGGCAAAGCACTGAGTGATAAAGTGAGGTCGAGATTGCAATGACGCCTCCCGAAACCGAAAAGAAATTCCGGTCCTACGTGCCGGATAAAACGGATCTGCGCGAGTTCACATTGCGCGCGATTCTGTTGGGGTTGGTGATGACCGTGGTCCTCGGTGCGGCCAACCTCTACCTCGGCTTGCGTGCAGGCATGACCATTGCGGCGACGTATCCCGCGGCGGTCATCGGCATGGCCATTCTGCGGCTGATGAAGGGGTCGATTCTCGAAGAGAACATGGCCCGAACGATTGGATCGATCGGCGAATCGGTGGCGGCCGGGGCGGTGTTCACCATCCCGGCGTTCGTGCTCTCGGGCGTGTGGCCGGCTTTCGATATCGAGAACGGCTACTGGAAATCGGTGGCGCTGATGGCGGTGGGCGGCACACTGGGCATCCTGTTTGTCACGCTGCTGCGCCGCGTGATGGTGGAAGACCCGGAACTCCCGTTCCCGGAATCTGTGGCAGCGGCCGAAATCCACAAAGCAGGCCAGCAAGGCGCGAGAGCCGCCCAGATTCTCTTCGCCAACATGGGCTTAGGCGCCGCGGTCTATTTCCTCGGCGCCATTAACGTGTTCGCCGCCAGCAAGGACTTCCTGGTGCACGTTGGAGAATTGGGACGCAGCGTGGTCAAGCTGACCCGCGTGACTGGCACCCCCACGCTCCAGGCAGGCGCCATGACGACGTTCTCCGCCCCGGCTATCAGCCCTGCGTACATCGGGGTGGGCTACATCATCGGGCCGCGGTTGGGCGCGCTGAACTTCGCCGGCGGCGTCTTCGCATGGGGATTGCTGGTGCCGCTGCTGGTGTTTTTCCTGGGGCCGCAGATGCAGCCGTACGTCAACGGTGAAACAGGCTGGGCGGATGTCGCGGGTTCCACCTGGTACAACGTGGTGCGGCCCATCGCGGTGGGCGGAATGATGGTGGGCGCGTCGTTCACGCTCTTCCGCATGCGCAAGAATCTGGGAATCGGCATCAAGCGCGCGGTGTCGGACTTGAGGAAGTCGGCGGCCGCGCACGAGGCCACCACCCGCACGCAGCGCGATCTTAGCAGCAAGGTAGTCTTCGGCGGGCTGGGGGTGGTGTTCCTCTGCATGATCGCGCTGTACTACTACTTTGCCGGCGTGATCGGCGCCGCGGTGGCAGCGGCGGTTGTCATGATCGTGCTCGGGTTCTTTTTTGCCGCAGTCTCCGGGAACCTGGTGGGCATGATCGGCTCGTCGAACAACCCCGTCTCGGGCCTGACGCTCTGCACCCTGGTGATCTCGGCTCTGCTCATGATCGCCATGGGGCTGCGCGGTAACGCGGGCATCGCGGCCGTACTCGGCGTGGCGGCAGTGGTGTGCGTCTCCTCCGCGGTGGCGGGCGAGATGCTGCAGGATCTGAAGGCGGGACACATCCTGGGCGGCACACCGTCAAAGATGCAGATCGGCGACCTGTTGGGAATCGCGGTTTCCAGCATGGCGTTATTCTTCCCCCTGATGTGGCTGCATCGGGCCTACACCTTCGGTACGCCGCAGCTCTCGGCGCCGCAGGCCGGACTGATGGCGTCGTTGGCCCAGGGCATCGTCGGTGGCAACATGGCTTGGCCGCTGGTGGTGGTGGGCATCATGATGGGATTTGGGCTGATCCTCATCGAGGTGCGCAGCCCGATGCTCTTCTCGGTGGGGATGTACCTGCCGCTGGAGACAACGTTTGCCATCTTCGTGGGCGGCATCTTCCGATGGCTGACGGACAAATATCGCGACAAGGGCAACTTCAACGATGCGCAAAAGGCCCGCATCGAAAATGCCGGCATACTAACGGCCTCCGGCCTGATCGCCGGCGAGGCGCTGTGCGGGCTGGTGGTGGCGGGCTTCAAGGCGGCGGAGAAAAGCAGCGGCCACAAAATACTGCCGGACTGGACCTGGGCCGGCACGGCCTGGTTGTCCCTCCTGGTGCTGATCGCGCTGGCCACACTGATGATCCGTCTGCCGCTGGCCAACGCCGGCCGTCCCGACGAGCCGGCGCCGCCCACGGCGATCATGTAAGGGCGCCCGCGCTGCGGCCTGGGCCGGAGCGCGATACCATGGCTATCGATCCAGATTGGAGCTTTTTATGACTTACTATCAAGAGCATCACACCGACTTCCTCGAAGGCCTGAAAACCTTCCTTCGTATTCCCAGCATCAGCACCCTGACCGAACATAAGCCGGACATCCGGCGCGCGGCGGACTTCGCTTTGAACGAGCTGCGCGCGGCGGGCATGACCGTCGCCGAGTTGATCGAAGGCGCCGGCAATCCGCTGGTCTACGCGGAATGGCTCGGCGCTCCGGGAAAGCCCACCATCCTGTTCTATGGCCACTACGATGTGCAGCCGCCCGACCCGCTCGACGAGTGGAAGTCGCCGCCGTTCGAACCGGAGGTGCGCAACGACAATATCTACGCGCGCGGCGCGGTCGACGATAAGGGCCAGGTCTATATCCAGATCAAGGCGGTTGAAAGTCTGCTCAAGACCACCGGCAGGCTTCCCGTGAACGTCAAGTTTCTGCTGGAGGGCGAAGAAGAGACCGGCGGCGAATTCATCGAAGCTTACGTCAAGACCAAGCCTCCGCGCCTGAAGGCGGACGCTGCCGTGGTGTGCGACACCGAAATGTTCGCGCCCGAGTTGCCCAGTATCTGCATCGGTCTGCGCGGGCTGGTGTATTACGAGTTGATCGTGCAGGGCGCCGAGCACGACCTGCACTCGGGCATTTACGGCGGCGCCGCGCCGAACCCGATGATGGCCGTGGCCGAGATCATCACCGCGCTCAAGGACCGCGACGGCCACATCAAAATTCCCGGTTTCTATGACCGCGTGGTTCCGCCCAGCGAAAAGGAACGCGAGGCCTGGGCGCGGCTGCCGTTCGACGAAAAGGAATACACGGAGAAAGAAATGGGCGCGCGCGAACTGGTGGGTGAGCCCGGCCTCTCGGTGTTCGAACGCACGTGGGCGCGCCCCACGGTGGAGGTTCACGGCATCCGCGGCGGTTTCACGGGCGAAGGCGCCAAGACCGTAATTCCGGCCCGCGCAGTGGCCAAAATCAGCACCCGCCTGGTGGGCGACCAGCGCCTCGACGAGTCGATCGAGCAGACCCGGGCCGCGGTGAAAGCGGCGTGCCCGAAGGGCGTCACGGCGGAGTTGAAGCTGATCAGTGCCGGCGCACCGTCGCTGACCAACCCCGACAACCCGTTCATTCACGCGGCCGCCGCGGCGCTGAAGGAGACGTTCGGGAAAGACACCGTGTACATCCGCTCCGGTGGGTCGATTCCGATCGTGGGCGTGTTCGACAAATACCTCGGAATCCCCAGCGTCATGATGGGGTTTGGGCTTCCCGACGACAACCTGCACGCACCCAACGAGAAATTCCACTTGCCGAATTTCTATCGGGGGATCGAAGCGGTGGCGCGGTACCTGGAAATTCTGGGGGAATAGCGGCAGGGGATGCGGCTGCCAACACCTAGGTGAGTATGGGGCGATCCGACTGAACCGGCCCCCGGGAGCGGCGGGCTGTTTCCGATCAAGGCGATGTGGGCGAGAGCTGTCGGATGTATAATGTAGGAGTGAGGCCTGCGGACACATCGCCCGAAGCGTGGAAGATCTTTCTGGACCTTCAACGCCGCATGCCGCCCTCGGAGAAACTACAGCGAACGTTCGAGTACTCGGCGTTTGTGGCGAGTTTGGCAGAAGGCGGACTGCGCCAGCGCTATCCGGAGGCCAGCGACCGGGAAATCTTCCTGCGGGCGGCACGTCTACGGCTGGGTGCGGAACTCTTTCGTAAGGCCTACGGCGAGGAACTGCACGATGACAGACCCGCTCGCGCACGCGCTTAGCCAGATCACGCCAATACTGACTAAACTGGGTATCCGTTACGTGGTCGTCGGGTCGCTGGCTTCCTCTGCCCGCGGCGTTTACCGCGCGACCGCGGACGGCGATTTGCTCGCTGAACTTTCGCCGGGACACGCCACCAAGCTTGCCGCCGCTCTGGGATCGGATTGGTATGCGGACCCCGACATGATCGAGCGTGCCGTTCGAGATGGGCGTTCTTTCAACCTCATTCACATCCCTACCGCACAGAAGATCGACATTTTTCCCGCAACCAAAGCCTTCCACGCTTCCCAGATGCAGAGAGCTACATTGATCCCGGTTTTTCCCGTCGAGGCGGCAGTACGGTTCCCAGTAGCTTCCGTCGAGGATATTGTTCTGGCCAAGCTCCAGTGGTATCGCGATGGCGGCGAGGTCTCCGACCGGCAATGGAACGACATCACCGGGTTGCTCGCTACGAACCCGGACCTGGACTTCGAATACGTGAATTCCTGGGCAACCCGCCTTCGCGTGGAAGACCTCCTGGCCAAGGCGCTCGCGGAAGTCGCCGCGGATTAGGCCTATCCATCCGCCGTCCCCGTCAGTCTTACCGATTACGGAGGACTGCCCTTGCTTTCAGATCTGCGGTACGCGATTCGATCCCTGCTCAAGACGCCACGGTTTTTCCTGATTGCGGTCGTGGTGCTGGCGCTGGGCATCGGCGCCAACTCCGCGATGTTCAGCGTGGTGTACAACGTTGTGCTACGGCCGTTGGCTTATCCGCAGCCGGAGCGCCTCGTGTTTGTCCAGGAATGCAGCTTGCGCCATGGCGGGACCAGTCCGACCGCTCCGGGAACCTATGGGGAGTGGCGCGATCAGCAGCACGTGTTTCAGTCGATTGCCGCGGCGGAAGTGTGGGGCGCCTCGCTCACCGGGACGGCGCGTCCCGAGGAGGTCGAAGGGTTGAAGGTGTCCACATCCCTTCTCACGGTGCTCCGTACCGCGCCCTTGCTGGGGCGCAGTTTTCTTCCCGAAGATGCGCAGACGGAAGCAGGACGCGTGGTGCTGCTGAGCCATGGGCTCTGGCAGCGGCGTTTTGGCGGCGACCGCTCCATCGCCGGCCGCGCGATTACGTTGAATGGGGCGAGCTATCGCGTGATCGGCGTCATGCCGCAGGAGTTCCGTTTCCCTCCGTTCTGGGCGTTGAAGGCGGAGCTGTGGGTGCCTCTGGTATTTCCGCCGCAACGCATGCATGATCACGAGGGGCGTTCGCTGCGGGTCTTCGCGCGGCTCCAGGACGGGGTGAGCCTGGAGCAGGCCGCCGCCGAGATGAGCACCATCGCACGGCGCATCGAGCAGGCTTATCCCGAGAGCAACACCGACCGCGGCGCCCGGGTGCTGCCGCTCAATGAAGTGGTGCTGGGGCAGGTCCGGCCGGCGCTCGTGGTGCTGCTGGGCGCGGTCGCCTTCCTGCTGCTGATCGCGTGCGCCAACGTTGCCAACCTGCTGCTGGGGCGGGCCAGCGGGCGGCAGAAGGAGGTTGCGCTACGGCTGGCGTTGGGTGCCGGACGCTGGCGATTGATGCGACAACTGCTGGTCGAAAGTGCGCTGCTTTCCGCGGCTGGCGGGGCGCTGGGGTTGTTGTTGGCGTACTGGTCGGTCCATCTGCTCTCGGTGAGTATCGCGGAAGCCAGCCGCTTCACCCTGCCGCGCTACCAGGAGATCGGAATGGGCGCGGCGGTGCTGTTGTTCACGTTCGCGGTGTCCTTAGCGACGAGCATTCTGTTCGGGCTGGCGCCGGCGCTGGAGTTCTCGCGGCCGGATCTGCACGCCACACTGAAGGACGGGGGGCGCGGCACCTCGCGGCTCTCGCGCAGTCCGCTGCGCAGCCTGCTGGTGGTGGGCGAGGTCGCCATTTCCCTGATGCTGCTGGCGGGCGCGGGGCTCATGATCCGCAGTTTCGCCCGGCTGGGCGCGGTGGACGCGGGCTACGATCCGCACAACGTGCTGACCATGCGGGTGGTGCTTACCGGCTCGCCGCGCGCGGCCACTCTGGAGAGGCGCAACGCGTTCTACCGTCAGGTGCTGGATCGGGTGGCGGCGGTCCCGGGTGTAGAGTCAGTGAGCGGCATCAATCACCTGCCGCTGGCGGGCGATTTATGGACCTTTTCCTTTCGGGTGGAGGGCCGGCCGGAGCCTGGCCCAGCGGATGTTCCGAAGGCGGCGTTCCGCGCCGTTTTTCCGGGCTATTTCCATACCATGCGGATCCCGCTGCTCGGCGGCCGCGATTTCACCACACGCGACGATGCCGGTGCTCCCCGGGTAGTGGTCATCAATCAGAGCATGGCGCGGCGCTATTGGCCCAATGAAGATGCCATGGGCAAACGAATCCGCCTGGATTCGAACGGGCCGTGGTTCACGGTGGTTGGGGTGGTGAAGGATGTGGAACAGGCCGATTGGGGCGCTACGGCCGGGAGCGAGTTCTACTTCTCCCAGATGCAGAATCCCGAGGATATCCAGCGTTACCTCACGCTGGTGGCGCGGACCGCCGGGGACCCGCTCGCGATAGCGGGGGCCATCCAGAGTCAGATCTGGTCGCTCGATCGGGATCTGCCCATCGGCGACCTGGCGAGCATGCAACAGGTGGTGGACCGCGCGGTATGGCAGCCGCGCTTCTCGACCACGCTACTGGGCGGGTTTGCCGGGCTGGCGCTGGTGCTGGCCGCCATTGGCATCTACGGCGTGATGTCATTCGACGTCAACCGGCGCACGCAGGAGATCGGGATTCGGATGGCATTGGGGGCGAAGCCCGGAGACGTGATGCGGTCGGTTCTGGGCGGAGGGGGGAAACTCGCCGCCATCGGAACGGCGATCGGGATGGCGGGCGCGCTGGCGCTGACGCGCTACTTGAGGACGCTTCTGTATGAGGTGAGCACCACCGATCCGGTGGCGCTGGCGAGCGCCGCGGCCTTGCTGGGAGTGGTGGCACTGGCGGCAGTCTGGCTGCCTGCGAGGAGAGCTACGCGAGTGGACCCGGTGGTGGCGCTGCGGAGCGAGTAGGACGGGCGGCGACCTACTGAAAAAGGGAGCATAAAAAAACACAAAGCAGCCTGGCTGCAACCGCCAAGCGTCGACACGAGTGTCGACGCGGCACGCAGGAGTGCGCGCGCCACGGCTTCGACAAGAGACTGCATTTATGAAATTGTGTACTTGGTTTTAGCGCCCATGCAGCGCAGAAATTGGCCGCCCACTCATGCATAATGAAAACGATCATGCCAGAAACCACCTATCGGGGCCGCCGCGCCGCCGTATGCGAAAACCACCAACTGCGTGTGACCGTGCTGCAGGAAGGTGGTCACATCGCAGAGATCTTCGACAAAGCTACCAACGTGAATCCGTTGTGGACGCCGCCCTGGCGCTCGATTGAGCCTTCCATTTACGATCCGATCCAATACCCCGAATATGGTGCAGGCGTCGAGGCCAAATTGCTGGCCGGCATCATGGGACACAATCTATGCCTGGATCTTTTCGGCGGCCCGTCGCCGGAAGAGGCCGCTGCCGGGATGACGGTGCACGGCGAAGCGTCGGTCGGGCCGTACGAAATCAGCGAGACGGACGGGCAACTCGTCCTGCGGACCGAACTGCCCTGGGCCCAGCTTGGGTTGGAACGCCGCCTGGAACTCCGCGATCGCGCGGTCCGGATCCGGGAGACGGTGGAGAACCTCTCGGCCTGCGACCGGCCCATCGCCTGGACCCAACATGTGACTCTGGGACCTCCTTTCCTGGAACGAGGCGTCACGCAGTTCCGCGCATCGGCCACCCGCTCCAAGGTATTCGAGAGCGATTTCGGAAGTGCGGCATACCTGAAAGCGGGCGCCGAATTCGACTGGCCCGCGGCGCCGCACGTCAGCCAAGCCCCGGTGGATCTGCGGGTCTTCAACCAATCGCCGGTTTCGAGCGCGTTCACCACTCACCTGATGGATCCGCAACGCGAACACGCTTTCTTCGTCGCCTTCTCTCCAACCGGCCGGCTGGCGTTCGGCTATGTCTGGAAGCAGGCCGATTTTCCGTGGATGGGTATTTGGGAAGAAAACCACAGCCGCGCGAATCCGCCGTGGAATGGGGCGACGCTGGCGCGGGGAATGGAGTTCGGAGTCTCGCCCATACCCGAGTCGCGCCGCGAGATGATCGATCGTGGGCGCCTGTTCGGAGTACCCACCTACCGCTGGGTGCCCGGGAAGAGCCGGTTGGAAGCGGAGTATTGGGCGGTGGCCCGGAACGCGGAGGGCGTTCCGGAAACGCTGGAATGGCCGGGGTAACGCCTACGGTCTTCGAGCGGCAGCGACTGAATCGGCTGCGCAGCATTTTCCAATCCAAGGATGATCCTGAAATTAGGAATCGTTTCCAATGCAAGATGATCCTGAAATTGGGTACACCAAGACCAGGTGGATGACACTCCTTTCTTCCGGCTCGTGAGGCTCTGCAGGACGCCGTTCAGTCTTTGTCCTCCGCGACGAAAGGAGGAC
>JAIQFL010000285.1 GCA_020073365.1 Terriglobia bacterium | reverse complement strand
TCTTCCTCCACTTCGCGATCTGGATGGGATGCACCTTGAACTGTGATCCCAACTGGCTGAGCGTCTTTTCGCCGCGGATCGCCTCGATCACCACCCGGGCTTTGAACTGCGCACTATGCTGTTTTCTCGTCGTCGTCATCGACCTCTCCTTGTCAACGACTCCGCCGAAAATCTTAGCTTATTGCCTGGTCTAAAATCCTGGGACCACTATAGGTTTCTGCTCCATGACCTAACTGAGTGACCGTTCCCAGGAATCAAACTACCGCACTTGAAAGCGCCAAGGCCGCTCTTGCTGCAATGTGATCGCCGCTAGTGGTTCTGTGGACCTCGTACAAAAACAGTACTGGAAGGAGATGAAGTTCCCGGTGGCGCATGGCGCTCATCATCAGTTTGATGTACGGAATGGCCTGCTTCGCTTTATCACAATCGGGAATATTTCCCACTGAGGGTCAGCGTGATCTCTTCTGCACGATTGATACCGGGTCATCTGTCCAACTCGCCCCGGTCAATGGGGCTGCTAATTTGTGCGATGAACCTCTGCATCTACACTTCACAGCTTGACCTAGACTTCTTTCTTCCAGGCTGAAACCGTGCTCCTTTTCAGTGTACCGCCAACACCGTGTTGGGCCTAACGTCTCGGAGGCCTTCGGGTGTACGATGAACGTGATACGAGTTGACGGCAGAGGAAGGCGTCAGGAATGAAGAACATTTTTGTGGGGAATCTCAGTTTTTCGGTGACAGAAGATTATCTCCGGTCGCTCTTTGAAAAGTATGGAGCCGTGGACCGGGTGAATATCGTGACTGATCGTGACACGGGACACGCTAGGGGCTTCGGATTTGTCGAGATGAGCAACGATGCGGAAGCGATGAAAGCGATCAACTCCCTGAACGGCATTGACCTTGAAGGCCGAACGCTGAATGTCAACGAAGCACGTGCAAAGACGGATCGGCCAAGAAGTCAAGGCGGCGGTGGCGGGCGAAAGCGCTGGTAGCTGGATCGTAGTAACAGCCCAGATCTCCACAGGACCTGGATGAAGGCTTGATCCATGATCTCAGCGCTATAGCTTTTCAGGATTCAGAGCCAGAAGAATCCGAGACGGCAAGAGTGGGCTAATTACCGGCGCTCTTCAGGAAAGCCTGATCCCCATCGTGGCCAGGAATACAAGGTCTTCAGACTCTATGCTGGAGCCACCGGAGGGTTCTGATGCTGACGGGTCTTCTCTGGGCGGGCAGTCCCGCCAACACTCGGAAAGGCTCTTGAACCTATACACTGGCTCGTCGCAGTCGGCGCACCACCAGTGGAAAACCAATTGATGATCGTGCGTCAGACCGATTTGCGTGAAGGCGGAAGCAGGCATTCCGCATCCGCAATACATGGATAGCGGTTCAAACTTCATTGAGTCGCCCATCGGTATTATCCAACATCTACAACGGTAAATCCGGCAGAATTCTTCCCTGATGTGCCGTGCTGAATTCCACAGAGTCGCAGGTCAAAGCGAAAACTGTCAATCGGATATTTGTCCGATTCTCCTTCACACGCGGCTTGAAGGACGCCGCGAAGCCTCTGGACGCAGCGTTTCCGGGCAAAAGCTGCCACCAATTGATGATCTAGTGCCCGCTTACCCTTCTCCAGCGGGCGGATAGAGCGGCGATGACGATGCGCGAGTCCGATCAATCTGGCAAGAGAGTCGTCACTCTCCGTGCGAAAAGTTTCCGCACGGCGCTCATCAAGGTCGCAGGAAGGAACGGTTTCTGCACGAACTCAAAACCGATATCGGGCTTTGCATTTCCAGAAACCAGAATGACCGGTACAGCCGGGAACGACTTATTGACAGCGTGGGCAAGGCTCAATCCATCGCCGTTCGGCATTTGGATGTCGCTGACGATCAAGTCCACGCCACCATCGAGTTCTTGCACGATCTGAAGAGCGTGGGCACCGTCCTCGGCTTCCAGCGTCCGAAAATCCTCCCGATGCAAAATGGTGCTGATGTACCTCCGAACGGATGGCTCGTCATCAACAACCAGGGAAACCGGCATACGTGTATAGACGCTCCTTGCCCTGAATCGTTGCCAAAAGACAATTCGCACCGCGCCTCCTTGCGACAATCGCCGGCCCGCGGCCCGGCGCGTCGTGAAATATGTTGCGAGGGCAGTCGGCTGAGCCGCCCGAGCGTACGCCACACACCTAGCGGGAAGAATAGAACGCCGATTGGTCATCGTGAACCTCCTTAGCCGGTACAGATCACCCGCGTCTCCGCGGATCCGTGCAATACCGGGGTGGCCGGACGGCGGTCCCCGCCGCCTCCCAGTTGCCGGCCGTTCGGTCGAAGGTATCAGAGTCTTCCGTCGGTGTCAATGGATTCTGACGGGGATAGATTCTGAGGGGGATTCTGACCGGGGATTAACGGAGGTTCGCGTTAGGCAGAGATAATGGAGTCGCGCACCGCGCACTGCCAGGCGCTCAGTGCAGGCTGCAACGTCCCCGCCAACCCGTCGCCAAGACGAGCCTCGCAGTGCCGGTCCCATGGTCGGATGCGGCAGGCGTAGATGGAGACAGAATGCAATGTTCCTAATAGTGCCGGCAGTCTAAGTCATTGAATCCAAGGTGCGTTATCGCTATCGAAAACGCCAAGAACCTTTCAAAACCTTTCAGCCGGGCGCGGCGTTTACTCTGGTGATGCGGGAGTTCTTCCGTATGACATTGCAGGCTGCCATCGCCGCCGATGGTGTAGGCGCGGCCGTAGGGGTCGGTGGACACGAACGTCTGCGGAGTGAACGGATGCACGAAATCGGTGGCGCAGATGAAGATGCTGCCGGTCTTCACCAGCATTTTGTAAAACTGCGGCCCTATCAGCCCTCGCTTTACAGCATGGGATGAGATCGAGAGGCGGTGTTTCCTGCCCTTTCTCCGCTGGTCCTTCGCTCCTCCAGCGGTGGACAGATATTCCGTCGGGTCACGAACGTTGTCTTACCGCCGGATCGTAATCCAGGCGTCGGCTCCGTCGGATGCGGCTGCCCGCGGGTTGAAACGATAATCGCCGTCTGGCACGTCGGGCACCACAACGTTGAGTTGGTAGAGGCCTGGACCAATCAGCCCAGCCCACGAGGGAGTGACCATGAACGAGTCTGTCTCGAGGAGAACCGGATAGGTCGTGACTGCCGGCGCGAAGGCCGCTGTTCCCGGAGGAATCGGCGGATTTGTGGGCCCAAAACCGGTCCCGTACATGGTCACCATCTCCCCAGGCCGGGCGGGCCTCGTCGAAAGACCGGGCACTAATCCCGGAGGCCCGATAAAAACGCCATCCGGCGTTTGCGCCACGACATACTTACCGCCCGCTGCTGGATATCGGAACAGCCCCGGCGCGCAGCATTGCTGTCGCGTCACCAGCAGAGGATCGCTCCGCCCCTGTGCGGTCAGGATTTCCACCGGAGCCGTGAAACTAAGCCCTGCAAAGCCGTGCGATGTATCAATGGTTCCTCCGACCAGGGCGTTGATCTGCGTTGGACTGATGTAGGCGATGAAGCTCGGCAAGTACACCTACAACTCGGGAGTGGTCGAGCTCAACAAGCGGTTCTCCAACGGCCTGGCGTTTAATGGCAACTTGGTGTGGGCCAAAATCATGAGCCTGAACGGCACTGGCATCGATCCACGGAACTGGAGCGCGCAAAGAACGCCTGGCGGTCAAAAATTCACCTGGAAGGCAAGCGGAACCTATGAGCTTCCATTTGGTCGGGGCAAGAAGTTCCTGAATGCCACCTCCGGCGTCGCCGGCGTCGTTGATAAGATCATCGGCAACTGGCAATACGGGGCCATCTTCACGCTGAACTCCGGAAGTTATCTCAGCTTCACTTGCACCGGGAATCCGATCGGGGGCAGCACCGACCCCTGCACCAGTTTGCAGCCCATGGGTTCGGACCCGGGTAAGGTGATCCGGACCGGTAACGGCGTGGTTTACTATAACCCCAGTCAATTCTCGCAAGTCAAAGACCCTTACTGCACCTCCATAACTAACCAGTTCAATCTGCAAAGCCGTTGCACGGACCTGGCCATACAGTACAACGGCAGTATTCTTTTCCAGAATTCCTCGTTGGGACAGGTGGGCACGATGGATTCGGTCTCGAATTGGAAGGGACCGAGCCTGTTCAACCTCGACATGAACCTGGTGAAGCGATTCACCATAAAGGAAAAGATTACGGCGGAGTTCCGCTTGGACGCCATCTCCGCGACGAACACGCCCCACTTCCCCAATCCAACGACCAATATCAATTCGACCAGCTTCGGCCGCATCACCGCTCCCTCGTCAGGCGGATCGAATTCGTTTACCACTCCGGCGGTTTTCTACGGCAACCGTGTCTATGTGGCGAATCTTCGGATTTCATTCTGAGGCTGTAATCAGGCCGTGTCGAAACGGCCGGCTGCATACACCAGCGGACCGTTCTGTTCCTGGAAAGGAGAGTTAAGAGTTAGATGAGAATTGGAGGTCTACTGGTTTTGCTCCTGGGCTCGATTCTGCTGCCAGCTCAGGAAACCACAACCAAGGTCAAAACGGTAGGGCGAAGCCAACCTCGCCCGCCTCCGGAAAGGAAATGTTTCACGCATACTGCGCATCCTGTCACGGGCTGGATGGAAAAGGCAGCGGCCCCGCCGCGTCCGCGCTCAAAAAGCAACCTGCCGACTTAACTTTGTTGGCTCAACAGAGTGGCGGCAAGTTTCCGGCAATGCGCGTGATGAATTCGATCAAGGATGGGACCCAGGCCGGGCATGGATCCAAAGACATGCCTGTTTGGGGCCCGATCTTCTCGACGGTGAGTTCAGATAGCCCGGCCGTCGTCACTCAACGGATTAGTAACCTCATCGGATTCATCGAGTCGATGCAGGTGAAGTAGGAATATGAAGAAGACTTCGGTAATGCTGGTGGCGTGTTTCATTCTCCTGTGCAACAGCGGCATCCGCGCGCAGAAGGATTGGCAGTACTTCGGGCAGGACCAGGGCGGGACCCGCTATTCAAACCTCAAACAAATCGACGCCACCAACGTCCACACGTTGACGCGCGCCTGGACGTTCCACACGGGCGAGAAGGCCGCCATGGAAGCAACGCCCTTGGTCGTCGACAGCGTGGTGTATCTGGCCGCCAGCAATGGAGTCTACGCAATCAATGGCGTAACGGGGCAGCAAATCTGGAAATTCGCTTCGCCGCACCCTACCAATCGCGGCGTATCGTATTGGCCGGGGGACGCCAAGTCGTCGCCGCGAATTGTCGCTGCGAGCGGCAACAAGATGTTCGCGCTCGACGTAAAAACCGGTCAGCCGATCCCCTCCTTCGGCACGGAAGGCTTCGTGGACATGGGATCGGTGATGCAGTCGCCGCCCGCGATTTATAAAGATCTGCTGATCACGCCAAACCGTGCACCCCTGGTGAGAGTGTGGAACGCCAGAACGGGCGCGTTGGTCTGGACCTTCCACCTCATCCCCCAACCGGGCGAGGTGGGACACGACACGTGGAAGAACGACGCCTGGAAAACGGCCGGAGGCACGAATGTGTGGGGCCACATTACGGTGGATGCGGCGCGGGGTATCGTGTATGCTCCGACGGGTCCGCGTTCGCCGGATTATGTAGCGGTGAGCCGGCCCGGTGACAACCTCTACGGCACAGCAGTGCCGACACCGGCAAGCTGAAGTGGTATCACCAACTGGTGCATCACGACCTCTGGGACTTCGATTCCGCGGCCGCCCCTGCGCTTCTCGACGTGATGAAAGACGGGCGGCGCATACCGGCCGTCGCTCACATTGGCAAGATGGGTCTTATGTTCATATTCGACCGTACCAACGGCGCCCCGCTGTTCGGTCTGGAAGAGAGACCCGTGCCGCAAAGCAATGTGCCCGGCGAAATCTCGTCTCCCACGCAGCCGTTCCCGGTGAAGCCCGAGCCGATCGCAAGGATCAGCATGAAGAAGGAGGAATTGCCGAAAGGCATCACGCCTGACTCACTGCGTACTGTGAAGACTTGTGGGAGAAGTACAAACTCGAAGACGCTGTGCCGTTCGGCGCGTGGAAATTGAATCAGGACATTGTGGTCTATCCCGGAGCCATCGGCGGCGGCAACTGGAACGGGATCGCGGTCAACCCGCCGCTCGGCTTGATCTACACGAACATCACGAATGCCGGTCAATGGGGCCATATCGCGGAAGTCGCGCCTGGCTCCGGCAGGGGAGGCAGGGGCGGAAGAGGCGGCCGGGGTGGAAGGGGTGGAGACGACGCAGGTGCGTCCGCGGACGCGGCAACAGCCGCCGCCGGACGCCGCGGCGGAGTCGGTGCGGGTGGCGACGAGGAAGCACCGCCGCCTCAGCCGGCTGGCGCAGCGGGACCTTCGTACCGCAAGGTCACGCCGGAGTCAGGCCGTTTCTGGCAGGCGGAGACGCGCTATCCCTGTGTTGCGCCGCCCTGGGGAGAACTCGTCGCCATCAATGTCAATACCGGTGACATCGCGTGGAGAGTTCCGTTGGGGACGTTCGATGAACTTGAAGCCAAGTGGCTCAGGATCGGCGCCCCGAATCTTGGCGGCGGAATCACCACTGCGGGAAATCTGATTTTCATCGGGGCTACCATCGATAGCCGGTTCCGCGCGTTCGATGCGCGAACGGGCCGCGAACTCTGGGTAACAAAAATCGATGCGCCGGCGCATTCCATACCCTCGACGTACCTCGGAAGCGACGGCAAACAGTACGTGGTGGTCGCGGCAGGGGGCGGCGGTTTTCTTCGCGACCCAACGTCGGACGCCCTGATCGCGTTTGCGCTTCCAAAGAATGCGAAGTAGAAACAGACGTCTGGAGTTCCGTGGATAGGCGCGAATTCATCCACGCAAGCATGAGTGCAGCGCTGGCCGCACCAGCCATCGCTCATATCCCTTCTGCCCCTGCGCAAAAGCACCTGAAGGTGGATATCTTTTCAATACACTCGGTCACACCGGGAGTGGCGTTTAACCTGTAATATCCAGGCCATACCGCCGTTGCAGACGGAATGTGACAAATAGAGGTTCTCCAATAGCATAGTGGTGCGGAAGACGGCGGTAAGACGACTGCATGTATCCAGGAATAATAGAATCCGGCCCCCCACGGGTGGCTCCAAAGTGAATAGTATTGCTTTCGGGCGCCGCGGAAAATGCCGCCCGGCCGTTTACAGGCTGAACGCGATGAGCGCTCGCTTTTCTTGCAGTTTCTCCGGATTCGCACCGGGAACGCTCTTGAGCTGCTCGAAGTTCTTGATCTGCCCCTCACGTTCGCGGTAGGCGACGATGGCCTGCGCTTCTTTCTCCGTCAGCCCGAGGAAGTCCTGCAACTGGGCCGGCGAAGCGGTGTTGGCGTTGATCTTGCCGAAGTATTTGGTCAGGTAGGCGACCACTTCGGACATTTCCTCGTCCGACCCCTCAGCGCCGCGGCCAATCATGTCGGCCACGTTGCGCTGCCAGCCGATTTCGGTGCGGCGGGAGCCGACGACTTCGGCGACTTCGTGGCATCCCACGCAGCGTTTCACCACCGTGGCTTGGCCTTTGCCCTCGGGCAATTCGGCGTTCTGGCCTGCCAGGAACGGCACAGCCGCCACCATCATCAATCCTGTCGCAAGATATCGTGGCATCGTTGGAACCTGTCTACGGCAACCGGAAAGCGATCATGGTATCGGCGTGGCTCTTGTCGCCGAGGAAGCCTCCGCCGGTGCCGGTGATCACCACATACTGCTTGCCGTCCTTCCCCTGAAACGTAATAGGCGCCGAGTGCGCGCCGGCATCGATCTTCTCCACCCACAGTTCCTTGCCGGTCTTCGATTCGAAGGCGCGGAAGCGGCTGTCGTCGGTCGCGCCGATAAACACCAGCCCGCCCGCGGTGGCGAGCGATCCGCCGATATTCGGACGGCCGGTGTTCTGCTTGCCGGCCGGCAGGCTGTCGCTGACGCCAAGCGTGCTCTGCCAGGCGATCTCGCCGGTGTTCACGTTGATCGCGAAGATCCGGCCCCAAGGCGGCTGGTTGCAGGGCATCCCGCTCTCCGGCTCCCAGAAGCGGTTGATGCCGTTGTAACCCTGGCGGCTATAGCGGGAGCCGTCCGAGCTCCTGACCATCACATTCAGGCTGCCAAAATCCATGGTGTTGACGAACAGGTATCCCAGGCCGGGGTCGAAAGAGGGCGGATTCCAATTGCCGCCGCCGATTGAACTGGGGAAAATCACGCTGGGAGTAGTGGAGTAATGCGTGAACGGTCCGCCCGCGTGCAGGCCGCCGGGAATGCTGTCGAACAGCTCCGTGCAGAACTTGTTGAGGTCCGGCGTGACCGTCGTCATGTCTTCGCGCTTGAAACTCGTACGAGCCAGCGGCGGCGGCTTGAGTGGCACCGGTTGCGTGGGCCAGACTTCGTCGCCCGGCAAAGCGTCGCCGGTAGGGAATTGGCGCTCCTCCACGCCGAAGATGGGTTTGCCGGTGACGCGATCCAGGATGAACAGATATCCGGCCTTGGTCAGCACGCCCACAGCGGGAATCGTCTTGCCCTTTTGCTTCACGTCGAACAGAATCGGCGGTGCGCAGAGGTCGTAAGATCGCGGGTTTATGGACGAGTTTCCAGATTTCCCGACCATGCACGCTTGGGTGCATCAGTCAGTCGCCGTTACGCTGCCAGCCATCGTGCAGGAAGATCCACCGGCAAGGAGGGTGGCCGGGTGCCGCCTCGCGGCGGGCTTTCGGCCGAAGGGCGCGGGGAAGGCGCCCCAGGATCCGGCCGCAGAGTGACGCAGTAGGGATGCCAGCCTTTCATCCGCCCCTGTTCTTCAGTTCGCGGAAGAGCCATGTCTTCGCCACTCTCCAGTCACGGAGGACCGTTTCCTCGGAGATCTCCAACACGTCCGCCGTTTCTTCCATTGTGAGGCCGCCGAAGAAACGCAGTTCGACAACCCGGCTCTTCCGCGGGTCGATCTTGGCGAGGGTCGTGAGCGCTTCATCCAACGCCTCGACGTCCACTCCGCGCGCCTTCTTGCCCAGAAGATCCACCTCGTCCAAAGAAAGGGGTGTCTGTCCGCCGCCTCGTTTGCCGCGGCCACGCCCGCGCACTTGATCTACCAGGATCCGCCGGATAACCTGGGCACACAGGGCGAAGAAATGCGCGCGATTCTCGCACTGAATCCCCCGCGAATGCGCCAGTTTCATGTACGCTTCATGGACCAGAGTGCCGGAGGAAGCGATGCGCCCGCCCGCGTGGCACCGCAACTGGCGCCGCGCGATCCCTCGCAAATCGGGATAGACCAACTTTGCCAGTTCCCGTAAGGCTTCCCCATCGCCATTACTCCAGGCTCGGAGTAAACCGCTGAGATCCTCGACACCGGAGGTTGCCATGGTGAAGTAATACTAACAGAATTTTTCAACGGATGACGGTTTTTCGGTTTGTTTGTCGGAATTAACGATGAAGGATGCAGCCGTCCTATGGTGACCTTCAACACAAAGGAGAACAAATATGACCGTCGTGAAAAGCTGCCTATCCATTCTGGTCGCGCTCGGGCTGATTCCAGGCGCGGTCGCGCAACTCACAAGCTTCGAGGCTGTCGACTACCCGGGCTCGAATAATACTGTGGCATTCGGGATCAACGACGCCGGCGACGTGGTCGGCTACTACAAGGATGCCGCGCAGTTAGCGCATGGCTTCTTGCGCAGAGGCAGCCAGTTCACAACGGTCGATTTTCCGGGAGCCCGGCAGACAAACATCTTCAGCATCAACGCGCGCGGCGATATCGGCGGTGTTTACTACGACAATTCCGCAAAACAGCACGGATTCGTGCTCAGCGGCAGCAAATTCCAGACGATCGATTTTCCCGGCGCAGAACAGACCATGGTGTACGCCATGAACGGGAAGGGCGATCTGACCGGGATGTACTTCGCTGCCGGTAATCCCAAGCACTTCGGGTGGGCGTTGGTCGGCGGCACCTTTAGCACGATCGACCACCCACTGCCGAACGACATGAGCTGCGGCTCATGGATAAGCGATGGCGGCGAGATCGCCGGACATGTCCAGGAGAAAACGGGCGCGTACCATGGCTACTTCTGGAGAGACGGCAAGTTCACTTCGCTAATCGACTTTCAAGGCGGTAAGGCATGGCAGTTCTGGGATAGCATTTATGGGATTAACGATGCGGGCGATATGCTCGGCACATACTCCGATGGGCGCGGTAAGCAACGCGCGTTCCTGCGCGGGAAAAGCGGCGTCACCACCTTCGACGTTCCGGGATCACAGCGAACGCGCGCCACGGGCATGAACCGTTCGGGCCAGATCGTTGGGATGTTTGCAGACGGCGGCGGCGCGCAGCACGGATTTCTGACCAAAGTAGCGGGGACGCAACAAAATCGCGTCTTGGTAGTAGACGACGACGGCGTCGATTGTCCCGGCGGCGTCCGCACCATCCAGGAGGCGGTTGCGGCCGCGCCGGCCGGAGCGGTGATCCTGGTCTGCCCGGGCATTTATCAGAAGACGGTCAGCATCACCGGCCCGGATAAGAATGGCCTCAAGCTGATTGCTACCGGCGCTGAAGGCAGCGTCGTTCTCCAGGGCGATTACACCGAGCGGGACGGGTTTCACCTCGAGAACGTCAGCAGCGTGCTGGTCCGGGGATTTACAGTGCGCGATTTCGGGACGAAACCCACCACTGACACGGACTGGGGTGCGGGCAATCAGATCTATTTACAGGACGCGCACTACAATACGATCGAGCAGAATACGCTCATCAACGGCGACATGATGGGGATCATGCTGACAGATTCCGGCAACAACATGCTCCAGCGCAACGTCGCTCTCGTGGATAACGCCAGCCTAGCCAACTGCGGCATTCACATGCAGGGCGCCAAATCGGCAAACAATGTCGTCCGGCAGAACAAGATATTCGGGAACAAGTTCGCTGGCATCATGATCCGCGGAGCAGGGCCCGGCAATCTCGTCGCCGACAATACCGTCGTTAACAACGGCCGTTTCGGCATCGACGTGGAGGGCACCAACGAAATCTGGCTCGAAGGCAACCGCGTCAGTTACAGTCAGGGCTTTTGGGGGACGGCGACGCCCGGAGGCAAACAACCCGGCCTGGGCATTAACCTGGTGAGCGTCAACAAGGCAACCGTCTTCGATAACCGCATGCGCGCCAATTCCGGAACCGACCTGAACTGGGACGGAAAGGGTGACAACCGGATTGAGACCAATGCATGCGACACCGCGATCCCGGCGGACGGCTGCAAGCGCTGAAGGGCGTTTTCAGCGCATATAAGGGCCCGGTGGTATGATTTACTAGCGATCGAGGCCGCGACCATGGTCATCGGAAGGTGGCGTCAAATCGAGAGCCTGTTCCATGCCGCGCTGGAGAAATCAGCAGCGGACCGGGCTCGTTTTCTTGACGAATCGTGCGGCAGTGACCACACGCTTCGCAGCGAAGTAGAATCGCTGATCGCACACTTAGACCAGGCGTCCAGCTTTCTGGAGTCGGACCCTTCTGGTCCTCCCGCGCCGGCTGCCCGCGAGCCGGTTCCGACGGGGGAGCGAATCGGGCCGTATACTGTCGTCGAATTTCTCGGTGCCGGCGGCATGGGCGAAGTCTACAAGGGCCGCGATACGCGCCTGGCCCGGCACGTGGCCATGAAATTCCTTCCGGCCTCCGTTGCCGGCGATTCAAGTGGCCTGGAGAGGTTCAAGCGCGAGGCGTGCGCGGCCTCTGCCCTGAACCATCCAAACATCTGCACGGTTTACGATGTCGGGGAGTTTCGCGGACGTTCGTTTATCGTGATGGAACTGCTCGAAGGCCAGTCCCTCAAGGATCGGATCTCCGGGACGCCCTTAGGGATTTCCGAGGTGTCCTCGATTGCCCGGCAGCTTTGCGCCGGTCTCGAGGCGGCGCATGCGACTGGCATGGTCCACCGGGACATAAAACCGGCAAACATTTTCGTCACCGGGACCGGGCAGGTGAAGATCCTGGATTTTGGCTTGGCAAAACGAGGTACTGAAACGTTGAGCGGCGCGCGCGCAACGCTCGGGCAATCGGCGAGCACCCGCACGTTCTCTCTGACAGCAACTGGAACCATCATGGGCACGATTGCGTACATGTCGCCCGAACAGGCCCTCGGGGAGGATGCGGATGCGCGGAGCGACATTTTTTCACTCGGAGTCGTGCTCTACGAAATGGCCACGGGAAAGCTTCCTTTCCGCGGCAAGACGGCAGCCGGCATCATGGGCTCGATTCTCACCGAGCTGCCCGCGAAACCCTCGTCCGTGAATGCCGCTATCCCGGCCAAGTTGGATCGGGTGATTCTCAAAGCACTGGAGAAGGACCGCGAAGCCCGGTATCAATCCGTCGCGCGTCTGTCTGAGGATCTTGACGAGTGGCAGCGATCGGAAGCAGCCGCTGCGGCTCGGAACCTGTTACGAAAGCCTAAAATTGTGGTCCCGGCCGTGCTAGTGCTTCTGGTCGTGCTAGTGGCTGGGATCCGGTACGGCATTCGGAGCAACCGGGTTAGCTGGGCTCGCAACTTGGCGCTTCCGGAAATCGCGCGTCTGGTGACCAAGGAAGATTTCGATCCTGCCTTTCGACTCGCGCGGCAGGCCGAGCGCTATCTCGCGGGGGATCCCGAACTCCTGCGGTTGCAACGCCACTATCAGATACAGCAGTCCCTCCACACCGATCCGCCGGGAGCCAAGGTATACGTCAAGGGCTATCTCAACATGGACGCGAACTGGATTTACTTGGGCAAGTCGCCGCTTGAACGGGTGCGCGTTCCGAGGGGACACAACCGCTGGAAGGTGGTGAAGGATGGGTTCGAAGCAGTGGAAGGTGCCTTCAGTTCCTATTCCGGCTTCCCGCTTCCGCTTCTCAAACTTCACACGCCAGGCTCCGCTCCGCGAGGCATGATCCGGGTTCCTGGCGGCGGGCTTCAAGGCCGCGGCCTCCCGCCGATCCAATCCGACGATTACTGGCTCGACAAGTACGAAGTCAGCAACAGACAATTCAAGGACTTTGTCGACCGGGGCGGATACCAGAAACGCGAGTATTGGAAGCACTCCTTTGTCAAAGATGGCAAGCTCCTCTCCTGGGAGCAAGCCATGGCGGAATTGCACGACACGACGGGGCAGCCGGGACCCTCCACCTGGAAACTCGGAAGCTATCCGGGGGGACAAGAGTATTTCCCGGTGAGTGGCGTGAGCTGGTACGAAGCGGAGGCATATGCGGAGTTCCTAGGAAAGAGCCTGCCAACCTTCTATCATTGGAATGCGGCCGCTGGATACTCCTCGTATTCCGACATTTTGCGCCTCAGCAACTTCAGTGGAAAGGGCCCGGCTCAAGTCGGCAGTCATCAAGGACTCAGCCCGTTCGGCAGTTATGACATGGCCGGCAACGTCCGGGAGTGGTGCTGGAACCAAGCCGGAGGCAGGCCCGGCGCGCGTCGCTATATCCTCGGCGGCTCCTGGAGCGAGGCTTCCTACGTGTTCACTTCCCACAATGATGCGGCCCCCCCTTTCGACCGCTCCGTGATCAACGGCTTTCGCTGCGCGCAATATACTGCTCCCCTGGCTGCTGCCCTTCTTGCTCCGCTCGAAGACCTGTCACGCGACTACTCGAAAGAAAAGCCGGTAAGCGAAGCCATTTTCAAGGTTTACCGTAACTTCTATTCCTACGACCGCACGGACTTGAAGGCTGTTGTTGAATCGGTGGATGACACCCCGCGGCACTGGCGAAGAGAGACGGTTACCTTTGATGCGGCTTACGGCGAGGAACGCGTGATCGCGCATCTTTTCGTTCCCAGGCATGGCGTCCCGCCGTATCAGACCGTCATTTACTTTCCCGGCGCCGCCGCCGAAGTCGCCAAATCGAGCGAGGAGCTGGAAATGATGGTGTTCGAGTTCCTGCTCGACAGCGGCCGGGCAGTGCTTTACCCCATCTACAAGGGAACGTACGAGCGCCACCTGGACGCCTCCCGCGGGGGTCCCGCCTTTCGGAGAGACCAAGTTGTCCATTGGTCCAAGGACTTCGGCCGCGCCATTGACTACCTGGAGACCCGTACGGATATCGACCGGGAGAGGCTCGCCTATTACGGCTTCAGTGCCGGCGGTATCTGGGGGCCAGTCCTGACCGCGATCGATGGACGCATTAAAGCGAGTGTACAGCTCGCTGGCGGCTTTGTTGAGCAGAAACTGCCGCCGGAAATCGATCCGCTTCATTTCGCGCCGCGCGCTAAGGAACCGGTATTGATGATTGTGGGCCGCCATGATTTCGTTCGGCCCCTCGAAAGCTGCCAGATGCCTATGTTCCGCCTTCTCGGTGCCTCAGCAAAGGACAAACGAATCGTGGTCATCGACACGGGGCACGTGGTTTACCCGTCACCGCTTGTGATCAAGGAAATCCGGGACTGGCTGGACCACTATTTAGGGCCTGTCAAGACGAAATGAGTGTGGGATCGGCAGCCCGATTTATGGACCTGTTGCGGCGCAGGCGGTTTCCAAAGCCACAGGCGTGAATCTCATTGTGGCGAAGCGCGTGAACAGTCACTTCAGTGGGCACTCGTCGGCATGCGCCACTGCAGGCAATCACAACATCACAACGGGTGCGGCTCTTTTGCGTTTTGGGCTAAGACTCCATCTATCAATACGATAGCTGGCATGCGGGGTCTTCATGCTGCGCGGATGAGAGGGGATATCCACACTCCGGCGGGATATCGGGTGAGTCCTAAACTAAGGTGATGACGTGTTGGATTACCGGGTGAAACGCCAATCAAGATGGGCGTGCAGCGATTTTCCTTCAGAAAAATCGAGA
>JAIQFL010000284.1 GCA_020073365.1 Terriglobia bacterium | reverse complement strand
GAAGGAAACCAGCAGGCCGGCCAGCGAGCCAATGCCGGCTCCCACCACTGCCAGCATGAGCCTCTTCGCCATACCGGATCCGCCCCGGGCCGGATAGCCGGCGGCTCCATGGACCCGCGGATGACGCTCCGGCTCTTCCATGCCCTCGATTGTAGCGCGGCCCACCTGGAGCGAGAATACAGGCATGAAGGCCTGCATTCTCCCCTCACCCGCCCCTGTCGAAACCAACCCGCTCCGCATCGTCGATCTTCCTAAGCCGAACCCTACCGCGGGCCAGGTACTCATCCGGGTTCGTTCCTGCGGTGTTTGCCGCACGGACCTGCACGTGGTGGAGGGCGAACTGCCGGTGCGGAAATCGCCCGTCGTTCCGGGGCACCAGGTGGTGGGCGTGGTGGAAGAGACCGGCCCCGGAGCATCGCGGTTCCGTGCCGGCGTGCGCGTGGGCGTGCCTTGGCTGCACCAGACGTGCGGAGTCTGCGCGTACTGTCGCTCCGGACGGGAAAACCTGTGCGAGCGCGCCGTGTTCACCGGCTGGATGGTGGATGGCGGGTATGCCGAGTACGTGGTGGCGCCGGAGGATTTCGTGTACGTCCTGCCCGAGGGCCTCGGCGATCTTCACGTGGCGCCGCTTCTGTGCGCCGGCATCATCGGCTTTCGCACGCTGCGGCTTTCCGGCGTGGAGCCGGGAGGAAGTCTGGCCATCTATGGCTTCGGAGCCGCCGCGCATGTCACCATACAGGTAGCCCGCCACTGGAAAATCGCGGTTTACGCCTGCTCCCGGGAGGAGCGCCACCGGCAACTGGCTCTGGACCTGGGAGCTGTGTGGGCCGGCGGGTCGTTCGACGAACCCCCGGTGAAACTGGACGCCGCCCTGATCTTCGCTCCCGCCGGGGAACTGGTGGTGGCTGCCCTCCGGGCACTCAAACGCGGAGGAACGGTGGCCATCGGCGGCATTCACATGAGCCCGATTCCGCCCATCGACTATAATCTCCTGTACCACGAGCGGGTAGTTCGTAGCGTGGCCAACAATACCCGCCGGGACGGCGAGGATTTTCTGCGGGTCGCAGCCGAAATTCCGATCCGGACGGAAGTGTCCGAATTCGCCCTCCAGGATGCCAATCAAGCGTTGAATACCCTGAAAAATGACGCCATCCGGGGCGCCGCCGTACTGCGGGTGTAGGGTCAACGATCTGTCGGGGCGGACCCTCCGGTCCGCACGGGACGCCCCCGTCCCGCTGCCTCCGTAGCAGATGAGTCTTCGGAAAACAGAAGAGGCCGACCGAGGCAGACCCGGGTCCGCCCCACGGTCGTCCTACTGCTTAGGCGGACCGGTGATGAAGACCTTTTCGTTGGGACGCACCAACTTCAGGCGCTCGCGGATTTCCAGTTCCTGGTCGGCCGGGTTGTCGCTCAGACGCCTGATGTGCTCCCGCTTGCGCTCGATCTCCTTGTCCAGGTCGGCATTGCGCTTTTCCATTTCCCGGATCTGCGCCTGCTTGGCAAACAGCGCGTGAACCCCCTTGGGTCCGCGTAACGTTACTAAGGCATAACTCGCCACCACAATAAACGCAACCACGTAGGCGTAGCGGGCGACCGACGCTTTCATGCAAAACAGACCTGGAAGATAATGTTAACATTGCTTCCCTGATTCGATCTGCTATTTTTTCAGATGACCGATAAGATTGTTGTCCTGAGCACGTGCTCCACGGAAGAAGAGGCCGAGAGGCTGGCCCGCCTTTTGCTGGAGGCCCACCTGGCCGCTTGCGTCAGCGTGATTCCGCGGATGCGCAGTTTCTATCGCTGGAAGGGCGCCATCGAATCCGCCGGCGAGTGCCTGCTCCTGATCAAATCCTCGCGCCAATGCTTTGATTCCCTGCGCGTGCGGCTGGAAGCGGCCCACTCGTATGAGGTCCCCGAGCTGCTGGCCCTGCCGGTGATTGAAGGTGCCAGGAATTATATGAACTGGCTGGATGCCAACCTGGGAAACTCCGAGGATGGATAATTGTTAAATAAGATACAATTAGAAAAGGGGTCGCTCGCGCCGGGCCTTTGTTTGATTTTCGACATGGATGGCGTGATTGTGGATTCGAACCCGGTGCATCGCGAGGCTTGGGTGGCCTTCAACCGCCGATACGGCCTGGAAACTACCGAAGAGATGCGACAGTGGATGTACGGTAAGCGTAATGATGAGATCGTCCGCCACTATTTCGGGGATGGACTCTCTCAGGAAGAGGTCTCTTTTCGTGGCGCTGCCAAGGAGAAGTTGTACCGGGATATCGTGGGTGACCGGATCGAGGAGATCCTCGTTCCGGGCGTAAGGCAGTTCCTGGAACGGCACCGCGACGCGCCCATGGCCCTGGCCACCAATGCGGAGCCGGCAAATGTCGATTTCCTGCTGGACCGTGCCGGAATCCGCCCTTATTTTCGAGTCGTTGTAGACGGTCAACAGGTCCGCCGTCCCAAGCCCGATCCCGAAATCTATCAACGCGCGGCGGAGTTGCTGAAGACTGCACCAGCCAACTGCATCGTCTTTGAAGATTCACACTCGGGCGTGGAGGCCGCGCGTGCGGCCGGTATGAGGATAGTACTAGTACGTACTACTTATGGGAACTTGCCAGGGACTAGTATTTCCGTCGATAATTTTAAGAGTGGGGAATTGAATCGATGGGTGGCTGCCCAAAGCCAAGCCGTCTGAGGTGGCTCAAAGGATCGGCGCCGGCGCTGTGTGCAGCGGTGGTGTGCCTTCCCATGGGCGCTCAGACCGCACTCAGGCTGAAGGATGTCAACACCCGCAATCCCGCGGCGGAGTTTGCTCCGGCACATCTCAACCAGAAACTAACGGTCACTGCGACCGTGAACTCGCCGCCTTTTCACTTCCCGACATATACCTTACTGGCGATCGACGACGGCGAGGCCGGCGGTGTGGTGCAGGTAACGGGCAACGGCCAGCGCCTGGACACCTTCCATCCAGGGGACGTAATCCGGGTGAGTGGGACGATATTGGCCTTCTCGGGCATGGCGGCGATCGTGCCAGATGGGCCGGAGAGCCTGGTGACGATCGGCTCGAAGCCACCCCCCGCTCCGCTGGAGCTTTCCGTTCGCGATCTCCAAAGTCCCCTTTACCTCGGGCGCCTGGTTCACACCAAGGCCCGCATCGCGGGCATCGGGGATCACGCTAACGGCGCCTATTTGGAGATCGAAGGCCCGGAGCTCTACAAGATCTTTGTGCCAGGGGCGAATCAGGCAGCCAGGCTCACCGGATTCACCAAGGGCGACACCGTGCAGGTTACGGGTGTGGCCTATCAGTACTGTACGGTTCCCCCGTTCAATCGCTTCTACCAACTCCTGGTGAACGGGCCGGAGGACATGGTCCGCAAGGATCAGGGTCTGCCGCCCCTGGCGTTGGCCACCGCGCTAGGTTTGGCGCTGTCCATAGGCTTCTTCATGTGGAGCCGGGAACGCCGGCTCCGCAGCCAGCGCGAAACGCTGCGGAAAACCTACCATTTGGGCGAGGAAATCCTGGGCGCTTCCTCGGTCCAGTCCATCCTCAAGACTATCGCCAAGTCGCTGCCCGCGATTCTCGGCGTCACCCGCGTTCACCTGTACACCTACAACCGCGCGGCCAAGACCCTGGATGAGGTGTCGGAGGACACCGCCGGTCAGGTCTCGATCTCACTGTCCTCCCCTCCCGGCGGAACTCAGGCTGGGGCCGTGGCGTGCTTCCACTACCGCACCCTGCTGGTGATCCCCGATATCGATCGCAGCCCCTTCCCGCTCACCGCGGGCGACGCCGCTACGCCGCCGCGTTCGCTGCTGTTCGTTCCCATGTTTGCCCAGGGCGAGGTAGTCGGCGTGCTCGAACTGGACCAGGACAACCGGGTCCGCGACTTCTCCGCCAGCGAGCAGGAACTGGCGCAGCATCTGGGCAATCAGATTGGCGTGGCCATCCGGCTGCTCGACCGGCGGTCTGTCCAGGAACAGCTTTTCCGGACGGAGAAGCTGGCTGCCGTAGGACGGTTGATCTCCGGCGTGGTGAACGAGCTGCAGACTCCTTTGGCCTCCATTTCCGAACTGGCCGCGAGGGCCGTGGAGCGAACCCGCAGCAGTCCCGCGGAACGCGAGGTTGCGGCCATCGCCGCCGAAGCTCAGAAGGCCGCGGGCATGGTCGCCCGGCTGGTTTCGTTCGCCGCCGCGGAACAGGTAGAGGCCCGCCCGGTCTCCATCAACGCGCTGCTGCGGACCCTCATCGAGTTCCGCGAGGGGGATTGGAAAGCCACCGGCATTCGCGTGCGCGACCTGACCATGCGCGAGCCCCTGTTCGTGTCGGGCTCCCAAGGTCAATTGGAACAGGTGTTTCTGAATCTGTTCGTGCACGCCGAGCAGTCCCTGGCGGAAGCTCCGCAGAAAGCCATCACCATCCGGACCAGCGTTTTGGCCAAGCGTGTGCTCGTGGAGATCGCCTTCACGGCTCCCGCGGATTCGCGCAAGCCGGAAGAGACGGCTGCCGTCCTGGGCGTCACGCGCGGCGTGATCACGGGCCACGGCGGCGAGGTGAGATTGATCGAAAAGAGCAACACCGATCCGCGCTTTGAGGTGGAGCTGCCGGTCACCTTCAAGGACCGTGCGGGCGCTATACCTTCGGGTGCCCATAACGGCCACATACATGAGATCTCCCGCCGCATGACCGCGCTGGTGATCGAACCCGACGAAGCCGTCCAGCGGCAAATCCTGGCGCTGTTGGCGACACGCGGCTTCCGCGTGGTTCCGGTGAACAATACCGATACCGGCCTGGAGATGGCGCAGCGCCTGAAGTTCGACGCGGCCTTCTGTTCCGTGCATGCTCCCGGCCTGAACTGGGTGGAACTGTCGGAACGCATGCAGTCCCGCGTGGGAGCGTTCGTTCTGCTCTCCGACGGGTACGACTCGGAGCTGTCCGCGGACTTCGAGGGCGACGAGCGTTTTGTGCTGGCGAAGCCCGTACAGGAGCCCGAGCTGGAGAGGGTCCTGCGGTCCCTCGAGCCATCCGTGCCCACGATGAAACATGGCGTGGCATAGACCTGGACGGGGCTGAGACTTAGTTTAGTGAGACGTAGGATAGTCTGGCGGCACTCAGTTTCCAGTGAGCCCGTTTGCTTTAAGCACCCTTCCAACATCCTGGCGTTGCGGCCCCTTGGGCCCGGTTGCGGCCCCGAAGCCTCCCTCGGTTTGAGAGGTCTCGGCTGACCCGTTCAACTCTTTTGGAGGATTGCCACATATCCTGGCCCTGGCGATTCCACAATGGCGCTGACGGTCCACCCGGTTTTCATAACGATGCTACGCACCTCGGCCGTGGACGCAAATAGGTAATCGAACCAGTTGCCCCGAAACTGGCGATACCGGATGCGCAGACGGACTTGCCCGCCCATTCGTCCACGTTCTCTGTTTCTTTGTTGATAAGCCAGGTGAATGGGATCGCGGGTTTTGTAGGGGTCCGCTGCCGCCGCGATGATGGTTGCGCCGGGCGAGGCGATTCTGCGCATCGCTGCCAGCAAGCGGCGCGCCTGCGCCATTCCGCCGAGGAGTCCGAAATTGTTCCCATACAGCACGATGCTGTCAAACGGTCCGCGCAGTGTTTGGATGTCCCGTATCGAGAGTACCCGTGCGGCCTTCACGCCTCGAAGCTTGGCCACCTTGACTGCCAAGGGTGAGTTGTCTATGGCCAGCACTTTGTGCCCTCTCTGCTGCAGGTACAAAGCCACCCTTCCTGCGCCGCAACCGATGTCCAGGGCAGTTCCGTGAGCACGCTGGATCGCCTCTCGCTCGTGGACCGGCCAGTTGTTGTGCTCCTGAAAATATGGCAGTGCACTGCCGATATCGATGAGCCCGTCCTCACGCTCAACGATTTCATAGCTGCTATGGCCCTTGTAGCAATTCCACATTTCTTGGCCGTATGCGTCCTGCTCCGGTTTCACCCCCGATGCAGCCATCGTTCGCCTTGGCCTCGCTTCGATCATTCTTGCACGGCAGCAGGAATGCAACCATCTCACGATAGTTCTTAGTGCCCCAGTGGCGGGTGGTCTGTTACGTCGATGCGGCCGGTACCAACTTGAATCTACTCACCCTTCGGCGTTTTTCGCGGTTCCGGCTAAATTCCCGCGCTTCCTCGTGCGTCATTCCGGTTTTGGGCGTGTCTCCTCAGGCGCTCGCCGTGTGACTGCGAAACTCTCCGGCGAATTCCTTCAGGAATCGATCGATCGTGATGGGAGGCCGTCCGAGCAACCCCTGGAGCACCCCGTCCAGCGCTCCGCCGCGTCCGCCCGTGTAGTATTCCTGCAGGTCGAGCAGCGCGGTCACCTGCCATTCCGGCATTCCTTGATCCATCATCGCCTTGCGTTGCGCCTCGGCTGGAATGTCCACGTATCGCGCTGCAATTCCCGCGTGCCGTGAGATTCTCTCCGCGACCTCCGCGCACGTCAGCGCTTCCGGCCCGTTCAGTTCAAACGTCTTCCCATCATTCTCGCTGCTTCGTAGCGCTTTTGCGGCCACAGCCGCGATGTCCCTTACATCCAGGTAGCTCGTCCGCGCATTCCCCATCGCGCCGTAAAACGCTCCCTGCGCGCGAATGCTTGGCGCGTAGTACGTCAGCACGTTCTGCAGGAAACTATTCGGACGAAGAATACAGTGCGCGATCTTCGCAGCTTTCAGCTTGTCTTCCACCCTGCGGTGCCAACTCGGAAACGATTTCCGGTAATCTCCCGCCCCCAGAGCCGAATTCAGCACGATTCGCCGCACACCGGCCGCCTCGCTCGCCTCAATCGCGTTTCCTTCCAGTTGCACCAACTCCGGAATCGGAGAACACACCAGATAAACACTCTCCACACCGCGTAGCGCCCGCACCAGACTCGCCTTGTCCGAAAAATCCGCGACCACGGCTTCGGTTCCCGCCGGAGCCTTGGCCGCCTCCTCTTTGGAACGGTACATCGCGCGATGCTTCTCGCCGCTGCGCGCCACTTCCGCCAGCACTGCCTTGCCGACGGTCCCACTTGCCCCAGTAATCAAAATCATGTTTCCGCCTCCTTGGAATGCGCACGCCGCGGAACGTCGCGGAATCCGGTACCCGCGCCGTGCGCCAAATTCTTCCGCCTACCCGCATGGTACAACCATCTGATACCTTCCCGGAAGTACCCACATTTTTGTAAGTCCGGGGGCTTTTGAAGAACCATCACGGCTGCCCGATGCAGGGAACCATCTTCCGCCAACATCACACGGTGCGAGTCAGGCGCTCTTCCTGGCGACCCCACCGCTTTTGTCGACCTGGTCAGTCGCACTCCGCCTCAGTGGCTGCCCGCGGTCGTCCGTCCCGCAACGGCGGCGCCGACCCGCCGCATCCAGGCCAACTCCTCGTCGTCCATCGGCCCGCGTTGGAGCGCCTTGAGTGCTTCGTCCATCTGCGCTCGATTCGCCGGTCCGGTGAGGCACACATCCACCTCGGGCCGGCTCAGGACGAAACGGTAGCAGTCGGATGCCGTCGGCACGCGTTCACCCCGAGGGATCTTCACCGGCTTGAGAAGCTGGCCCCAACTCGTGGCGGTGTAGGACACTGTGCCTGCGCGGTCCACCACCGGCAACCGTGGGAAGATGTCCACCTCGGCTCCCGGATGAGCGGCGTTGTAGCGGAAGTGGATCACGTCGAGATCGCGATTTGCTGCCAGTTCCGGGACAAAACGGCGGTTGTGTGAAGAGACCGCCAGGAACCGTACCAAGCTCCGTTCCCGCAAAGCGCGGGAGGCCTCCAGGATGCGTTCGGGAACTGGCTTGTTCCAAAGGCCGAGCAGCAGGATATCTGCGTACTCCAGCCCCAGCGCGCGCAAGCCGCGCTCCACGCTCCACCCCAGGAGCGAGCCCATCCGCGAGTACGACTGGAGGACCACCACGAGTCGCCCGCGCTGCGACGCGAGATGCCGGATGGCCTCGGCAAAGCCCGAGCGGCGCATGCTGCCCCAGTACAGGTAATTGACTCCCTGTTCGAACGCACGCTCCACAGCCGAAGCCGGAACACCGTAGGAAGCGGCGACCCCAAGGCGGCCTACTTCGAGGCCGGTACGTCCAAGTGTCCGCAGTTCGGATGCCATCGATTGCATACTAGCATCAGGCGCACCGCGGGCTCTCCGACGCCGTCGGCTGTGGATTGTTTCAATCCACCCGCGGGACACGCTGGTGGCCGTAAATCATCACCGTCCGGCTGGTTTCAATCCAAGCCGTCCCCGTCAAACCGATTGTGGCCCAATAATCGGAGATGGGCGATCTGCCATCGCGCACAACGGGAGTTATTGCCGCAGGGCGTACACCTTGGCCGCCTGGTTGAGAAGGCTCTGGGCTTTGGGCAGGCTCTCGATGGCCTTCAAGACCTCGGGATCGCCGGCCCACTTGGATCGCTCGGCAACGTTCTTGCCGAAGGCGCGGTAGTACACTTCCCATCGAATCCGGTCGCGCACCCAATCCCGGTGAGCGTCAAACTCGGCATCGGTGAAGGGCACCTGTTGCGCCGTCAGGAATGACCGGAAGCGGTCCAGCACTTCCTGATTCGGCTGCCAACCTTCGGCGACCTCGGGCTTTTTCGCGCCGAAGTAAAAAGAGGCGAATTTATAAAACGCATCGGGGCCGCCCGGGATCGGACCCAGCCGGCGCTGGAAGATGCTGTAGTGGGGGGAAGGATACTTCTCGTCCGGAGTAATTCCCCCGCCGCCGTACACCTTGCGGCCGCTATCCGTGGCCTTCACGTCCTGTGTTTCGGTGCCGGTCTCCTTGCGGGAGTAGTAGTATTCGAAGAACGACTTGTGCGAATAGTCGCGCTGGATCAGACGGCCGCTGGGAGTGTAGTAGTGCGCGATCGTCAGCAGCAGCGCGGCGCCTTCCGCCAGCGGAAACTGCGCTTGCACCAGTCCCTTTCCAAAGGTGGTGTCGCCCATCAGCCACGCGCGGTCGTGATCCTGCAACGCCCCGGATACGATTTCAGACGCGGATGCCGAATTCGCGTTGATCAGAACGACCACCGGATAGCGCTGCGCCAGCGGCTGCGCTTTGGCGCGGAAGACGACCTCCTGCTCGGCTCGGCCGTGGTGGGAAACCACGGTCTGGCCGTCGTGAAGGAAGCGGCCGGCCAGCGATACGGCCTCATTCACCAACCCGCCAAGGTTGCCGCGGAGGTCCAGGATCAGGCCATTGACGTTTTGCTCACCCATCTTGCGGAGCAGCGTCTCGGTATCGCGGCCCACGTTCTGGGCCTCGAAGGTGGTGACTCCCAGGTACGCGATGCCGGGCTTCACCCAAAAGGCATCCACCACGCTGGTTTCGATCTCGCCCCGAGTGACCGTCGCGGTGTACGGCTCGGGGACGCCTTCCCGGCTGACGCTGACATGCACCTGGGTGCCCTTTTGCCCACGCAGCATATCTGCCACAGCGGACGAATCCAGTCCCAACGTTTCCTTGCCGTCCACGGCCGAGATCACGTCGCCCCGGCGAAGGTCCGCCTTCCAGGCTGGAGATTGCGGGAACGGTTCCATCACCACCGTCCTGGGACCATCCGAAATGATCGCCATTCCCACGCCATAGTACTGGGCGTGCTGCCGCCGCTGCATGTCCCGGTATTCGGCCGGGTCCACAAAGTTGGAATGTGGATCCAAGGTGTGCAGCATGCCCGGTATGACGCCCTGGTAGAAAGCCTTCTCGGAATCGACCTTGTCGGCGAAGTTATTCTCCACCAGTGCGAAGGCGGCGGCGACAGAGCGTATGTCCTTATCGAGGTCGTCACCGTTGGAAGCGGCACGGGCGCGGATGACAGGACCGTAGACCGGCGCCAGTAGCACCGAGGCGGCAATAAGAAGCGTGGCGAATGCGGTATTTCTGATTTTCATGGGCTTTACCGGGTAGCAGGAGGGTGACAAGCGTTGCGGTTCCTCGCCGAAACCCTCACGTTGAGACGGCCATCGGCGCGAATGGTAAGGGACGTAGGTAGCGGCATCGGCTTGCGGGGTGGTGGAGTGAAAGCTCCTTGACCGTTAATCTCCCTTCCCTATCACCTATCATACCCCGGTCTGGGGGAGATGCCAAACGGGACGTGTACCGCGTGTACCGGCCGTCGCGGCGCGCGCCGGGCGCGCCGGAGCAGGTGAGGACCTTCCCCACCGGCTCGTGTAGGATTGAAGGGAAACCGTTACCCGTGGCTTCCGACCCGATCCTGGAAATCCGTAACCTCTCCTACGCCATCGGCGGCCGGCCGATCCTGCGCGACATCACCCTGACCGTGAGCGAAGGCGAGACCGTCGTGCTGTTGGGCCGCAGCGGTTCCGGCAAGACCACCCTCTTGAAGGCCGTCAACGGGCTGGTCGAGCCAACCTCCGGCGAAATCCGCTTCGAAGGCCGGCCGTCCGCCGAGTGGGACCCCATCCGGCTGCGGCGCCGCATGGGGTATGTCATCCAGGACGCGGGGCTGTTTCCGCACTGGACGGTCGCCGCCAACATCGGGCTGGTGCCGCGCCTGGAGAACTGGACCGCCGAAAAAGTGGCCGGACGCGTCACCACGCTGCTGCGGGACCTAGGGCTCGATCCAGCCGAATTCCAGGGCCGCTATCCCAAACAGCTCTCGGGAGGGCAGAGGCAGCGTGTGGGCATCGCGCGGGCGCTGGCGGCCGATCCGCCCCTGCTGCTGCTGGATGAGCCGTTCGCGGCGCTCGACCCCATCACACGCTTCGATCTGCAACGTCAGTTTCTCGAATTGCGCCGCTCCGTGCGCAAGACCGCCCTGTTCGTCACTCACGATGTGCGGGAGGCGCTCATGATGGGGTCGCGGGTGGCGCTGCTGAAAGATGGCGCGGTCGACGTGCTGGCGACCCCGTCCGACTTCCTGGCGGCGCAGACTCCCGAGGCGCGAGCGTTTCTCGCCAGCCTGGAAGATGCCTGGAGACCGGCATGAACGGCCGCCTGGCATCTGAAATTCTCTCGCTCTCCCTCGAGCACCTGCAACTGGTGGCGATCACCATCGGGATCGCGTCTGCCATCGCCCTTCCCGGAGCGGTCCTGCTGGCGCGGCGAGCGCCCACGCGCCGATGGGTGGTGGGCTTCGCCAACATCGCCCAGACCATTCCCAGCCTCGCCCTGTTCGGATTTCTGCTGCCCCTGCCCCTGATCGGCGGGATCGGGAAGCGCACGGCGATTGTCGCTTTGTGCCTTTATGCACTGCTGCCCATCCTGCGCAACGCGCTCGTCGGTATCCTGGGAGTCGATGCCGCCGTGCGCGAATCGGCCGTGGCGATGGGGATGACCCGGCGCCAGATCCTTTGGCAGGTGGAACTGCCGCTGGCGGTACCCTCAATCGTGGCCGGACTTCGCATTGCAACCGTCGCCACCATAGGCACGGCCACCATCGCAGCCGCGATCGGCGGCGGAGGGCTGGGCGTCTTCATCTTTCGCGGCCTCTCCATGGTGGATACGCCGACGGTGCTGGCGGGCGCGGTGCCCGCCGCGATCATGGCCTTGCTGGCCGACGAGGGTCTGGAATGGATCGAACGAAGATTGTCGCCTGCCTGAGCGCATTACTGCTGGCGGGGTGCTCCAAGCCCGCGCGCATCGTGGTGGGCTCCAAGAATTTCACGGAGCAGGTGCTGCTGGGGGAGATCCTGGCGCAGCAGATCGAGCGGCGGGTGGGAGTTCCGGTCGAGCGCAAGTTCTCGCTCGGCGGAACTCTGCTGGCCCAGGGCGCGCTCACTCAAGGGGCCATCGATCTGTATCCGGAGTACACCGGGACCGCCCTGACGGCCGTCCTGAAACAGCCGCCCCTTCCCGATGCCGGAGCCGTTCTCGAGGCCGTGCGCGTGGCCTACCAGCGGCAGTGGAAGCTTCGCTGGCTCGCCCCGCTGGGCTTCAACAACACATTCGCGATGATCGTTCGCGGGGACACCGCGCGGGGCGCGAAACTGGCGACCCTCTCGGACGCTGCGCGGAGCCAGACCTGGCGAATGGGGGTGGGTTACGAATTCAAGCAGCGTCTGGACGGTTTGGACGGCTTGCTGGCTGCGTATGGCCTGCGCACCGATGGTGAGCCCGTGACCATGGACCTGGGGCTGCTTTACACCGCGCTCCAGAGCCGCAAAGTGGATATGATCGCCGCCAATTCCACCGACGGTCTGGCTTCCGTCCTGGACGTGGCCATCCTGCGGGACGATAAGCGCTATTTCCCGCCTTACGAATGCGCCGTGGTGGTTCGGGAGGACACCCTGGCGCGCTTCCCGCAACTGCGCGAGGCGCTGGAGCAACTCTCCGGCAAGCTGCCGGATGCGGTTATGCGGAAGCTGAATTACGCCGTAGATGGCGAGCACCGGGCTCCGGCGCAGGTGGCTGATGAGTTCCTCCGCGCGGCTCCGGGAGCCAATTGATCGCCGGGGCAGTACCCATATAGTACCTCTAGTACTATCTAAAGGATTGCCCAAACCGCGAAGATAGGATTTATGGCTCGCGCACTCTCACTCATCGGTATGGCTGGTGGTTTTCTGGCCATATCGCCCAAAATAAGGGAGTGCCTTGTCGATGGCTATAATCAGGCCGGTATCGGCATGGACGCGCATAGCCCATACTCCTACATAGCGTTAAGCGTGGCGGTCGTGGGCGCGCTCCTGGTGTTCCTCAACAAGGCATCTCAGCCGCGCTGAGCCAAACAGTGGGGCGGGGTTTCGATTTTCCCTCGCGAGCCCCTCAAATCGAGCTCCCCCGCCGTGTGGACGGAGTTCTTCTCATCCCGCAGCCCGCCATCACCGTCAAGTTCCGGGCAGGTCGGGCGCGATGCGCCGAAGGATCACTGGCGCCGGCTCCCGGATTTCCACTGCGACCCGCTTCCAGTACTCCAGCCTTCCTCGACGCCCACAACGCCTCATAGACGGGGCGTCAGGCGTCACAGCAGGCCAAGTCGTCAAGGGCATCCGCCAGACTATTACCAAACGCCGCCTCTCTGGGCCAAACGCAAAACGCTGAACGAAGTAGCCAACTACCTCTACCGCAACCACACCCGGATGCGCCACAACGAATAGACTGCCAAGGGGTGGCCGGGCCTGTGGCCCGGTCGAAGGCGCCTGCAAGAACCTGATCCAAGATCGCATGGAACGCTCCGGTATGCGCTGGACCGAGCAAATGGCTGAGGGCATCGTACAACTCCGGGCCATCTACCTCTCCGGAGATTTTGATCGCTACTGGCAATTCCACATCGATCAGGACCAGCGCCGCCTATACCCCGCCTGAACCGTCGATCCAAAATAGCCACACCCAAATCAACGCTATGCCGGTTGTCCATCGCTGGAAGTCCTTCGACGCGCTGGAAGCCTCCACAGAAGCGATCTGACTTATATGGATATAAGTCACTGAAACGATATACTAAGCTATGGTAGTTGGGAGAAGAGGAATCCTGCTGCTGCGCCGGGAACTGCTCCAGATCCGCTAGGCTAGGGCCGCGCCTGAGCGGTGTACAATAGAAGACGCGTAAGCGAACCCCGATCGGACGCAGCACGTCAAGAACGGTGAGGTGCGAGAGTGGTTGAATCGGGCGGTCTCGAAAACCGTTGAGGGGGTGACTCCTCCGTGGGTTCGAATCCCACCCTCACCGCCAGAATAAATTGTCTATTTCTAGTCACTTGACGGCCTCCTTGATTCTGTGTGCCTCTGGCGTACCCTTCGTCTGGGTGAGTATCCAGCGGGGCCCCAGGTCCTCTTCATGTCGGCCTCAAGCTGTTCCTGCCGCGCCAGCACCCACGGAGAGTAATGCTTCTCCGTCACTTTGATTTGACGCTGCCATGGCCAAGCAGGACCGAGACTCGCTCCAGCGGTACAGAAGACCACCAGGCGGAGTGCCGCGTTTTGCCTGCTGTGGCGCCCATGTGGGGGATCAAGAGGCGCGGGCTACTCGATGGTGAAGGTGGACTTGGCTTCGTACGTCTGGTTGCCCACCGCGTCCTTCACCTGCACGGCGATGGTGTACTCACCGGGACGAATGTTGGGCTGCAGGGTGATGCCGAATGCGGCGGCCACGTACCGTTTGGGATAGAACGATTCGGATTGCTCGGCGGCCGGCTCCGGCTGCGTCCACAGCACTTTGCCGCTGGGAGCGATCACCGACGTTACGTAGCTGACGTCGATCTTGTTCTTGTCGCCGTATTTGAACCCGGTGATATCGAACTTCGCCCACACGCCGTCGCCAGGCTTGTAGGCCGCCTTGGCGAGCGCCTGCGGGTCATCCTCGTTTCGAAAATACCGGAAATTGCGCACCACCAGGGTGTCGCTGGGCGCCACTAGGTGCCCGCGCACCTGGAAAGGCACCGACAATTCCGAGTCCGTCTTGGCCATCAGGTCTTCCACCTTGACCAGGATCTTATAGGCCCCGGAAGACGCCAGTGGCGGAATCGCGACTTCGGTTTCGATCTTCGGCATCCACCCCTTGTCTTGCGGGCTCACTTCGTCGACGATATCGTTCTTGTACAGTTCGCTCAGCGGCACGCCTTGGGGATCGAAGGCCTGGACGGAAAAGGTCAAGTGAATCTTCTCTTCCGGCGACTTGAGATAACCAGAGATCCGGCAGGAGAAGTACAACGTCTCTCCGGGAACATGCTCGAATCCGGGAGGATCGGCCGTGCCGCCATCCATCTGGCTGATGATCGGCTTGACGATTTGGAGGGCCGGCGCCGCGGAGAGAACCGCGGGAAGGAACGCAAGCAGGAGTATCGATCGCATGGGGGACCTCATGCCGTCTTGATTGAAGCAACTGGCGGCGGTGACGTCAAGCGGCGGGGCAGGCGGGGCAGGAACTTCGCACGGCAGCCGGTCGAGGTCTATCGGCCAC
>JAIQFL010000283.1 GCA_020073365.1 Terriglobia bacterium | reverse complement strand
GCCCCCACGGTGAGAAAGTCGTGCACCTTGCGGATGGAGTCGGATAGGTCCGGTGGAGCCAGGACCCAGCCCACCCGCCACCCGGTAACCGAATACGTTTTGCTCATGCTGTTCACCAGCACGGAGCGTTCCCGCATTCCCGGCATCGACAGGATGGGTACGTGCACGGCGCCATCGTAGAGGATGTGCTCGTAGATCTCGTCGGTGATCGCCAGCGCGTCGAATTCCTGGCAAAGACCGCCGATGAATTCCAGTTCTTCGCGCTTGAACACCTTGCCGGTCGGGTTGTTGGGTGTGTTGAGAATGATCGCCTTGGTACGGGGCGTGAAGGCGCGCCGCAGCTCTTCGGGGTCGAAATTCCAGTCCGGAGCGTGCAGGGTCACATAGCGCACGGATGCGCCGCAGAGCTGCGTATCCGGGTTGTAATTCTCGTAGAACGGCTCGAACAAGACCACCTCGTCGCCCGGATCGAGAACCGCCAGGAGGGTGGCGATCATGCCTTCTGTCGCGCCGCAACAGACCGTGATCTCACGTTCGGGATCGAATTCGATTCCGTAGCACCGCTGGTATTTGGCCGCAATGGCGTCGCGGAAGGGCTTGGCCCCCCAGGTGACGGCGTACTGGTTAATGTCGGCTGCGATGGCATCCGCGGCGGCTTTCTTGAGCTCCGCCGGCGCGGGGAAATCGGGGAAGCCCTGAGCCAGGTTGATGGCCCCGTAGCGTATGGCCAGGCGGGTCATTTCGCGAATCACCGATTCGGTGAAGTTCCTGGTTCGCTGGCTGCGAAAGCGGGTGCGTTGGGCAATGGCGGAAGACGACACCTTTCGAGATTAAGAGAAAACCCCGCAATAAGCAAAGCCGTGTGTGGGGCAGACCCCCTGTGGGCGCCCAGTGGGCACGGCCGGTCAGGGGGACAGACAATCGTTTTTCGTCGTCTGTCAGGCCTTTAGCCGGCCCCGGCCGGCCAGCCTCGGCATTACGTGAGTAGGCGCAGCCATCCTGGTGACCGATCGCTGGGAAAGGGTGCGTCGTGAAGTGGTACGGGAGGGCCCACCCGGTTGTCGCCGATTGGACAGGCCCTGGCGTGAGTAAGAAAGGACCGTTATGGGTAAGCTATCATCCGGCCCGGCGGCGGACAAGCTACCGTTGGTAAGGGCGCCTCCGTTAACGGATTGCCTGGGGGCCGTGAGGCTCGCGGTTTCCCCAGGGGTGAACGGCAGGACAGAAATCCATGGAACACTCCGTGCGCGTCCGGCGTTATTTACTTCGTGCACGTCCGGCGCTCTTTGCAGATCGCGATGGCCGCCGCCGCGGTCTATGCGGGCTGGATTTTCCTCGGCCGCTACCTTTCGGGCGGCCACTGGGGCGACCGGCGTCACGACACACAGCCGGCGAGGACCGCTGAATTCGAGAGCGCCTACGGTGGTACGGCGGTCAAGATTCTCCAGTTCTACGCGCGGGACGGCAGCCTGACCGAAGGCGGCACATCGGTAATCTGCTACGGCGTACTGAACGCCAGGTCAGTGCGGATCGACCCTCCCGTGGAGAGCGTGTCGGTTTCGCCCAACCGCTGCGTGGAAGTGGCGCCCGAGCGGGATACCCGCTACACGCTGACTGCCGAAGGCAGCGATGGGCACGCCGTATCGGAATCGTTCGTGCTGAAGGTGAAACCCGACCTCGCGGCGCTGCCGGGAATCACGTCTTTCCGCATCGAGAGCCACACGCCGGACTATCGCGGCCGGCAGGTATTTCTGATTACCTTCAGCGCGCGGAATCCGAACGAAGTGAAAATCGATCCGCCCGTGTTTCCGACGCTCCACGGCGCCCCTAACGGCCGCTTTTATGTGGCGCCTGAGAAGACCACCACGTATACGCTCACGGTTACCGGAAAGAGGGGCCACAAAGCACAACAACAACTGACCGTGAAAGTGCCTCCGGGCTAACAGCCGGATCGTTGGGGGGCCTGCCAAGGGGCCAACAGGGCCAAGAAACGCCGCGGGCCGGAGGTTCCCGCGCGAGTACAATGTAACGATGGCTGACACTTCCGAGCCGATGCCCGCCCAGATCGATTCCAGTATCATCGAGATCCCCTCCGCCCTGGATGCCGGCACCGGGATTCCGATCACCACTATTCGAGGCGCAGAGGCGGGGCCCGTGGTAGCGCTCATCGCCGGCAATCACGGCTATGAGTATCCACCCATCCTGGCCCTGCAGAGACTGAGGAGTCAGATCGATCCCGCCAGGCTCGCGGGCACCGTCATCCTCGTCCACGTGGCCAATATGCCTTCGTTCCTGGGCCGCACCGTCTATTTCAGCCCGATCGACGGGAAGAATCTAAACCGGGTTTATCCCGGCCGGGTGGATGGCACGGTCTCCGAACGGATCGCGTACGCCATCACAACCCAGGTGATCGAAAAGGCCGACTACGTTCTGGATCTCCATTGTGGCGACGGAAATGAGTCGCTGCGGCCGTACGTCTATCAGACCGTCACGGGCCATCGGCAGTTGGACGATGCCGTCGCCGGGCTCGCGCTGGCCTTTGGAATCGACCATATCCTGGTGGACCGCCGCCGTCCCACCGACCCCGCCCGCTCCGTGTACTGCTCCACCACGGCGATCACGCGGGGCAAGCCCGCACTGACCATCGAGAGCGGCTGTCTGGGGACCTCCGATCCGCAATCGATCGACCAGATCGTTTCCGGCATTCACGGAGTCCTGCGCCATTTGAAAATGATCGGGGATGGCCCCGAACCGGTAGCGCATCCCGTGTATCTCGATCCCGCCGAAGATATTGTGAGCCCGGAGACAGGCATCCTCTACCCGCGTGTGGCACGCGACCAAACCGTGTCGACGGGGTCGGTGCTGGCCTATATTACCGACTTCTTCGGCAAGCGGATTGCCGAGGTGCTGGCGCCGATGGACGGCCTGGTGCTATACATCGTCTCGACGCCACCCATCACCAAGGGCCAGCCGATTGGGTGCGTCGGCGCGCCTCGCGGGTTCTTGCCGGTCTGAGGCGCTCAACCGGCTTGACGCCCAGTGTGGGACAGACGTTTTCGTCTGTCAACCCGGCGCGCGGCGACGCTTCCACTCGAACAGCACAATCCCGGCCGCAACCGAGACGTTGAGCGACGAGATCTTCCCGGCCAGCGGAATGCGCACCAGGACATCGCAATGCTTCCGCACCTGTTCGTGGAGGCCTTTGCCTTCGCCGCCCAGTACAAACACCGTCGGCGAAGCGTATTCCACCCGGTCGTAGTCTTCGACGCCGCGTTCATCCAGGCCATAGATCCAATGGCCGCGCTCCTTAAGTTCTGCAAGCGTGCGATTGATATTGGTCACGCGGACCACGGGCAGGTGCTCGATGGCGCCGGCCGCGGCTTTGGCCACCACATCGGTGACGCCGGCGGCACGGCGCTCCGGAATCACCACGGAGCCGGCGCCCGCGGCGTGAGCCGTCCTGATAATGGCGCCCAGGTTGTGCGGGTCTTCGACGCCGTCCAGCACCACGAGCATCTCGGAGGCTGCCGCCCGGTCGAGGTCGGCATACTTTCGTGCGGCGCCCATGGCGACTACTCCCTGGTGCGCGGAGGTGCCGGCCAGCCGGTCGAGTGCCGCGCGGGGCTCGAAGCGCACGGGCACCGAGGCGCGGCGCGCCATATCGATGATCTCCTGCAATCGCGGGCCGCCGGCGCCTTGGGCCACCAGCAGGCGATCGATTGGGTGTTGCGCCCGTAGTGCCTCCGCGACGGGATGGATGCCGCTCAGAATGGCCATGCGGATGGAAGCCCGGCCGGCAGAACCGCTAGTCCTCCGGCTTGATCCCCAAGCCGTTGTTGAAGCGGTTCGTGAAGTTGGCCATGGCCGCTACCAGGGTGATCTCCACGGCCTGTTCATCGCTGAAGTGTTCCAGCAGGACGGCGCGGGTCTCATCTGCGTCGGCCTCACGGGTCAGTTCGCGCGCGTATCGGATGGCAGCGCGTTCCGGTTCGGAGAATCCGTGGTCCTGTTCGGTCTGGATCGCCTGCATCTCCTCCGCGGTGATGCCGGCCTTCTTTCCGCTGGCCACGTGGTGCGCGGTGCAGTAAGCGCACTCGTTCGCGTAGGAGCAGGCCAGGTATACCAACTCCTTGATGCGGCGTTCCACCGAACCCGCTCCCATGATCGCGCCGTAGAGCGGCACGAAATTCTGGAGCACCTCGGGACGATTCGCCATGGTGCGGAAGAAGTGACTGGGACGTTGGCTCTTCGCTTCCAGGCTCGCCAGGAACTCATTCTGGGCGGGATCCACCATTTTGATTTTGATGGTTGTCATACGACCAGTATAGATGCCTGGTGTCACAATATCCGCCCGGCTTGCATCCCGCGGATGCTCAATCGGCCCTGTGCAGGTCGAAGACCCAGGGCCATGCCCTGCCCTGGCCGGTCGACAGGCGGCGAGACACGGTCGTCTGTCCCTCCAGGTTGCCGCACAATAGTCTTGATGGCCCAAGACTTTGCCTACGCGCTCCGCCAACTACGCGAGAGCCCCGGTTTCGCGCTGGCCGCGATCTTTACGCTCGCGCTCGGCATCGGCTCCAACGCCGCCATTTACCAGGTGCTGGACGCCGTCCGCTTCCGCTCGCTCCCCGTCCGCGATCCCCAATCCCTGGTACGCCTCGCATTGCTGGAGAACGGCAAGCCGCTCAACTTCAGCTATCCGCTTTATCGCGAAATGGCAGCGCGGCAGCAGGTATCGAGCGGGATGTTCGCCACCAGCGATTATCCGCTGCACGCCGCCGTCCTGCGGGGTCGCGGCCCCGCCCGAACGGTGAACGCCGTGCTGGTCACCGGCGGCTACTTCGCGGTGCTGGGGGTCCAGGCTCGATTGGGACGGGTCTTCACCGAAGCCGACGACCGGGCCGCGGCGCCTCCGGTGGCCGTGATCGCCGATAGTTTCTGGGAGCGCGAATTCGCCCGCAGTCCCGACGCCATCGGCCAGCCTTTGCAGATCAACAAGGCGGTGGTTACGATCGCCGGCGTGGTCCCTCCCGAGTTTTATGGCGAAACGCAAGGCAATGCTCCGGACGTGTGGTTGCCCATGAGCGTCGCGCCACAGGCCATGGCGACGGATTGGCTGAATGCTCCCAAGGCCTTCTGGCTGACGGTCATGGCGCGCCTGAGGCCGGGTGTTTCGCCCCGCCAGGCGCGGACGGCGTTCGAGGCGCTCTACCATCAACTGGCTTACCTGAACGAGCGGCCACGCGGCCAGGCCGAATACCGGGTGGAAATCGAGCCGGGCAGCCGGGGCATCGCAGAGCTTCAGAAGCGCTTCGAAAGCCCGTTGCTGGTCTTGATGGGGATGGTCGGGATGGTGCTGCTGATCGCCTGCTGCAACCTGGCCAACCTCCTGTTGGGACGCGCTGCCGCCCGTACGCACGAGATCGGCGTGCGCCTGGCATTGGGAGCGGGACGCGCGCGGCTGATGCGGCAGTTGCTCTCGGAAAGCCTTCTGCTGTCGGCCATCGGCGCGGTGGCGGCCCTGGCGCTGGCGCGTTGGGGCTCCGCGGCCCTGGTCAAACTGGCCGCGGAGGGTCAGAGCTGGCGCCTGCCTCTCGGTCCCGGTTGGCGCGTTCTGGCCTTCACCGCCTCGGTGACCGCAGCGGCAACGTGCCTCTTTGGACTGGCTCCCGCCTGGTCCGCGACCCGTGTGGACCTGAATGCCGCCCTGCAAGGGAACGGGCGCAGCCAATCCACCGGCCGCCACCGGCAGGTGCTGGGGAAGGCGCTGGTGGTGGCTCAGGTTTCCATTTCGCTGCTGCTCCTGTCAGGCTCCGCCCTGCTGGTGCGTTCGCTCGCGAGCTTGCGGCATCAGGATTTCGGTTTTCGCGGGGAGAACGTCCTGATGGTGGAGTTGCCGTGGGAGTTCAGCCCCACCATGATGGCCCGCTATCGAGCGCTCAGCCAGCCGCTCTACGAGCGGATGAACGAATTGCCGGGCGTTCGTTCAGCGGCCTTGTCGTGCTTCGGACCCATGGGCGGCGATCAGCACACCGGCCCGCTCGCCGCCGCCGAACGCCCGGCACAGCGCGACGATAACACGCGCATCGTCCACATATCCCCGCAGTACTTCGAGACCATGGGAATCCGGATGGTGGCGGGCCGCGGCATCACGGCGGATGACCGCGAAGGCGCGCCCCAGGTCGCGGTCCTGAGTGAAACGGCGGCGCGCAAGCTGTTCGGCGCCGCCAACCCGGTGGGCCGCCTGGTGACACAGGGCAACCGCTACGACGGGCAGCATGCCATCCAGGTAGTGGGTGTGGCTCGCGATGTGCGATTCGCCAATCCCAGCGATCCGTTCGGGTTTCTGGTGTATGTCCCGATGGCGCAGTCCCCCGCCCCGATCACCGCGGTGATGGTGCGGACCACGGGCGATCCGGCGCTGGTGGCGGGCAACGTCCGGGCCGCCATGCATGCGCTCGACCCCGGCATGGCGGTCGGCGCGATTCGTCCCTTGGTGGACGCCATCGATGCGAAGCTGGCCCACGAAAGGCTGCTGGCGCTGCTGGCGACCTGCTTCGGCCTGTTGGCGCTGACGCTGACATGTGTTGGTGTCTACGGCGTAATCTCGTACGCGGTGGAGCGGCGTACCCAGGAGATCGGGATTCGATTGGCGCTGGGAGCGACCCGTGCCCAGGTGTCAGGCGCGCTGATGAAGGAGGTCGCGCTGCTGGTATCCGCCAGTGCCGCGCTGGGCGGCGCGGGAGCCGTGGCGATGACGCGCGCCCTCCGCAGCATGCTCTTCGGCTTCGGCCCCAACGACTATTTTCTGCTGCTGGCGGTGGCGCTGTTTCTGATGGCGGTATCCTCGCTAGCTGGATTCCTGCCGGCACATCGGGCCGCGCGCATGGATCCCGTGGAGGCGCTACGGGAGGCGTAGCGCCCCGAGAATCGTTGTGGCGAGCCTCTCTACTTCACAGCTCGGCAGACTTGCCCCCGGCTAAAGCCTACCCCAAGACTTGCCGAGGCTCACGTTTCAGTGTAGAGTCTAGGAAATCCCGTGATACTTCCCTCGACGTCTCTCTTCGACTGGTGCCAATGGCTGCAAAACACGCCGCTGGCAACGATGATCAACGAATCCATTTGGCTGTTCCCGTTGATCGAAGGCAGTCACATTCTGGCCCTTCCGATATCGGTCGGCATGATCGTCATGTTCGATCTGCGTTTGCTCGGACTTACGACGGGCTCCAAGGTCACCAACGAGTTTCTGCGCTGGTCCAGGTTCGGCTTTGCCGTCATGTTGATCACCGGCGTTTTCCTGTTCATCACCCAGGCCGGGAAGGCCTATGGAAATCCGTTCTTCCGCACGAAACTGTTACTCCTGCTGGTACTGGGAATCAATGCCGCGGTTTATCAATGGATCTTCTATCCGAAGATGTCGCAGTGGGATTTGGCCGGCAAGACGCCCGCGGGGGCGAGGTTCTGCGCCGGCTTGTCGCTGATTGTCTGGATCGGCGTGATCGTTTGCGGCCGCACCATGGCTTACGAATTCTAGCGTCCCCATGCTCTCTCTGTTTCACTGGTGCTCGACCTGGGCTCCGATTGTCTTCATCCGCGACAGCAGGTATGGCATGCCCGCCGTCCAGTCGGTTCACCTGACGGGGCTCACGGTTTTCCTGGCGACGATGGTGATCCTCGATTTGCGGCTGGCCGGCTTTGGAAATCGGGAATCGTCTCTCTCCGGTCTCGCGCGCCAGTTCAAGCCCTGGAGGACCGGTGCGGTGACGCTGGTCATTCTCTCCGGCTTGCTCATCTTCCTGGCCACGCCGGAAAAGTACCTGGGCAGCCACCCGTTTCGGATCAAGATGGCGCTTCTTGGCTGCGCGATCCTGTTTCATTTCGGTGTACTGCGGCGATTTATCGCGCCCGAGCCGGTCTCTTGCCCGAGACGGATCAATGTGATCGTTGCTTTCCTGTCGCTGACTCTTTGGTTCAGCGTGGGCTGGGCCGGACGCGCTATTGCTTTTATTCCTTGAACCATGTATTCTTTTCTCCTAAGGAGGGTTCCCGTGATTCCCAGGATGAAGGTCTTGCTCGCCCTCGCTTGCGCGATGCTGGCGAACGAAGCCGTGGCCCATCACAACATGACTGCGACATTCGACTTCAACGATCGTGTCAGCCTGACCGGCACGTTGACAAAAGTCGATTGGCGCAATCCCCACACGTACATGACGGTGGAAGTAAAGGGCGCCAACGGCGCCGTGGAGACCTGGCTGGTCGAGGGTCCGGCTCCCAGCTTCTTCCGCATTCGCGACTTCGGCAAGGCCGACTTCGAAGGCAGTATCGGGAAGACCGTAAAGGTCGAACTCAGCCGCGCGCGGGACAAGTCCCGTTCGGGGCTCATCCGAACCTTTGAGTTGCCTACGGGCAAGGTCATTTCAGCATGTCCCCAAAACTGTTGAGCTGAGCTTCTATAGAGGTTGTATATGAAGAATTCTGGCTGGGTTGCGATCCTATTCGCCGCCGCTTCTGTCTGTCTTGCTCAAGGTCCGGCTCCCGCTGAAAGCGAGGTGAAGCCGGCCGACGACAAGGCCAAGGCTGTCGCCGAAGCCAAGGCCAAACAGAATGCGAGAAGGTTCGAGAACAACGCGACAATCATCACGTTCGTCGACCGCTACGGCAAGCAGACCGGCAAGGTCGGCGAGAAGGCGCTCTACGACGACACTGTCCTTTCTCCGGACGGCAAGCGCATCGCGGTAATCAAGGAAGATTTGCCGAACGAGAGCGCGGACCTGTTTATCCTCGACGTCGAGACGGGAGCATCCACCCGGCTCACCACCAGCGCCAAGACGGAGTTTGTGATGGGGCCGGTGTGGTCGCCCGACAATAAGCGGATCGCCTACACCACCATTCGCAGCGGCCAGGAGGGGATCTATCTTCGTGCCGCGAACGGCCAGGGACCGGAGGAACAGGTGTACAAGAACCCCGGCGCGTTCCTGAATCTCTCGGATTGGTCGGCCGATGGCCGTTTCCTGGCCTTTGCGAAGTCCGACCTCAAGGGAGGAAATCTGTACACCCTGCCGCTCAGCGGCAGTGAGCACAACCCGGCCGAAGTCCTCCACAGCGAGCTGCGGATGTTCGCGCCGCGATTCTCTCCGGATGGCCGCTACCTGGCTTACATCGTCCTGGATCAGGCCAACAAAGCCGAGGTGTTTGTACGGCCAGTCGATTCGGCGGCGGGCGCGGGGCCTTGGCAGATTTCGGACGGCGCCTCCAGCGCGCCATTCTGGCGGCGCGATGGCCAAGCGCTATTCTATCTGGCGCGTGACCAATCGGTGATGGCGTCGGAGGTGAGCACGTCTCCGGCATTTACGTTTAAGAAGCCGGAGGTGTTGTACCACCAGCAGAGCGCCGTGCCCGACCGCATCGCGTATATCAACGCGGACGGCGACCGATTTGTCGTGCTTCCCCGGCCGAGGGGGCCGCAGCTTCAACAGCTCACCATTTTCAATCGGGAAGGACAGGTGGTGAAGAAGGTGGGCGAACCGGACCGGTATTCCGCGCCCGCATTTTCCCCCGACGCCACACGCCTGCTAGTGACGAAGAACGATCTCAAGACCAGCCAGCAGGACCTCTGGACCATCGATATCGCCAGCGGCAAGAGCACGCAAATTACGAACGATACCTTTCCGAGATTCGCTGCGATGTGGTCACCCGACGGACGCCACATCTTGTACTCGTCCATGCGGAAGGGGGATTTCGGCATTTATTCCAGGGCGGCGGATGGTACGGGCAGCGAGGAATTCCTGTTCCAATACACGCCAGGGGCGGGTTTGGTCCTCAGCGACGTTTCCCCGGACGCAAAGTCGCTGATCTGTGAATCCGGCGGCGTGATTCTGACCGTGCCGCTGACGGGGAGCGATGCCAAGGCCCGAACGGCCATCGAGTCGTTGCGCGAAGAGTTCGACGACAGCACGGGCAGGGTCTCGCCCGACGGCCGGTTTCTGCTCTTCCGGTCAGACGAGAAGCAGGCCGAACGGTTCGAGGTGTACGTGCGGCCGTTCGATCCGTCCACGGGAAAGGTGGGCGAGCAGAAATGGCAGGTTTCCAAAGACGGCGCGGCGGCCATGCTGCACTGGCGCAACGATGGCAAAGAGGTTTTCTTCCGCGGCCTGGATTTGGACTCGAACGACCTTCGCGTGATGGCGGCGGAGGTCAGCACGGGTCCGGCGTTCCACACGGGCGCGCCCAAGATGCTGTTCAAGCTGCCCGGCCCTCTGAGTGGAAACCTGGGCAACATCAGGAGCGACGGGCAGCAATTCGTCTTCGCGATCAATGTGCCGGCAGCTAAGGCCGAGCCCTGAGTTGCCGCACTTCTGGCGTAAAGAGGTAATCGATTTCGCGCTCGATGGCGAGACTCGCGCGCACATCGACGAACAGCACGCGTGGATCGAGCGCGAGCTGGCCAATCCCTGCCCTACCGCAACCTGAAGCACGGCTATTTTGGACTACCGGCCTACTGCGACTGGTTCGGCGTTAACCAGGCCCTTCTTCTTAACGAAAGGCCGCACTGCCGCCATCAAAATCAGAACCAAGGCAAAGGTACAGACAATGGTCGCGCCGGTCGGCAGGTCGATCTTGAGCGACAAATAGACTCCCAGAGCCGAAACCAGCGTTCCCATCGTCCAGCCGATCGCCAGGCGCTTGCCAATGCTTTCGGCGTACAGCATGGCACCAACAGATGGCACGATTAGGTAACAGAACACCAGCAGGACGCCGGCGATCGCCACCGAGGACGTGACCACGAAACCAAAGGAGGCATAAAAGAGGAAGTCCCAGAAGCGCACCGAAATACCGGCCGCTTCGGCCTTCTGGTGGTCCATCGAGATCGCCAGGAATTTCTTGCGGAAGGTGTAGTGGAACAGGCCGATGGCGCCGTACAGCGCCGCGGTCTTGGCTACCTCAAACCAGGAAACGGTCAGGATGTTGCCCACCAGCATCTCTTTGAGGTGTTCGGTCTCCGAGACGGATTTGCTCATCGCCAGAATCGCGGCGGCCGAAGCTACCGCGTAACAAATCCCGATGATGGCCTCTTGCGGGATGCGCGCTTTGTGGCCGCGAATGGTGGAGAACACCGCCGCCCCAATGAACGTGAAGATCAGGCTGACCACATACGTGGAGACGCTGTGTGGTTCCATGCCGAACAGGACCGCGATGGTGGTGCCCAGCGCGGCAATCTGGGCCAGGGAGAGATCCACAAAGATCACGCCGCGCTCCACCACGTGAACGCCGAGATAGGCGTGAATGCCGGTCAGAATGAGGCTCGCAACGAAAGGAGCCAGCAGAAACTCGAATATGCTCATCGTCTGTCTGTCCTTTATTTCACTTTTTGGAACAGGCTCACCAGCAGGTCAATGTCGTAATCGAACAACTGGAAGTAGTTTGTAATCTGTTTGACGCCGCCCACCGAGGGCATCAACTGCGCCACCTCCCCACCCACTGCCGCCGCCACGGAATTCGGTGTGCGCAGATCGAAATACGGTTCCACCAGGATCAGCTTGACGCCTTCGCGCTTCATGGTGTTGATCAGTTCGAGCGTATGGCTGGGTGTAGGCGGAATTCCAGGCCTCGGCTCCACGTAGTCGATCACGTTCAGGCCGAACCGCTCGCAGAAGTTGGGCCAGGAGCGGTGATACGTGACTACTTTGCGCCCCTTGTACGGAGCCATCTTGGCTTCCCAACCCTTTTCCGCCACGGAGAGGTGCTGGTCGAAATCGCTATAGCGTTGCTGGAAGTAGGCTGCATCGCCGGGGTCCATCTCACCGAGTTTGGTCGCGAAGGCCTTGGCTATCCGGCGGCCATTTTCCGGGTCGAGCCAGTAGTGCGGGTTACCCAAGGGGTGCACGTCGCCCATCGCGCGTGTGACCTGGCCAGTGGGGATCTCCCGAATCTGGCAGAACTGCGACATGTCGAGATAGCCCGTGCCTCCTACCTGGATCTTGGCATTGCGGCTCTGGGTCTGCAGCGGCGGCAGCCAGCCGATCTCCAATTGCAGGCCGACCACCGCCAGCATGTCGGCCTTCTGCAGCTTCAGCAGGAAACTGGGCTTAGGTTCCACAAAGTGAGGATCCTGGTAGCCCATGGCGATGGAGTCAACATTGACCTTGTCGCCGCCCACTTCGCGAGCGAGATCCGCCAGGTCTTGGGTGCTGGTCATCACGTTGAGTTTGGATGCGGCCTGGGTAGTGCCCGCCGCGGCCGTGAACAGAACAACGGCCAATGCCTGTATTCGTCTGGATGTCTTCACGAAAATAATCCCTTATCTTTCAGGACGGTGCAAACGATGGTCCGGTTTACGAAAGCTTTCTTCATGATCAGAACGGGTGGGCTCCATGAGCGCCCATCGAGAACATGAACTGGAAGATGAGCTCGTTGGCGGTGAGACCCTCGCCGTACCGCGTGCGGCGGAGTTGGCCGCGGATCTGGCTGAACTCGCTGGGCCAGTAGGTCAGGATGAGCGAGCCGCCGGTGTCTTGCAGCAGGGCGCCGGGGGGCAGGATCGGGTTGCAAGACGTCGTCGTGGGCGGATTGGTTGGAAGACAGGCCCCGCGTTCGGAGCGGTCGAAGCGTCCGCCGAAGAACCAGCGGCGGCCGAACTGGTAATCGCCCGAAACGTAGAATCCGAAGGGCTTGACCACGTACGAGGCAGGGGCGCTTGGCGGAACTAGCGACGCAATCGTTTCTGGGGCCAAGGCGGTCGTCCGCGCCCAAACCAGCTCGCTCCTCGCCACAAAGGAGTGATAGATCGCCCGCCGTAACGGCTTCCATCGCAACGTTAGATCCGCACCAAAGAGTTGATTGGTGCCATTGCCGAAGGGGCTGTGGCCGCGCGCATACGAGCCTCCGATGTCGAGGTTGGTAGATTCGCTGAGGTCGCTGTAAGCGCGCAGATGTTCCACCGTAGAGACGTCGTTGCGTCTCAAGGCCTGGAAAACATTGGTGCTGTCGCCGCGATAAAGCTGCGCCACGCCCTCCAGGAAAATACCTTTCGGAGCCGGCAGGATGCGGCTCACGGAGAGGCCGGCATCGTCGATCCCGTCTTCGCCGCCCACCAGGTCCTGGTTCACTAGCGGCCGGTCGGTCCAGGGTAGCACGTGGTTATGCAGCGTATTGACCCGGCCAAATGCGGCGCGCATCTTGCCGACCTTCACCTGGAGTCCGGCGGGGAGCGATGTTAGCGTGAGGTAACCCTCCTCGAGATCGACGCCGTGCTCGCCGAAGCTGATGAAAAAGTCGGCGCGCGCGTAGGGGTCGATCACTTCCTGGAAGCCCAATTCGCTCTCGTGCATCTCCAGCGACGGAATCCCTCGATTCGCTCCGTTACCCACCGCACCGATGAAATCGCCGATCGCGCTAATATCCGGATTCAAGGCTTTGGCCGCTGCCGGACCGGCCCCGCCCAACGTCACGGGTTCCTGCGGCGGCAGGGCCGCGGGAATCGGCACCGGCTGAGCCGGAATCGGAACCGCCGGTTGAGCGGGGATGTTAGGCGCCGCGGTGGCCGGGGGCGGAGTAACCGCGGCAGTTTGTTTCAGGGTTTGTACCTCGGCCTCCAGGGACTTGATGCGATCCTCCATGGCCTTCATTCGATTGAGTAATTCGGTAGTATCCTGCGCCGGAAGTTGGGCCCCAAACAGGCAGGCCAAGGCAAGCGCGAGCACGAGTATACGCATAATGCCTCGATTCTTCAGAGTTCCTAATGTTGTTGGAGAAATACCAACCCCGCGCGCCGGTAATGCAGGCCCGCGCCGAGCTGTTACAAAACGTATCGGGAACTAAGCAGGAGGCGCGCGCGAGTAGCCCGCGGCAAGCAACACCTGGTGAGGCGCATCCAGGCCGCCAGACCACTCGATCCACGCCATCGAGAGCCTGGGCGCGAACGCTGCCGCCACCGAAGGCTGGATTAGAGGCAGCGGGCCGGCATGGCACAAACCGCAACAATGCTGGGAGGAATGTTGATGGAAATGCTCCGAGCCCAACGACACCGTCTGCGCACGAACTACTGCGCACAGCAAGAGCAGGACGAGCAGAACCCTCCTGGCAGATGTCGCCTGATTAGGCATTTTGCAAACCATTATAGAACCGATCCAGGGGCAAAGCGAGTGTGTTCGCAAGATGGCGCCGCTCAGCAGCCAGCGCTGGCTCCTGACTCTCAGTAACGGGTACGGAATTTCATCGTCAGCAAGCGCCAGGCGGGAAATTGTCCGGCAGCTCTTGCAGTGGTGAAGCTAGTGCTCTCGGGCGGCGGCCACGGCTTCCATCGACACGGGCACGCTAAAACTACAGGACCTGTGATGATTACGGCAACTGGCCAGGGTGCGCATGCATTCGCATGTGCAGCGTCTGGTGTTGAGATCTTTCAAGAGGGCCGGCAGTTTGGCTGGCGGTACGCCGTTGAGGTCCACGCCGGGAAGGGTGGTATAAAAAGGTTCGCGATCCTGTGCCGCAGGGCGGTTCCAGACCGTCAATTGCATCATGACGCAGGTGAAGCCCAAAATGATGACGGCGCACCACGCCAATTTGCGAGCAGCCTGGCGGGCGATCCGGTCCCTGTGTTGTCTGCGGCTCCGCATGCCGTCAAAAAACTAACCCGATGCGGGCGATCACCGTTCGCGGCTCCAGTGTGAGCGCCGGTCAGAGAGTGCACCAAGTTGGCCGGTTTGGCGATGCGCCACGCACGTCTTTGAGCAGGCGCAGGCACACGTCGGCGCCGGCGCGCGTGAGCGCGGCGAGGTGCGATCAGGTCAAGGCATCCTTTTCAGAACATCGGGCTACCCTCCGCGCCGTCGACAGGATCGTGAGCCGTGGATGACCACGCGTGCTT
>JAIQFL010000282.1 GCA_020073365.1 Terriglobia bacterium | reverse complement strand
CTGTTTTTCCTGCATTACCATGCCACTGGCGTTTATACGTTCGAGTATAAGGAATTGCTGGGCACGACAATGTCTCCGACTGCGGAAATGTGGATCATGCTCGGTTTTTTCGTCGCCGTGCGCCAGTTGGCGGCCATGCTCCCCGGAAAAGAGACTGTGCTCAAGCAGGCCGGCGCAGAGTTGGCCGTTCGCGAGAAGGGACTGCTCACCGCCGACACCGTGCCCCAGGCGCAAGCTCAGCTTCTGAGCCTGATCCAGCGGGTGGCCACCAGCAGCGGGTTCAACGCGCCTGGCTTGGAGACGGCGAGCGTGAAGCCGCTGGCCAACGATTACGGCGAGGTCTCCGTGAGCGTCGCCTTTACCTGCGGAATCGAGCAACTGGTGAATTTCCTGGCGGCCCTCGCCAATGAGCCCGAGGTTCTGGCCACCAACGAGATCACCATCAGCGGCGGCTCCGACAAGAAAAAGAACCTGCAGGTGCGGCTGAGTCTTTCCGGTGTGGTGCCCAAGAAACTGCTGCCAGCGAAGAAAGCGGGAGGCGCGTTTTGAATCGTAAGCTGCTGCTCCTCGACGTAGTGCTGGTGGCCGTGGTGTTCTACGTGGGCGTCCAGTTTCGGAATGAATGGCGGGCTGCCAAGGCGCGCGAAGCCGCCACGCTGAATCGCCAGCCGAAGCCGCTCCCTCCGCCAATATTCACGCCGTTGCCTCCGGAGCCGGCGGTCATGCCCTCGGCCTACATCAACGTCACGGACAAATTGCTCTTCGATCGGTCGCGCAACGCCACGGTGGTGATCGAAGTGCCGCCGCCGCCCCCTCCCAAGCCCATGCCTGCCCTGCCGGCCTATCACGGCATGATGAACCTGGGCAGCAGCGGACCCACGGCGTTCTTCAGTGTGACCGCGGACGCTCCGCACCAGGCGATTCATATCGGGGAAAGCATCGGCCAATTCAAGCTCCTGAGCGTCAATAGTGAAGAGATCGCTTTGGAATGGGATGGGAAGGTGATTCACCGGGCGGTGGGCGACTTAGCCGCGCACAGCAGCGGCAACGCTCCCCAGGTAGCCCAGAATGTTCGCACCGAAGCGGCTCCGCCGCCGCAGGCTGCCCCGCCCCCTGCGCCAGCCAGCACTGGCCCCGGAGAGGCCACGGCTTTCGGCTTTAAGACCTGTACGGTGAACGACGGGAATGCCGAGGGTTCTGTGAAGGAGGGATACAGGAAGGTCATGCATTCGACCCCCTTCGGTCAGTCGTGCACTTGGGAACCGGTAGGAAAGTAGGGCTGAAGCATGCCCAACCCCGAGTCTGAAAAATGAAATTACTCATCGTGTTTTCCTTATTCGCAGGGATGCTGGCCGCGGCCGACGGGCGGGCGAAGAAGCATCCCTCTGTCGCGGGCGTTGTCACAGCGCCGAAGCTCGGAATCCCCGCCCGCGCTGTGATGACCGGCGACGGGTCATATCACTACACCGATCCCCAAGGGATGAAGTGGATTTATCGCAAGACCCCTTTCGGCATCGCCCGGCTGAAAGACATGCCGGCGGACGAGCGGGCCCGCGCGGCCGCCGCGTCCAGGCGCCTTGAAGAAGTGAAGGCCACGGAGGACGGTGAGACCATCCGTTTCGAGTGCCCTGGCCCGTTCGGCATTTACCAGTGGCAACGAAAAAAGGCGGACTTGAACGAAATGGAACAGTCGGTGTGGAACCGGGAACGGGCACGCAGCGCCGCCCGACAGGACTAACGAAACCATGCGCCTCATCTTTTACCTTCGGTTAACTGTGGCTACGTGCGCTCTGGCCACGGCGATTCTGGCACAAGCGCCGCCCAGGATTCAGCAGCCGCCGCCAGAGCCAGCTCCGGCCAAACCTAACCCGCCGGCTACGCCTGCGCAGGCCCCGGCCACGCAGCCTCCTGCTACCCAGGCTCCGCCCGGCGCACCGGCAGCAGCCGCCCCGCGGCTGGCTACCAATCAGCCCTTTCTGGTTGGCGGCGTGTCCCTCACCGAGATGGTCGACACACTCGCCAAGGAGATGAAGATCAACTACATTCTCGACCCGCGCATCAAGGGCTCGGTGATTGTCTACACTTACGGCGAAGTGAAGCCGGTGGACCTCATGCAACTTATGGAGACCATCCTGCGCGTCAACGGCGCAGCCATGGTGAAAGTCGGCGACCTGTACCGCATCGTTCCCATCAACTCGGTGTCGAACCTGCCGCTCGATCCGATGGTGAACGCCGATCCCAAGACCCTTCCCGACGACGAGCGCATGATCCTCAACCTGGTTTTCCTGAAGTACGCCACGGCCGCGGAGCTCAACACCCTCATTAAGCCTTTTCTGGGAGAAGGAGCCACCGCCCAGCCGTATGAACCCGCCAACCTGCTGATCATCGAGGACAACAGCCGCAGCATGAAGCGGACCATGCAACTGATCTCCCTTTTCGATGCCGACACCTTCGCCGGCCAGCGGGTGCGTCTCTTCGACGTCACCAACAGCCGGCCCACCGACCTGGTGAAGGAACTGGAGTCGGTCTTCAAAGCATACGCGCTTTCCGAGAAGAACTCCGCGGTGAAGTTTATCCCGGTGGACCGCATCAACACGCTGATCGCCGTGGCGCCGAACCCCGGCATCTTCACCGAGGTGGCCAACTGGATCGACAAGCTCGATATCCCCGTTAAGATCATGGCGGGCGCGGTGAACAACTATGTGTACCGCTTGAAGTACGGCCGGTCGGAGACTGTAGCCATAGCCATCATGGCGCTCTACACCGGCGACACCGCGGCCCTTGTCGGCTTGGCCCAGATGTCGTCCGGCGGCGGTATGGGGATGGGTATGGGGATGGGCGGCTATGGCGGCATGGGCGGCTATGGCGGTATGGGGGGCGGCTATGGCGGCGGCATGGGCGGCTACGGTGGGGGTGGCTATGGCATGGGCGGATACGGCCAGGCCGGATATGGCCAGGCAGGATATGGTCAGGGCGGATACGGCATGGGCGGCTATGGGAACGCCTACAACTACAACAACCAGGTCGGTTCGGGCGGCGTCTTCCAGGCTCCCATCAACACCGCGGCGCCGGGTAGCACCGCCGCACAACCCGCCGCCGGGCCCAACACGGATCTGACCGGGACCTATCTGGGATCGTCCAACCTGGGACAGCCCAGAACCAGAATCCCGCACGTCATCCCCAACCCGTTCGATAACACTTTGCTGGTGCAGGGCATGCCGCAGGAATGGGAGCAGATCAACAGCCTGCTGCGCCAGCTCGATGTGCCGCCGCGTCAGGTTCTGATCGATGCCAAGATCTACGAGCTGGATCTGACCGGCGCATTTTCCGCGGGCGTCCAATCCTTCCTCGACAAGAAGGATACCGGCACGGTTTCCCGCGTGCTCAACGCCACTGCCGGCGGCAACGGCCTGAACCTGTCGGTGGGAGCCCTGGTCTTGCGCAGCCATGAACTCCTGGGCGTGTTGAACCTGGCCGAGTCCAACCATGTGGCGCGGGTCATCTCGGCTCCCAGCATTATCGCCACCGACAGCATCCCGGCGACCATGAACGTGGGCCAGGATGTTCCGGTGCTGACCTCCTCGGGCGTCGCGGTCACGGGCAGTTCCTTCAATTCCGTGAGCAGCCGTAGCACCGGTGTGACCCTCCAGATCACGGCGCGCGTGAATTCCAGCGGCGTGGTTACCATGACCGTCGATCAGGATGTCAGCGAGCCACAGGGGAATTCGTCCAGCAATATCGATTCGCCCTCGTTCTCCAGACGATCCTTCCAGACCCAGGTCACCGTGCAGGATGGCGACACCATCGCCGTCGGAGGGTTCATCGGGGAATCGCGGGTCAATGACTCCACCGGCGTGCCTTTGCTTCACCGCATTCCGCTGCTGGGCGCGGCATTCGGTTCCAAGAGCATCAGCAAGAGCCGGACCGAGCTGATCATCTTCCTGACTCCTCGCGTGATCTACGACACCAACCAGATCCAGGAGGCCACCGACGAGATCAAGGGCAACCTGAAGCGCATCCAGAAGATGATGGACGGCGAGAAGCGCCAGTAGCCGGGCCAGGGGCCAGGGAATGGTGGCCCTTTGCGCGGGAACCCCAATCCGTAACGCTCGGCCTCTCGTATGATCAAGCAATGGCTTTCGTCTTCATCACCGGCGCCAGTGGCTTCATGGGCCAGCGGCTCTCTGCGGAGCTGCTCCGCCGGGGCCACACCGTCCGCGGTCTGGTCCGCCCCGGCTCCGGGAAGCGCCTGGCGCCCGGCTGCGAAGGCGTTAGCGGGGACCCGTTGGATGCTTCCACCTACCGCCAGCACGTTGCGGGCGCCGACACCTTCGTGCAGCTTGTCGGCGTGGCCCATCCGGGGCCTTCCAAGGCCGCGCAGTTCCGCAGCATCGATCTTGCCTCTGCGCGGCAGGCAGTCTCCGCAGCCGCCGGCGCCGGTATCCGGCACTTCGTCTACGTGAGCGTGGCCCACCCCGCCCCAGTCATGCGGGAATACATCGCCGCCCGCACGGAAGCCGAGGAGGCCATCCGCGCCTCGGGACTGAACGCCACCATACTGCGCCCCTGGTACGTCCTCGGCCCCGGCCGGCGATGGCCCCTGCTACTCCTACCCGCCTATTGGATTTTGGGAGCGCTCCCCAATACCCGCGAGTCGGCTCGCCGCCTGGGCCTGGTCACCCTTCCCCAGATGGTCCAGACGATGGCCAACGCGATCGAGCATCCGGCTTCGGGTGTGCGCATCGTAGAGGTGCCCGAGATCCGCGTCACTCGGGTCTGAGGAGATCGAGCAGCAGATCTTCGTCCAGCACCGGGATACCCAGTTCCTGCGCCTTGACGATCTTGGAGCCAGGATCGGCGCCGGCCACCACGTAGTGGGTCTTCTTGCTCACCGAGCCGCTCACTTTTCCGCCCGCGGCTTCGATCCGGCGCGCGGCCTCCTCCCGGCTCAGGTGCGGAAGCGTCCCCGTCAACACGAAGGTGAGACCCTTCAGCGGCCCGCCCTTGGGCCGCGTCGACAGGTAGGTGAACTGGAGCCCTTCGGCGCGCAGACGCTCCACCAACTCGCGGTTGCGCGGCTCGCGGAAGAATTGAAATACGCTCTCCGCCACTTTGGGCCCCACTTCTTCGGCGCCCTGCAAATCCTCGATCCCGGCGCCGGCAATCACATCCAGGCTGCCGAAGGTCTCCGCCAGAAACACCGCCGTGCGCTCTCCCACGAAGCGGATTCCCAGCGCCGACAGGACACGCGGCAGCGGATTCTGCTTGGACTTCCCGATATTGCGAAGGATGTTGCCGGCGGACTTCTTCCCCATCCGCTCCAGCGTCATGAGCTTTTCCAGGGTGAGGCTATAGAGGTCCGCCACGCTCTCGACCATGCCGCGGTCCACCAGTTGATCCACCAGCGCGTCGCCGACGCCGTCGATGTTCATCACGCCGCGCGACGCAAAATGCAGGATCGATTCCTTCAGCCGCGCCGAGCAGTTCGTGTTGATGCAGCGGCTGGCGGCTTCGCCCTCCTCGCGCACGACCGTCCCTCCGCACACGGGGCACGCCGACGGCATACGGAACCTCTTGCGGTAGGAGCCCTGCGCGTGCACGCGCACTACTCTGGGAATCACGTCTCCGGAGCGCTCAATCACCACCTGGTCGCCGATCTCGAGGCCCAGGCGCTCGATCTCATCCTCGTTGTGCAGGGTGGCGCGAGAGACCGTGACACCTCCTACCTCCACGGGTTTGAGGTGCGCCACCGGAGTCAGGGCGCCGGTGCGGCCCACCTGCACGTCGATCCCATCCACGGTGGTGACCGCTTGCCGCGCGGGATACTTGTAGGCGATGGCCCACCGGGGCGCCTTGGCGGTGTACCCCAGGAGGCGTTGCTGCTCCACCGAATCCACCTTGATCACCACGCCGTCGATTTCGTAGGGAAGTTCCTCCCGCCGCGACTCCCATTCCGCGCAGAAAGCCAGCACTTCCTCCACGCCGCTGGCGATCGTCCGGTGAGGGTTTACCTTAAAGCCCATTCGGGAAAGCTCCTCGAGCGATTGCCAGTGGCTGTCGAACGCGGCCCGCCCCCCTGTGAAAAGGAAGTAGGTGTAGTAGTCCAGCCGCCGCGATGCCGTGATCTGGGGCTCCAACACACGCAGGGAGCCGGCCGCCGCATTGCGGGGATTGGCAAAGCGGGAAAGCCCGCGCTCCTCGCGTTCGGCGTTCAATCGCTCGAACGCGCGCCGGTTCATGACGGTTTCACCCCGGACCTCGAAGGACTCGATCTCCGTCTTGACCCGCAGCGGCAGCGAGCGGATGGTGCGCGCGTTCTCGGTGACCTCCTCGCCCACCAGGCCGTCGCCGCGCGTCACCGCCTGAACGAATTGGCCGCCGCGATAGTGTGCCGCCATGGAAAGCCCGTCCATCTTCAATTCGGTGACGTAGCGGAAAGGTTCACCACCCAGCAGGTCGCGCACGCGGCGGTCGAAATCGCGTACCTCGGCCTCGTTCAGGGCGTTATCCAGGCTGAGCATCTGGGAAGTGTGATGGACTTTGGTGAAGCCTTCCCGAGGCTTGCCCCCCACCCGCTGCGTGGGCGAATCCGCGGCACCCAGTTCGGGGTGCTCCGCCTCCAACACCTGCAACCTGCGCATGAGCGCGTCGTACTCGGCATCGGTGATCTCGGGCTGGTCGAGAACGTAGTACAGGTGCTCGTGGCGGCGGAGTTCTTCGCGCAGCTTTTCGACTTCGGTCGCGGGATCGTGCATGGGTCTCTATCTATAATTTAGCGAGGAAAGCGGAGAAGCTGCGAATTGGGTACAGGGACGCCGGCTCGTCTGCAGGCCCCGAGTGGCCGGACATGGACGGGGCCGTTGGTGAGAGGGCCGTTGAGATCCCCTAGAAACAAGGCCAGAAGGTGAATGTGGTTCCCACTAGGGGCCACGGTGCGATTGGCGGCGTATCCGCCGGCCGCGGCTCGGACCTGGTAGTGACCGGGGAGATGCATCGTCAACGAGATCTTGGAGTGGCGTGCGGCCAAAAGCATCCGCCGCGATGATTATTTCACATAGTGAATTACAATGAGGCATTTGCCTTCCGGACAAGTGAATGGCTGAGCTTGGCCGGTAACCATGATGCTAGCGAGCTTCCGGGAAGAAGGCTTGTGCTCCCAAACATTCGAGTTCACATCAGATCCGATAGCGTGCCCTGAGTCGGTGTTCTTAAGGCGAAGTTCACCGCCGTGCGGACTTGCGGGAGTGAACATAATCGTGACAGAGTCGTCCACCGAAAGGGAGCAACCGCTATCGCAGTAAGTCATATCGATCTTGACCGGAACAATTGGCGGCGTCCCGTCGTTGAATTTCAGTTTTTGCAGAGTCAAAAGGCTGCCCTGCGCTCCTAGGATGTCCACACTGGCGACATACCTCGTATTGTCCTCATGGATGGCCTCGTTTGTTGCATGGGGATCTTGCTTGAATTTGGGTCCTATCGTTCCGATGTACATCGATCCTCCCGCCATAACGATTGGGGCGTCGTCACCACCGGTCATCGGATGCTGGTCCTTCGGACGCCACTGGATCAACATGTAAATCGCGGCTGCAACGCCGACAATACTGATCGCTGTCCACGCCTTCTTCAGAAAACTCATCTTTTGCTCCTCACTGTTCGTGTCCGTCGTTTCTTCAACTGGTTCTGGAAACTGGTCGTCATCTACCGAGGCCTCGTTGGCAATCCCGAATGTCCGGCCTCGTGAGGTAACGGTTGAAATCCTGCGCGCCCCAGCCCGCGCGCAACTCCGCCAGCCGCGCCTGCGCCCGTTCTTCAGCGTCCTTAGCCTTGATCGGATCGCCCGAACGACGCAGAATGCTGGCAGCAATCGCCGACGCGCGCCAGGCGGATTCCTTCCGGCCCGCCTTTTCGAAGTCATCGAGAGCCAGGCGAACCTGCTCCTGCGCCGCTGGCAGTTCGCGGAGTCCCAAAAGAATCTCCGCCATCGCCAACCGGCCATCCGAAAGCGCCGGCGCATCGCCAAGCGCCGTAATCGCAGCAAGACCGTCGCTACAAAGCCCCTTTGCGTCCCGGGCCGAACCGGCCCGCGTCATCACAACACCAACCAGGCACTTGGCCGAGGCCTGGACCTGCTTCGTTGAGGAGGCCATTTTCGATGCCCGCCACGCCAGCGATGCCGCTTCTCCAAACTCCTTACGGCTGAGGGCCATTTCCGCCCGGCTATAGGCAATCAGACTCGGAAGCCGGCTATCGCTTCCCGGTTGGCCAGACAGCTTTTCAGCCTCACCGATCAGTTGAACCGCATCGCCATATCGCCCCAGCCGCCAGAGTACTTTCACCCGGTTGAGTAGCCCCAGCCCGGTTTGGACGATATCCCGGTTCGACCGGGCCAGTTCGTAATATTGTTCGTAGTGACTGAGTGCATCGGGCCACTTCTCCATCAAGAACAGTACCGACGCAACTCCCTGCTCGGCCAAAACCATTTGCTGCCGATCGTCGGAGCCCTCCATCAGGGAGAGCTGCTGGCTGAACTCCGCAAGCGCCTCGGAATAGTTGCCCAGGTCGCGGTGCGCGCGCGCTACCACCGTAAAGCACTGAGCCGTCTCCAGGCGAAACCCAGCTTGCTGGAAGTAGCTGATCGCCGGACCGATCTCGTTCATTACGCTCCCAGCGGCACCTTCCTGCTGGTAAAGGTTACCTAGAGAAAAGCGCGCGCGGGCTTCATTGCGGCGGAGATGAAAGCGTTTCGACAGTTCGATGGCTTCGCGGAAGCTCCCTTCCGATCCGCGGTAGTCGCCACGCCCCAGACGCGCAATGCCCAAATCGGTGAGCCCGCGCGCGGCCAGGTTCGCCATGCCGGCGTGCCGTGCTTTCTCCACAGCCCCGGACGCTATTTGTTCAGCTTGTGCCGCATCGCCCTCCAGGTAAGTGACGACGCTGAGCTGTAAGGCTGAAGCGAACTCCTGGTGCTCGGATGAAATGGCGCGCGCGAGTTGAATGGCTTTCTCCAGCGCAGCCCGCGCCTCGGGAAGCTTCCGCACCGCACTCGCCTGCAGTCCCCGCTGGTACAGGACTTCAGCTTGACCCTCTGTGTTACTCAGACTTTGGTACAGCGAATCTGCCTGTTCGAACTCAGGCTTGGCATCGCCGGATCTCCCCGTTCGCCCTAAAAGCATCGCCGCCCGCAAATGTGCCGCGGCATTCTGTGGGTCCCGCCGCGCGGCCTCCCGGTAAGCTTCGAGCGCTTTCGGGAACTCGTCGTTCCTCTCGCGGACACGCCCAAGATCTACTAGTACCGAAGCCTTTTCCACCTCTGAGCCCTTACCGGTAAGATCAACGTATGCGCGGATCGCGCCGGGAAAATCTCCGGTGAGCGTTCGTTGGATCGCATCCGCATAAAGCGCGTCGGTGCCCTGCGGAGGAGCGCTCCCCGATTGCGGGAGAGCGCGCAACATCTCCTCCTTTGCTTTCTCGGAATCGTCCAGTTCGTTCCAGGCCTCAGCCAGGCGGGCGTGAGCCAGGGCGAATCCCGGGTCCAGCGATACGGCGCGTTCGAGGGCTCGCGCAGCGCGAAAGTATGTTGCGTCTCGCAGCGCGGAAGCCCCTGTTTCATACCATCTCAGGGCTTCCGGTGACGGCTGATTTCGCGCATGCCGCCACCCCACCCACCCTGCAATCACGGCCACCACTACCACCACCGCCGCGATCCATCTCCGTCGCGTCATCACCGGCAACGACACCGTCACCGCCGCCTCGCCCTTCAGCGCGCCCACAAATTCCGACGTCCTCCCAAATCGTCGCGCCGGCTCGGGATCCAGCGCGCGCAAGATCGCCCGTTCCCAATTCGGGTCAAGATCCGGGACCAGGGACTTCGGCGACGGTACCGGCACCCTCGACCGCAGAATGGCTCCCGCCAGCGGCCTATCGGACGGAAACGGGAGGGCGCCGGTAATCATTCGATAGGCGACCATGCCCAGTGCGTAGACATCGGAGGCGATGGATGCGGCGCTCCCCGTCAACAACTCGGGCGCCATGTAGTCGAGGGTCCCCATCACGTTACCAGTCGCCGTCGCGGTGGTTTCCCGCGGCGATGGCCCGAAGCTGCGGGCCAGGCCGAAATCGGTCACTACGGCACGGACCCCGTCACCGTCCCGCGCCAGCATGACGTTGGACGGCTTGAAATCGCGATGGATGATCCCGGAGCGGTGCGCCGCGTCGAGCGCCTCCGCCATCTGTTCCATCACCGGGAGGGCGGCAGAGGGCCCCATGCGCTCTTCGCGATCGAGCCTGGCAGCCAGGGTCTCACCCGGAAGGAACTCCATCGTCAAGAAGAAGATCGTCGCCGGCGAAGAGCCGTCCACCGCGTGGCGCGCGAGATCGAATACGCGGCAAACGTTGGGATGCGCGATCTTGCGCGAGAGCTGGATCTCTTGCTTGAAGCGGGCGATCATGCGCGTGTCAGCCGCTATCGCCGGGAGCAACGTCTTCAGCGCCACGCGTTCCTTCAACTCCAGGTCTTCCGCTTCATACACCTCGCCCATGCCGCCACGGCTGAGGAAACGGACAATCCGATACCGGCCGGAGACGGTCTGGCCCGTGGAGAAGACCGGTGGCGCACCAGACGGCTCGGCTCCGAGCGGCGCACGATCCATAAAGCCGCTGCGGGCATGCTCCTGGAGCATGTGCCGGACTTCCGCGTACAACTCCGCGTCGTCGCCGCACGCGTCGCGCAGAAACTCGTCCGCGTGGGAAGGATGCTGTTCGAGGACGGCATGGAAAACCTCGGTTACTCGATGCCATCGCTCCGGGGTCATGGGGAGTTCTCGTCGAGTTGGGCCTGCAGCCAGGCCCGCGCGGCTTTCCAGTCGCGCTTCACAGTGCGTACGGAGACCCCCAGCACTGAGGCGGCTTCTTCTTCGGTCAGGCCGCCGAAATACAGCATTTCGACCAGCCGTGCTTTCCGGCCATCCCATTCCGCCAGGCGGGTCAGGGCTTCATCCAGAACGAGCAGTTGATCGAACCGCGGGTTGGCCGTGGCCATGAAGTCGTTGAGTTCGACCTTCTGCCTTCCTCCGGGGCGCTTGGCAGCAGCCCGCTGGCGTGCATGGTCCACCAGAATACGCCGCATTGCGATGGAGGCAGCGGCGAAGAAGTGCGCCCGGCTCTGCCAGTCCGCGGCATGCTTCTGTAAGAGACGCAGGTAGGCTTCGTGAACCAGCGCGGTCGGCTGGAGAGTATGGTCGGGGCGTTCGTGCCGCATGAAGCGCTGTGCCAGCGCATGGAGATCGTCGTATACCAGGGCGACGAGATTCGACTCGGCCCCGGGGTCGCCGCGTTTGAGGGCGGCAAGCAAGCTGGTAATTTCGCCCGGTGACGGTGACGGTGCCACACCTGCTCCTGAAATCGACTTGTAAATTGTACCGCAACTCACGGTTTAAGAGAACGATATAATGGAGGCGTAACGCCCGCATACGACTGAGCAAATCATGAGCGAATTGGACCGGCTTCATGAGATCATCGACGGTTTGCCGCCGCAGCAGATCCACGCGCTCTTGACGCTCCTGGATGCGCGGCAATCCGTCAACGATGAGGAGTTCGCCCGCCGCCTCGCAGAAGCGCCCGAAGAAGAGCTCGATGAAGAGACCACCGCCCGAATCCTGGCCGCCGAAGCGGAACAGGGAGGGAGCATCTCTCACGGCGAATTGAAGCAACGGCTAGGTCTGTGAAACGGCCCCTCGTCTATAGACCTGCCGCTCAGCGCGAACTCGCTCACATGGATCGTTCCGACGCGCAGCGTATTACTCACGCCTTGGAAGCGTTTGCCGATACCGGTCGCGGCGACGTCAAGGCCCTGAAGGGCGCGCTGAAAGGCCGGTATCGCCTCCGTATCGGCAAGTGGCGCGTCTTTTTCAGCCTCGATCAGCCTGGCAACGTTGTAGTGACCGACGTGGACAACCGCGGGCAAGCTTACTAAACATAGGCCCGGGGCCAACCCTCCACGCTGGCGTAGTAGGCCTCACGCCGGCGGCTTCACAATCGTGCGGTACCCGAACGAGGTCCAATTCGCCACACATTCGCCAGTTTAGGTCCAACTGAGGTCCAAGTGGATGGGGCGTAAGTCCTGTGTTTTCATGGAGCATGGTCTGTAAGTGATTGATAAGTTTAGCTTTCGGAGCACGTGCTCGACGTGCTCGCATGCCACGTTCTTGCGCTGCTCCCGGGCTTCGGTCGCGGGATCTTTCCTGTGGTTCATCTATAATTTAACGAGGATACCGGAGAATACACCAATCAACTACCAGCATACCGTCCTCATCTACAATCCCCGTGCGGGCAGATTCGGACGGGACGGGAGTCCGCTCGTCGAGCGGGCCGTCGAGATCCTGAGGAAACAAGGCCACAACGTGAGCGTGGCTCCTACCACCGGCCCCGGCGCCGCGGGAGCCATGGTGCGTGAACACATCCGCCAGGGTGCGGATCTGGTGGTGGCAGCCGGCGGCGATGGCACCGTCAACGAAGTTCTGGAAGGCATGGTACATACCCAGGTGCCGCTGGCCGTCCTGCCCGGGGGTACGGCTAACGTGCTGGCCATGGAAATGTCCCTCGGTAAGGATGTGGAGCGCGTGGCCGGGCGCCTGGATAGGTTCTGCCCGCACCGCATTTCCGTGGGCCACGTAGCGTGCAACGGAGGGCGCGTCTCGCGCCACTTCCTGCTCATGGCCGGCATCGGCCTGGACGCCCGTGTCGTGTACCACGTAAGCGGCGCGTTGAAGTCGCGGACCGGAAAACTCGCCTACTGGGTGGCCGGCTGGAACCTGCTGGGCCGGCGGCTGGCGTCCTTTAAGGTGGAAATCGGGGGGCAGACTCACTCGTGTTCCTTCGCCCTGCTGAGCAGAGTGCGCAACTATGGCGGCGATTTCGAGATCGCGCGGAGCGTGAGCCTGTTCGATGACGATTTCGAGGTGGTGCTCTTCGAGGGGCGATCTTCGCTCGGCTACGTGAGGTATTTACTGGGGATGGCCCTGAACCGTCTGAGTGGCATGAAGGGCGTGACCGTCCTCAGGGGCGATCGCATGACGGTATCCGGCCCTCAAGACAGCCGCGTCTATGTCCAGGTAGACGGGGAGTTGGTGGGCCACCTGCCGGCGGAGATCCGCATTGTGCCGAACGCGCTTACCCTGCTGGTGCCGCCGGAGTATGAACGCAGGTTGGTTGTGCGAGCATGACTCGCGGGCGCCGGTCTAGAAACTCCAACTGTGGGAAGAGGAGGCCAGCGCGGGTTCCGGAGGCGCCGGTTGGGCCCCGGGGCTTCCGTAGGCGGCTGAGGGTTCCGGGCCTACAGCCTGGTTCCAGGGATTACGGTAGTCAGCCGGAACTTCCGGAGGCGCCGGCTGGTTCCAGGAGCTTTCGTAGGCGGGCGCGGGTTCCGGAGTCGCCGGCTGGGCCCAGCAGCTTCCGTAAGCGGGCGGCGGTTCCAGAGTTGCCGGCCGGTCCCAGGAGCCTCCGCAGGCGGGCGCCGGTTCAGGAGTCGCCGGCCGGTTCCATGAGCTTCCATAAGCGGGCGCGGGTTCCGGAGTCGCCGGCCTGTTCCAGGAGCTTCCATAGGCCGGCGCGGGTTCCGGAGTCCCCGGCCGGTTCCAGGAGCTTCCATAGGCGTGCGCGGGTTCCGGAGTCCCCGGCCGATTCCAGGAGCTTCCATAGGCGGGCGCGGGTTCCGGGGTCGCCGGTCGGTTCCAGGAGCTTTCGTATGCGGGCTCCGGTTCCCGGGTCGCCGGTCGGTTCCAGGAACTATCGTGGGCAGCCGGGGGGTCCGGCGACCAAGGTTGAACCCAGGAGCTTTCGTGCCCGGCCCCTGGTGCGGCCACCGCTTGGTTTTTCATTCCTTCCCAGCCCTCCGACAAGGTCGCAAGCAGCCCCAGAACCTCGGCCAACGGCGCATCGCTTTGCTGGATATTCGCTTCAACCAGCCGGCGCAGCATATAGTCGTAGAGCTGCCCGAGTCTGACGCTCAGATCCCCGCCGCGTTGGCGATCCAGGGACGTTCCCAGTTCGATCAGGATGGAGCTGGCTTTGGTGATCGAGCGCGCCCGCGCGGCTATGTCGCCCGCCGCAAGGTGGCCCCGCGCATCCCGCACCGCGCCGGTCGCGGCCTGATAGAGTATGCGGACCAGTTCGATCGGGTCGGCCGACAGGATCCGGCTTTCCAGGTACGACTCATGCGCGTTCTGCCACATCGGTTCTCCTGACAATCCTTATCGTCGATGATCGCGGTTTCTACAGGGAGCCACCGTTTTGCCGGGGATCTGCCGCCAGCCGCAACAGGTACTCCGGCGGAATCTGCGAGATCACTTCTTTGGTCTTTCGATTGACCACGCGGATCACCATCCGCTGCGTCAGCCTGTCCCTCTGAAAGATCAACTCGTTATCGTGGCCGAACATTTCGGAGCCGTTCAAGGCCTTGATGGCTTGGACGACTTCGCGGTTTTCCGCCGCCTTGTCGGCTGGTGTTACCGGCGCCGGGGCCGCCGCAGAGGGAGCCTGCACGCTAGGATTCAATGACACGACGCCCATATCAGCTCCTTTCGGGAGGAAGCCCGATGCGACGTGGTCTGTCGGTCCTCCCTGCACCCTTTCTTATCGGCCCGAAGACGGAAAGCTTTGAGGACCGGCTCAGTGAACCTAAAAACGGCAGTTAGCCGGTGGCATCGGCGAGCCGACCAGTGCTTCCGATGACCTTGCCACCGAGGAATTGACGAAACGCGGCGCTGAGAATCAGCTTCCACCTCTCCCGTTGCGTCAACTGCTCCGCAGTCGTTTTGATTCGCTTGAGAAACCCGCTCACCTTGGTCAGAATTTCCGCGATCTGCGAGGCCTTCGC
>JAIQFL010000681.1 GCA_020073365.1 Terriglobia bacterium | reverse complement strand
AAGTCAGGACACATCGGACCGATAGATTCCGCCATGCCTGAAGAAAACGCATGCAGAGGGCGCCCTCGTTTTTCATGCGGACACCTGTAGTGCTGAAGGGTTAAGCAGGGAGCTTTCAAACTCGACTGGTGGGCGGTAGCCCAGAGCCGAGTGTAGACGCTTGCCATTGTAGATTTTTCCGATGAACCGGTCGATGGAGGCACGGGCCTCCGCCAGATCGCGGTATTCCAGTCGATAGACCTCCTCGTATTTCAGCGTCTTCATGAAGGATTCGCAGGTCGCGTTATCGTAGGGGTTCCCTGCGTGCGATCACGCAATCACGCGGAGGGAGGCTCCGGAACCACCCGCCGCGCCGGCGAGTGCCGCAGCCGAAGTCGGGTTCGGCTCGGCGGGTTCTACGTACGGGCCGTTCCCCGGGCCAATCGGGCGGAAGGGGGAGCGAGGGCCGGGTGATCCCGCCGAACTCCTCGTGCCGGGATGGCCAGAAATCGGCCGAGGGCCCCCTTCGATTTTTGAGAAATCGTGCAGTCCGGAACCACAGAAAGGCAACTGAAACCGTCCGGGGATATCCGCATGCGAACCTCTATTCACATCGGCGCGGCGGCGCTCAGCGGACCGGCTTGCGCCTCGGAGTCGTGGCGTGGATGTAGCGGATGGCGGCTTTGATCAGCTCGTCGCGCCCGGCGCGCAGTCCCGCGATGGTCGGCGTCAGCCAGATGTCGGGAATGATTCCTACGCGCTGGGTCGGGCGCTTGTCCGGATAGAAGACGCCCAGGCCGCTGATGTACGAGCTCATGCCGCCGGGGATCGGCACGGTGGACACGTCGCCGTCCGCCCCCGCCGTAGTGCTGCCGATGACGACGGCTCCGGGTACCGCGCGGAAGGCCATGGTATGAAATTCGGCGCTGCTCTGCGTGGTCTCGTCCACCAGAATCACCACCTTGCCGTTATAGGGCGGCGCGGCCGGCGTGAGCTGCACGACTTGCCACCAGTGAAACGCGCCCGGATTGGCGACGTCGCCATGCGTCAACCACGCGAAAGGTGTCGGCTGCGTAACCAGCATGCCGCCCAGAACGTAGATGGGGAAGTCCGACGGATAATCACGGAGATCGATGATGAGCCCCCTGGTCCCGGCGGCGGCCAGAATGTCATTGGCGCAGTCGGCCTGTTTCAGGGTGCTGATCTTGACGTAAGCCACGTCCCGCGCGACCATCTGGAACGCCGGGCCGGGAAGATCGTGGCTGTAAGTCTGGCTGAAATCGATGGAGGCTGGGGGTAGACGGTTGGGATTCAGCGTAAACGTCTGGCCGCTGCGGTCCACCACCACGGTGGATTGGCCGCAAGTGCCCCGGGTGAGGTACTCGGCCATGTCCCGCAGCCGCGCCGCCTGGTTCGAATCGGCATAGAGGGGCGCCCATTGGATCACTAGGTCGTTCACGCCGGCGCCGTCCACCTGAGTGATCAGGTCTCCGGGCAGCAGGCCGGAGGGCGGCCCGCCGCTGAGGTCGGTGTTGCGCAGCACGAATGCGCGCCCCTCGACAAACCGCAAGTCCACCGGCAGATAGCATGTGCCGTAGGGCGGCCGCGCGGCCAGTGTGGTCCAGAGGTTGGCGTGCGTGTCGTTGATCCTGGCGATGAAGGCGATCAGCTCCTGCTGATACGTGAAAGGATCCCGCGCCTGGCCGATACGGGGGATCGAGTCCAGCAGCACCTCGCTCCAGTAGTTGGTGTCGGACGGATTGTCCGACATGATCTCGCGGTTGGGATAGAAATACTGGACCATGTTCCAGAACCGGAACAAGGCCAGGAGCTGATAGCCGGCGTCCGGGATCTTCAGCGTGGAGTAAGCGAGCTCGTGTTCGAACGACGGATTGGCGGCTCCGCCCACCAGGGAAACGAAGAACTTGCTCGACCCCGGAGAGCGATTGACATAGATATTCTGCAGCGTCTGGCTCAGGTTGGCGCCGAGAAGAGAGGTGTCGGCCAGCCAGCCCAGGTTCGTGTTCATGGCCAGGTCGCTGGTGACGAGGGTGGTGCAGCTGGTGCAGGGCGACACAGGCCCAAGATTGGCGATCCAGGCGAAAATCGCGGCGAGGGCGCCTGACTGGTCAGACGCGGAGAGCACCTGAGGCATTACGCGGAACAGGTCGTAATCCCAATGACGCTGGCCGGAAGTGACGGCCGGGTGGTGGTATTTCAGAAATCCCCAGACCTTTGCCAGGGTAGCGAGGTTCGCGATCTGCGTGTTGGAGAGCGTCGTCAGGGCGACGCCCGAGCCGTTGTCGAACTGGTGATCGGTGTCGAGAACCGTGAGCAGGCGGTTGGGGGCCTGCGCCACGGGCACGCCGTCCACGAGGATCTCGAGATCGTCGACCCAGGCAGTGCCTGCGCCGGAAAGGAAAAAACCGAGGTAGAGAGTTTTCGCCTGGGAGTTCCAGGGCATCGTGATGGAATACTGCTGCCAGTCCGCGGTGCCGCGGACGCCTTGCCCCTGCATGGTGGCGAATTGGACGCTGGTGGCGCTGGCGTCGTCCTCGCGCGCCCAGAGCGCGACGTAGTCCCCGACGTTTTGCATTTTGATCCAGCCGCGCCATTGGATCGTTGTCCCGGCGAAATCGATGGGTATGGGTTGCAAGATGGTTGAAAACGACGGCGTACTGGAAGCGGTGCGATCGATGCGGGCGGTATATTTTCCGCTGTGGACGAACTGATCATCGGTGACGATCCCGACCGCGGTGTTGCCACCCCACCCGGCCGGAAAGACGCCGGCCCGGCTGTTATTCTCAAAACCGAGAATCGTAGCTATGTTTTGGCGGGTGTACGTTTGGGTGTAGCCGGGCCAGACCAGGGCCAGCCAGAGCAGGAACTGCCATCGCCGTAACATGGCTGCATGTTAGCCCCACGCTAGCGCGGTGTACAGCCCCTTTAGGGCCCCTTTAGGGCCATGCATCACTCCGCTAGTTTCCGGATCCGAACTGCGGCCCCTTTCGTCGCTACCCGCCGCTGAGAGTTTGCCTCATGACAGAAACCTACGGGCGATCCAGCCCGAGTCGG
>JAIQFL010000281.1 GCA_020073365.1 Terriglobia bacterium | reverse complement strand
GGATGCCCCTGACCCAACTGTCCGAGACGGCATCCGTGACCGGGCGATGCTTCATCTTTGCTTCGCGGGTGGACTGCGGGTCTCTGAACTGGTGGGTCTCCGGATCGAAGATATGATGCTGCACCACGGCTAAGCCGGAACTGCTCATCGACAGGCTAGGCGAGTTTTTCTATGTGACGCAGGCCAACTTCAAAACGATGGCCGACCGGCGGTCCCGCGCAGGTGATGCTTGACTCTCTCCAGGCCCTGCTCAAGCGGCGGCCCATCGATCCGGCCCAGGTACGCGAAATCGTCGTTTGGTTCTCGGACCCAGGTGTGACCAACAACGGCGGCCCGCCCGATATCAACGTCCAACACGCCGCGGCCCTGATGTTGACGGACAAACGCCTGACCTTCAGATCGATCCACGACTACGCGCGGCTCAAGGACCCAGCGATTGTCCGGCTCCGGTCGATGACGAAGGTGGTCCAGCAGACCTGGACCGCCAGCGTCCGCGGATCGGCCGACACGCCGCTCTTCCAGATCACCCGGGCTGACGGGACGATCATCCGTCAGAACTATGTCACGAGCGGCTTTGCCGGCGCGCCGGACACCCCGTACACGCGCGAATGGGTGGTCGGTAAAGCGCAGAGCTTGATGTCCCCCGTTCTGGGAGACAGGCGGGCGGCCCAGCTCGTCGCCCGTGTCTTAACGCTGGACGAAGCCAAAACTGTGCTCGACCTGAGGCCGCTGCTGCAGGCGGACGAGACCGGCGGCGCGCCCAGACTATCGAACTGGCCAATGGCTTCAGCGCTGCCATGAGCGCCCCTCTCGCGCTCGCGCCTTCGGTCGGTGTCGCGCCGGATCTGGCGACCTGGCGCGCTTCGTCACCCATCTGCGTCGCGATGTCATAGCCGCGGCGAAGACCAATATTCTGGACACGCTCGCCTGCGGCCTCGCCGAGGTGGCCGGGCTCGTCCGAGGCTGGGGCGGAGCGGCGCAGGCCGACCTGTTTGTGTTGGGCGGGCAATATCCCGCGCACCACGCCTTCATCAACCGCGGCATGTGCCACGCCCGCGATTATGACGACACCCACGATGCGGTCATCCTGCACGCAGGCGTCACCACCGGGTAGCTTCGCAGCGGAATTTCGGGCGCCGACCTGGTTGCCGCAGTCGCCGCGGGGCTCGAAGTCACCTGTCGCTCATTAGCTGCATCGGGGCCGGCGCCAAACCCGTGCGTTGGATTGATACCGATTCCGTCCGATGCATCAGGCAACGTTAATGGCCGAGACAATTCACTGGGCGAGACCGTTCTCTTTAAGAAATTTCGCCATGAGGTCAGCTACTTGCTGATTGTTGAGATCTGAGAACGGGAAGTGCGTATTCCCATGAACACCGACTTCCGGAAGATGGACCACCGTGACGTGACCACCGTGGCCATTAACAATGTCTCTCCACTTCCTTGCCATCTCCAGCCGAACCCGCCAGCCGTCCTGGCCGGGGTTGTCGCTTGGCTTCTCAGGGATGAAGTCGCCGTAGAAAATGACGATCGGAATCTTCGTGAGCTTCATAAATTCGGCCATAGGCACGCCGACACCCGGGAGTGGCCCGCCGGAACTCTGCAAGGTTTCCGGAACCTCCCCTTCTGGAAACACGAAGCCGCTACCCGGTTCATACGAGACGACGGCGCGCACATTCCCGGACTTGAGGACCGTTCCCCATCCGAGACCGCCGCCCTGTGAGTGCGTTACAAAGACCGCTGGCCCGATCTTATTGAAAAGCGCCGCGCAAGCGTCAGAGATCACGTCCGGGTCATACGGGCCAACGTTCGGTGTCATCTGGCGAAAGTATTGGTTGAGTGCCTCCGGATCTCTCGAGAACTGCACTCCCGGAAAATAATCCGGCCAGATTCCGACACGAAAGGTATCGAACGACCCCTGCTCATCCGGCGTTGCGTTGATCGTTGCAGATACCGTGCTACGTCCTGCATTTCCCCGCCGCGGCTGGTCGATCAGATAGACCGGAAACCGGCGGCGAAGGAAGATCGTCTGAAAACCCTCTCGTCCGTCCGGAGTGGTCTCCCAGGTCTTGGAGAACTGCCCGTTGCCGTGCAGAAACACGAGCGGGAGCTTACGCGGATTCACAGGAATCTCGTAAGAGACATATGCGTGATCGCCATGCAGAGTTTGCCCGTCAGGCGTTGGCTGCTTCGGATTGAAAGTCCCTGAATTGCTGATGACCTTGCCACCCACTGCGAAGCTGCCCTGCTCCTGAATCGAGAGAGGGGCTGGTTTGTTTTTCTTCGCGGACTGCGGATAAGAGGCGAGCGGCATTGCCGCGCACAGCGCGATCAGAGCCGCTATATTCCTGAAGCTGCTACCCGACAATTTTTGCCGCCTTTCCTGCTGAACAGACCTTTGATTTAATGGACTAAGTAACATTTGCCACGCGAAATTTGATGGCCGGCAATTGATGCACTTCCGGGTTGGCGATGCGACCTCGGCGATTATCGAAACAAGAGTGAATAGTGTCCTAAGTTCCTCAAAAAAGCGTCGTTCTTGTTGCCGCAACAACTGCGTTTGATGACGCAATAACTGCCGAAATCCCGGGGCCGGACTGAGCAAGCATAGCTTCTTGTAGGCTGGTTGGGGTTCGTCCACGCGGGCACTCTTGGTCTTTCCAGTCGCGAACTGGTTGGGCGATCTGGGTCCAGGCGCACCCGCCGGCCAGGAGGTAATTCGTGTTGACAATTGCACCCCGCGACAGGTGCTCCGGAGCTTGCCCCACATTGTTGAATCTGAACCACTGGTAGCTGTTTGGCCTGATCTGTCTCGCAGTTCTGGGCGTAGCATGCTGGCGGGTGCTCAGAGCGTCCTTCCTTCAGATGCGCATGCCCCGGGGTAGCATCGACAACAACTCATCGTCCTGTATTGCGCGGACTTCGCTCACCGTGTCGAAGACCATGGTTTGCGGGTCGGCCACCGTGTACGGTTTCCAGGCCAGGCTCGGCTGCGATGGGTTGCCCGTTCGCGCGAAGTTGACCCATGCCTGCGAGACCTTGTCCTGCAACGCGAGTCCGGAAGGGGTGCCGCCGGTCGCGACGCGGATGTGCGGTTCGCTCAGGGCATGGAAGACGAAGGCGATCTCGGAGCAATGGAACGCGGGCACTCCGCCATTCACCGGGTACTCATAGGTGAACAGGTAGTTGTACGCCGACGCCTTGGTCTTTTCCAGTTTGCGGGCGATTGCGGACTTCGCGCCGGGGCGGAACGTGTTGTCGAGGAATAGAGCGTCTTGAATCTTCTTGCGCGGGTACGCCTTCTTAAACTCGGCCACGACGGAGGCCTTCTTGTCGCCGTAAGCCTTAGTCAGGCGTTCGTCGATCGCTTTCTCGCTCCATTCATTCTTGCCCTCGCTGCCTCTGCCGTTCATCTCGCACATGACATTGCCGGCCATGTACGGAATCGTCTCGGCCCAGTCACAGAACTCGCGCATCAGGTACTGGTCGTCGGCGATGACGCTCCAGCCGAACTGGCGGCCGGTGTCTTTGGCGAGCGCCTGCGTTGCGGCAGTGCCGGCGGCAAGCAAGTCGCGGTATGGAACCTGCTTGAGCTTCTCGATGTCGTTGCCGAAGCCTAGATTCTTCAGCGTCCCGGCCGCGATCGCCTGCTGGTCCCGAATGCTCTGCGCCATATCCACGTTGCGATAACCCGCGGCCCCGCCGCTCTGCGAGACCACCTTGTGGAACAGGCCCTTCGCCGAAGGCATGTGCATCAGGTGAGTGACCTTACCGCCGCCGCCCGACTGGCCGAAGATCGTCACGTTGCCCGGATCGCCGCCGAATGCTTCGATGTTGTCGCGAACCCACTCGAGCGCGGCCACCAGATCGGCCATCCCTGTGTGGCGCGAGTTGGCGTACTCCGGTCCGTATGCCGAGAGGTCCAGCGTGCCGATGATATTTAGCCGGTGATTGAGGCTGACGGCCACCACGTCGCCGAACTCGCTCAGCGTCTTGCCGTCGTAGGCATAGGATTCCATGGACGAGCCGTTGGTGAAGCCGCCGCCATGCATCCAAACCATCACGGGCTTCCTGGCCTTGCCCAGGTTCTGCGTCCAGATGTTCAGCACCTGGCAGTGCTCGTTCTCCACCCAGTACCGGTGCGGGAACGTGAATTCGCCGGCGCCGACGCTGGTGGCCTGCGGGACCGGGCAAATCGGTCCCCATGCCTGGGCGCTCTTGACACGGCTTCACCGGCTTGGGCAGTTCGAAGCGTTCCGCCTCTGCGTAGGGGACGCCGAGGAAGGTGAACGTCCTGCCGTCCTTGAAGCCGCGGAGTTTTCCGCCCTTCACCTCGACCACCGGCGGGTGCAGGTTCGGCGGCGCCGCGGGCGCACCGGTCTTCGCGGCGGCCTGCGCGTCGGTTTTTGGCTTCTCCTGAGCGCCTGCCGCCGTAAGCCCGGCTGCCGCCAGAGCCGCACCCCGGGTCAACAGGCTGCGGCGATTCATTGCGTCCTTTTTCATGCCCATCTCAAGTCTCCTGACCACAATTCAAGATTACTGCCTACTGCAGCAACTGGAATGTCCCCTTGAGCCGGATATCGCTGGAAGAGGAGCCTACCCAGACTTCGAACGATCCCGGCTCGGCGATCCATGTTTTCTTCGCCGCATCGTAGAACGACATCGCGCTCTGGTCCAGCGTGAAGGTCGCGCTCTGGGTTTCGCCCGGCTTCAGATTCACGCGTTTGAAAGCCTTCAGCTCTTTCAGAGGCCGGTCCACGCTCGATTGCACATCGCGCAGATAAACCTGCACTACCTCGGCTCCTTCGTGTGAGCCGCTATTGCGCAGTTGCACGGTCACCTCCGCGGCCTTGCCCATCTCGACCTTGGGCGTCACCTGCAGATTGCTGTATTCGAACTTCGTGTAAGAGAGGCCGTGTCCGAAGGGGAACAGCGGCTCGGTCTTCTTCTTGTCGAAGCCGCGGTAGCCCACGTAGATTCCCTCGGCGTAGGTCAGCTTGTAGTCCTTGCCGCCCGGGTAATTAGCAGCGGCTGGAGAATCGCTGAGCTGCTTCGGGAAAGTAACCGGCAGCTTGCCGGAAGGATTCGCTGCGCCGAACAGGACATCGGCGATGGCGTGCCCCGCTTCCTGGCCGCCGTAGAATTGCATGAGCACGGCGGGAGTCTTGCCGATCCACTTCGTCATGGTCACGGGCCCGCCTGCGACTACCACCACGACCGTCCTGGGATTCGCCGCCGCCACCGCGCCGATCAGGTCGTCCTGGCCGGCAGGAAGGTCCACACTCTTGCGGTCGAAGTCCTCGCTTTCGAGTTCCGGAGAATAGCCCACGAACACCACCGCCACATCCGACTTCTTTGCCAGAGCCACGGCTTCGTCGATCTTCTGCTTGCGCGCGGCCGGCGTCTCGTTCTTGTCTTGGCCTTCCATGGTGACGCCGAGCGCGTAGCCAACTTGAACCTGCGCGCCCGCGCTTTCCTTGATCCCGTCAAGCGGGGCCACCTTGTACTGCGAGTCCACCTTCGAACTGCCGCCGCCGCCCGGACGCGCTTCCGCCGCATTCGGTCCGATCACCGCCACCGACTTAGTCTTTCCGGCGGCCAGCGGAAGCAGGTCGCTCGCGTTCTTCAGGAGGACTATGCTTTCGGTCGCGCCCTGCCGGGCCACGGCCCGCTGCGCGGGAGTATCGACCTCTCCGCCGCCCGGCTTGGGCTTATCGAACAGGCCGGTGGTGAACATGACGCGCAGCATGCGGCGAACGGAGTCATCCACGGCGGCCTGCTGCAGCTTGCCGGAGTTCAGTGCGGCCATCACCTTGTCCTTGACCAGATAGCCGCCCATGAAACCGGCGTCGTGAACCATCGGAATGGCCAGGAACTTGGCCAGCATGGGTCCGCCCGGCATCTCCAGGTTCATGCCGGAACCGGCGGTGGCCTCCGTGCGATAGGTGCTGCCCCAATCGGAGATTACAAACCCCTTGAACCCCCACGCCTTCTGCAGCGTTTCGGTCAGCAGCAGCGGGTTCTCGGCGCACCAGTCGCCGTTCACCTTGTTGTACGCCGACATCACGGACCACGCGCCGGCCTCCTGCACCGCGGCTTTGAACGCGGGCAGGTAAATCTCATTCAGGGTCCGGTCATCGATCTGGACATCCACGCGGTGGCGTTCATACTCCTGGTTGTTGACCGCGAAATGCTTCACCGACGGGATGATGCCTTCGGCCTGCAGGCCCTTGATGTAGCCCACCGCGATGCGGCCGGTGAGATACGGATCTTCCCCGAAGCCCTCGAAGTTTCTCCCCCACACCGGGATCCGATTGATGTTGACGGTGGGAGCGAGCAGCATGTCGCGCCCCAGCGCCTTCGACTTTGGGCGGCAGCGCCGGGCGTGGCCCGCGGCGCGGTGACCCAACACTTCTACCACTCTGCGGTGGCCGGAGACGACCGCGACTTCTGGGTGTACACGCCTCCGAACTACGACCCTAAGCGCAAGGAGCCGTATCCCACGTTATACCTGGGCCACGGCATCGGAGACGACTCCAACTCGTGGACCGAGAACGGACAGGCGCACATCATCATGGACAACCTGATCGCGCAGGGCAAAGCGAAGCCGATGGTGATGGTGAATGCGCTGGGTTACGGTACGGCGGGCGGCACAGCCAACGCCATGGCGCCGGATATGCTGCCGAAGTACGCCCGGACCGTCATCGAAGAGATCATGCCGCAGGTGGAAAGGCAATACAACGTGTCGAAGAACCGCCTGGACCGGGCCATCGCGGGCCTTTCGATGGGTGGGGCGAGGCCACCTTCACCGGCCTGAACCACCTCGACAAGTTCGGCTGGACGCCATGAAAAAGATGGTATGGTCCGTGACGCGGGTTGAAGGCGGACGGCCGTTCACCGGAACCGTGCCGAAGCCGCCCACCAGCACCGGCATCTTCCAAACGAGTACAGCGGGGTGGCTGCTGGGCGGGCGAGCCGCGAATCAGAATCCGCCGGAGTACTGCACCGACCAGAAGGTCCTGGCATTTCGCGTGCCGGCCGGTTCCGCTTTGCCGTCACCGGTGATCACGGCGAGCGGCGGCGAACTCAACGCGGCCGCGCTTTCCGACGGCGATCTCGCAACCACGGCAATCGATCTGCCGGCGGCGCCCGAAACCGGCGGCATCTCATGGGTCCAGTTCGACTACGGCCGTCCGGTTACGGTCCGCGGCCTTACGGTTTCGACTTCTGCGACCGGCGGCTACTTCAAGGGTTTGAGCATCGAGAATCGCGGCGGCGGACCGCCCACCGCGTTCCGGCTGGACTCCAGCGACGACGGCCGGGACTGGCGCGATACGGGGGCAGTAGTTCAGACCGGCGCTCCAGAGCGAACCGTCTCCGCAGACAGCGTCCGCGCCCGCTACTTCAGGTTCGTGAGCGTGAAACAGCCGCCCCCGCCGCCGCGCCGGCCCGGCCGGTTCGAGCGGCCCGACCCGCCTCCGCCGGCGAGCATCCCGATTCGGGAACTTGTGCTCCGCGGCGAGGCGACGGTGCATTCCTTCGAAGAGAAGGCCGCGTTCTACCCGAATACGTCTTACTGCTCCCTCCCCGGCGGCACGGCGGGGACGGATGCCGTGGTGACTCGCGCCGGCGTGGTGGACCTGACGAGCCGGATGCGGCCGGACGGCAGCCTCGATTGGACGCCGCCGGAGGGCGAATGGCTCGTGCTCCGGATCGGCTGCTCGCTGACCGGCGCCATGAACCGCCCGGCCTCCCCCGAAGCCACCGGCCTCGAAGTCGACAAACTCGACCGCGACGCCGTGAAGCGCTACATGGACACGTACCTGGGCACGTACAAGGACGCCACCGGCGGGCTGCTAGGCCAGCACGGCCTGCGCGCCATGATGTTCGATAGCTGGGAAGCCAGTCACTCCAACTGGACGCCTAAAATCCTGGACGATTTCAAGCGCCTGCGCGGCTATGACGCCACGCCGTGGCTGCCCGCGTTGGCCGGCTACGTGGTGGAGAGCGCCGACCGCAGCGACAGGTTCCTTTGGGACTGGCGCCGCACGCTCCAGCAGTTGCTGAAAGAGAATCACTACGATTTCCTGACGGGCATGCTGCACCAGGCCGGCATGATTCGCTACGGCGAGGCGCAGGAGGAACTGTATGCGGCCATGGGCGACGGCATGGAGATGAAACAGTCCGCCGACATTCCCATGGGCGCCATGTGGCTGGTGAATACGCCCGGTCAGATCGAATCCGTTTACTTCAACGACCTCCAGGAATCGGCCTCCGTAGCGCACATCTACGGCCAGAACCTGGTGGCGGCCGAGTCGCTGACCGGCGGGCCCGCGTTCGGCTCCGCGCCGTGGGACCTGAAATCGACGGCGGATGCAATCCTGCTCGCAGGCGTGAACCGGTTCGTGATTCATACCTCCACCCACCAGCCGGTGAGCCGGGGGCCGGGGCTGACCCTGGGAGTCGGCCAATACTTCACCCGCAACGAGACCTGGGCCGAGCAGGCGAAACCGTGGGTGGACTACCTGTCCCGGTCGTCGTACCTGCTGCAGCAGGGCCGTGCGGCCAACGATGTCGCCGTGTTCTATGGCGAGGCAGTTCCGGCCGCGATCGTGTTTCGCGACGATTATCCGCCTGTTCCGGAAGGCTATCGGTACGACTACGTGAACGCCGACGCCATTCTGAACAAGCTGTCGGTCAGCAACGGAGCGATCACGACCCCGACGGGGATACGTTACCGGGTGCTATTCCTCTCCCGAGGGGCAGAGCGGATTTCGCTGCCGGTTCTGCGCAAGCTGCGGGACATGGTGCGCGAGGGGCGCGGTTGTGATCGGGCCCAAGCCAGAGGGCTCTCCGAGCCTGGCCGACAACCAGCAGGAAGCCGACGCGATTATCAATGAGCTCTGGAAGGGCGGGACCGTGACGACGGTCGGCAAAGGGCGTGTTTTCGCTGCCGCGGACACGGCCGCGGCCTTGCAGACGATGAAATTGGCCCCCGACCTCACCTACACGAAACCGAACGCGGACAGCAAGGTGATGTTCATCCACCGGCGGCTTGCGGATGGCGATCTCTATTTCCTCTCCAACCGTGTGGACCGCGCCGAGACGATCGATGCGAGCTTCCGCGTGACCGGCCGCAAGGCCGAATTGTGGGACCCCGCCACCGGGCGCACGTCGCCGGCATCGTACCGCATGGAGGGCGACCGCACGCACGTGACGGCGCCACTCGACCGGCTGGGCTCGGTCTTCGTGGTATTCCGCCAACCTGCCCGAGGCGAACGCACGCGCGCGCTTCCGGAAAGGACGGAGCAGACCGTAACGGACCTGCCGGCTCCGTGGCAGGTAGCGTTCCAGGCAGATCGGGGCGCGCCTGCCACTGCCACCTTCGACCGGCTGATCGACTTCCGCGAGAGCCCCGACCCCGGCATTCGGTACTTCTCGGGGATCGCGACCTACACGAAAGAAGTGACGCTCCCGGCGCAGCCGCAAGGTTCGCGCCTGTGGATCGACCTGGGCCAGGTCTGCGATCTGGCGGAGGTCCGGGTCAACGGCAAGCTGATGGGGACTGTATGGAAGCCGCCATACCGGGTGGAGATCGTCGGCGGCGTCACGCCGGGAGTGAACCGGATCGAGATCAAGGCCGTGAATCTGTGGGTCAACCGGCTGATTGGCGATGTGCAGCCCGGCGTCACCCGTAAGTACACGTTCACGTTTGTGGATGGCAAACCGCTGTCGGCCGCCGAGGGCCGCGGAGGACGGGGGGCGGCCATGCCGTATCGCGCGGACTCGCCGCTGCGCGCGTCGGGGCTGCTGGGACCGGTGAAGATCGTGCGTGAGGTTCAGGCCGCGCAGTAGGTCGGAGACGACTTGGGGCGGCGCTGGCGCCTTCCGGCATCTGGGGGGCAGTCTGGCGGTAGCCGCCGGCCGAGTCCGCGCCGTCGTTGTTTGGGCTGTAGGAAATGCATGGGGAGGAACCCAAAATGAGAGCATTCGTTAACACATCCACGACTTTGATAACGCTCGCAGGGGCGCTGCTCCTGGCGGCTCCTGTTCCAGTCCGCGCGCAAACCGCGGCGGGCCGCTTGCGGGCGGGCGCCGCGAAGGTTGAAATCACGCCGAAACCGAGCGACCTGCAGATCGCAACCGATTCGATTCGGGATCACCTGTTCGTCCGGGCGATCGTCGTCGACGACCACGTGCGCGGCTCTGGTCGGAATCGATACCGGCGGTCTTCGCGAAGCCGTTGTGAATGACGCCATCGCGAAGGCCTCGGCATCCACCAAGTGCCCAGCCGGCAATTTCATCATCTCGGCCACCCACACCCACAGCGGCGGCGTGAGCGGGCCGGACGGCGGGCCGCAGATCGGACCGGCCATCGTATCCGCCATCGAGCAGGCCAAGGCGAAACTGGTTCCAGCAAGGATCGGTTACGGCACGGCCAAGATCGATCTCAACGTCAACCGCGACCTCTACAACACCAAACAGGAGTGGCGGCAAGGGGCCAACCCGGATGCCCCTTCGGACAAGACCCTGGCGGTGGTCGAGTTCCGCGGGGCGGACGACACGCCCATCGCTGTGTACATTAATTACGCCATGCACCCGGTGAACTTCTACATGAGCGGGGTCGTGAGCGCCGATTTCCCGGGCGAAGCCGCGCGCTATGTGGAAGAGATGTTCGACAATCGCCCGATTGCCGTCTTCAGCAACGGCGCGGAGGGCGACCAGAATCCGCGCCTGGCCTATACAGCTCCGTTCCGCTTCCGGCAGCCCCAGACCGACGCCAACGGCGGTCGAGGTTTCAATCCCCAGAGCGCGGCGGCTTCCCGGCAGGCGATTACGCCCGAGAACATGCCTGCCTACAAGAAGACGATTGCCAGAACCAGCGAGTATGTCGTGATGCTGGGGACCATGATCGGCACCACCGTAACGCGCGTCATGCGTGAGGATATCGAACCGGTGGACACCGCGACCATCTGGGCCGGCGCGCAGGGGATCACCTGCCCGGGACGGCAGCGTTTGGATGCCGACAACCCGTCGCGCGAAAACGTGTTCCCGGGGTACAAGGAAGGCGCGGACGTCAACATCCGGGTCGGGTTGCTGCGCATCGGCGACATCAACTTCGTGGCGGTGAACGGCGAGCCGTACAGCGAAATCGGCATGAAACTGAAGGCGGCCGCCCCGGCCAACAAGACGATCATCGTCGGGCTGGCCAACGGCATGGCCAACTCGGGTTACATCTATTCGGACGCGGCGTACAATCACCTGACGTTCCAGGTGATCAGCTCGCGCCTGATGCCGGGGTGCGCGGAAAAGAAGATCTCTCGAGCACGATCGAACTGATGCACAAATCCGGCCAGTAGCCGCGGCGCATATACAAGGAGAATGTGGGAATCATGAACTCAGTCCGATGTCTGGCCGTGGCCGCGTTGTACGGCGTCACGGTCAACAGCCTGGCCATGGCGCAAACCCGCAAGCCGCAGGTTCCGAAGGCGCCGGCCGGTTGCGCCACGCTGCAGAGCCTGGAGATCCCGAAAGAGGCCCTCGGACTGCCTACGGGAGGAGCCGTCATTCAGGCGGCTACGGAAGCCGGCGTCGAACCGGCCAAGGTGTATTGCCGCGTGACGGGTTGGATTCGACCGGTGGATCCATCCGGTCTCAACATCAACTTCCAGGTCAACCTTCCCAATGGCTGGAACCACAAAGCCGTGGAGTTTGGCGGCGCCGGGTTCGACGGCAACGTGGTCTCGGCCACCGGCCCGGCGCAGCGCGGCGGTGAGCCTCCGATCAACCGCGGGTACGTGACGCTGGGCAGCGATTCAGGGCATTCCTCCGCGCTGGGCCCGACATTTGCCTTGAATGACGAGGCCATGGAAAACTACGCCGCGGGGGCCATCAAGAAAACCCACGACGTTGCGATGCTGCTCATGAAGGCACGGAACGGGGAGGCCCCCGCGCACTTCTACTTCGCGGGCAATTCGAAAGGCGGTCACGAAGCCATGATGGCGATGCAACGCTATCCGGCCGATTTCGACGGCATCATCGCCTTTCACCCTGTATACAACTTCATCGGCACTGGCCTCGCGCCGGTACAGTTCGCCAAACAGATCTTCAAGACCGATGCCGCCGGCAAGTTCCCAGGCTTCCTCAGCCGCGCCAAGGGAGCGATGCTGAACGCGGCCGCAATCGAGGCCTGCGATGAAAAGGACGGCCTCAAGGACGGCATCATCAGCGACCCGGGCGGCTGCCGGTTCGACCTCGCGAAACTGCGCTGCCCCAGCGGCGGAGACGAAGGCGACAAGTGCCTCAGCGACGAGCAGATCAAGTCCGTGCAGACCGTGGCGGGCCGAACCGACTTCGGCTTCCCGCTCCGCAACGGCGTGAGCACCTTGCCCGGATATCCGATTCTCGAAGGCAGCGATTGGGCCTCCAACGCAATCGGCGCGTCCCCGCAGGACTTTCCTCCGCGGAATGGCATCCTGACTGGAGCCCAAACCATCCAGTACTGGATCATGCGCGATCCCAAGGCCGATCCCCTGAAGTTCGATCCGGCGGCCAACTGGAAAGAGGTCGCGCGCGCGAGCGCCGTGATGGACGCCAACGATGTGGACCTTTCCCGATTCGAAGCGCGAGGCGGCAAGTTCATTCTGGTTCACGGAACGGTGGATAGCCTTGTGAATCCGTACTCCAGCATCGAGTACTTCGACCGCCTGGTGGCGCAGTTCGGGCGCGAGCGGGTGAACCGGTTCGTGAAGTTCTACCTTGTGCCCGGCTTCGGCCACGGAGGCGGCTTCTACCAGCAATTCGAAGCCGGGTGGGATGCGCTGACCGCGCTGGAGAACTGGGTGGAGAAGGGCACAGCCCCGGCGAACCAGGTCACTACCGACCCCAGAAGCAAAAAGAGCCGGCCGCTCTGTGAGTATGGGATGTTTCCGAAGTACAACGGAACGGGCGATCCGAACGCGGCCGAAAGTTTCACCTGCGCTCCGGCCACCATCGCGCGGCCGCAGGGCGGGCGCGGCGGACCGGGCGGAGGTCCCGGTCGCGGACCCGGTCCAGGACGGGGCCAGTAGCAGATCCAGGGAAGGTGACTACGCTATGACTCACACAACGCTGCTATCTTTCCGGCGCGCGATCACGATGCTGTTCGCCGCCACCCTCGGCCTGGGCGCCGCCGCCGGCGCCTCGATCGAGAATTCCGTCATCTATACCGAGGACCGGTCCGGGGGATCGACGATTCAGGACCGCGACCCGATGTACGTGCCCACCTATCTCGTCTACGCGGACAAAGCGCTTTCCGAGGACGAGGCCAGGAAACTGATCGGCGATCTGGGCATGATGCAGCACCTGGAACAGTACAAGTCGCGCGCCTACGTCATCGGACCGGTGAACGGCGGCGCCTACGATCCGAAGGACGACTTCGCCGCGTTCCAGAACCTGCTGCGAACTCGGCGCGCCTCCAACCTGAAGATCGTCGCCGTCGGCGCCGGCGCCACGTTCGTGAACAGCGTGCTTGCGAAGTATGCCTTCGCGGTGGCCGGGATCCTCACCTACGGCGGCTCGATCGATGCGGGAGTCGCCTCCGACATTCCGGTACCCGCCTACGTGCATGCTTCGAATGCGGCTGTCGGCAAGTTCTATCTGCAGGCGAACGGGGCGACTGTCAAGACGAACTCGGCGGACTACACCACCTACACGAACCCCCGCGCCGGCAACAGCCTGCAGCGCGTGGTGGTGAGCAAGCTCAATGACGCCAGGGAAAGCCCGGCCAAGGCATTTCAAAATGCCTGGAAGACGGTATTCAGCAGGAACTACCGGCTGTACATGAGCCGGGCCGAGGTGTACAGCCAGGGCTTCGATCCGAATAACTATACGGAGCCCTGGGAGCTCGAACCGTACGTGATGTACGACGAACTCGGCATGACCTACGAGGCGATCCATGAAGAACTGCCGGGCGTCGGACCGTCGCTGCGCTACGAGTACGTCCCCAAGAAGGCGCTCGCAGCGGCGCCGAAATCCGTGCCGCTGGTCATGATGATGCACGGCAACGGTAACGATCCGCGCATTCAGGGCGAAAGCAGCGGCTGGGTGGAAGTGGCCGCGAAGAACACCATCATTCTCACGTCCGTGGAGTGGCAGGGGCGCACCACGCGGGAGAAACTCGTGTTCCCGCCGATCGGCGAGAAAGGGACGATGGCGACCCTCGACCGGCTGCTAGCCAAGTATCCGCAGATCGATCCGAGCCGCGTCTATTTCACCGGGCTTTCCGCCGGCGCGATGAACTCGTTCAACTACGGGCTGAACAACGTCAATCGCATCGCGGGAATCGCCGCCGCCTCTGCTCCGTTCGGCCCGCCAACCTTGGTCGATTCCGCGCAGAAGGCGAAGGGGGAAGGCAATTACCTCCCGGTCTATTCCATTGCCGGAACCAAGGACATGTACAAGCCCCCTTCCGGTGAATAGCACCCCCCGCTCGTTCTACGGCGCGATTCGCGCGTGCGCTCTGCTGGACGACATCAAAGTCCCGGACTCTCCGGACCTGCAGGTGAACGAACTCTTCGGGCTCAGCTGGACGGCCCGGGGTGGAGCGAACTGGCCGGAAGGCGCGCCATGATCGGAACGCTTTCCAACAGCCAGGGCGTCATGATCAAACTGGTGGCGCTCGATCCCTACGGCCACTGGAACTTCAAGCCGGCGGCCGAGGATATGTGGGCGTTTCTTTCCCGTTACCGTCGTGATCTTGCCACGGGCAAGTTAGCATCTGTAAGAAAATAAGTGTAGCAATTAAACCATTTCCGGCCTAGAATGTTCTTGTGGCCGACGAAGGTGAGATCAAGCAGCGCTTCTCTCAGTTGGAGGCTTGGCTGGATGAGCGTACGCGACGGTTGTGGGCGGCTGCGGAAAGCGTGGCCCACGGGCGGGGAGGCATATCGCTGGTGGCGCGCGCCAGTGGCGTTTCCAGGCGGGCCATCGCTGTG
>JAIQFL010000280.1 GCA_020073365.1 Terriglobia bacterium | reverse complement strand
GCGTGCGCTGCTCGGTCTCGCCCAAAAAACGCCGGACTTCGGGCAACGTTTCCAGGCTATCGCGCAGTCCGGCGCCGCTGCGGTTCGGGCCACCCAGGCTGCCGAAGATCCCTTCAACGCCTGGTACAACATGGCCACCCTGTACGCCAGCCAGAACGACTGGCGCCGGACCGAGCAGAGCCTGCGCGCGGCCATCGCCGCCAATCCCAGATGGTTCAAACCGCATTGGACGCTGGCGCAACTGCTGCGCCTGGAAAACCGCATGGAGGAGGCGGAAACGGAAGCCGCCCAGGCCGCGGAACTGGATGGGGACAAGAATCCCGAAGTCGCCCAGACGCTGGTGGAGATTCGCGCGCAACGCGCCGGCGCCCGCGCGTTTGAACATAAGTAAATTCTAGTACCAATTGTACCGCTGGGACGCTCCCAGCCCGTAGAATGAAGTGTACGGAATTCACCATGAGACGAAACTACGCCCCTGCTTTCCTGCTGTTCGCCACTATTGCGGCCTCGGCCCAGACCCCTCCGCCAGTAGTGAGTTCCGGCGGTGTGGTCAATACCGCGGGTACTTCCTCGGCTGGAGCAGTGGCGCCCGGTTCGCTGGTCTCTATCTTCGGAACCAATCTGGCTTCCAACATGGCGGCCTCCAATACCGTCCCGCTCTCCACCACCTTGGGCGGTGTCAGCGTCATGATCAACAACCTCGCCGCTCCCGTGCAGTTCGTGAGCAGTGGCCAGATCAACGTAGTGGCGCCGTGGAGCCTGCCCCCGTCGGACAGTAAGAGTGGTCCGGCACAAGTAGTGGTAACGCGCGACGATGGAGTGACCTCCGCGGCCGCGAGCGTTCCCGTGGCGGCCAGCGCCCCAGCGATCTTCAACATCGGAGGGCAGGCCATCGCCATCAATCCCGATGGCAGCCTGGCGGCGCCCGCGGCCACCATCCCCGGGCTCGCTACCCACCCCGCCAAGATCGGCGACCCCGGCGGCCTCGTGATCCTGGCCACCGGTCTCGGCGCAGTAGACCAGCCCATAGCCGATGGCGCCAACTCGCTCGACCAGACGCGAAACACGCTCGCCCAGCCCACCGTGCTCATCGGCGGTGTCGCGGCCCAGGTGTCGTTCAGCGGCCTGTCGCCGCAGTTCGTGGGCATCAATCAAATCAACGTCGTCATCCCGGCGGGCACACCGACGGGCAACGCCGTATCCCTGCAGATCCAGGTGAACGGGACCATCACCTCCAACCCCGTATGGATCGCGGTGAGTCAATAGCCGCGCGGCCACGAGTGTTATCCACCACCTTTTCACAGGTAAACTTGTGCGGAAATGTTGGCTGAGCCGCGGGGCCGCCGTTAGAATCGAGGGATGAAGGGTTTCATACAATCGGTTTCGGCCTTCGCAATCATTGTGCTCGGCAGTACAGGAGCAGCCTATTCCCAAACGCCAGTCGTCGCCGCGGGAGGCGTCTTAAATGCCGCCAGTAACGACAAAGCCGGCCAAGTGGCCCCTGGTTCGCTGATCTCGATATTCGGAACGGATTTGGCATCCTCGCTTACGGTTGCCGATTCCATTCCGCTGTCCACTTCGTTGAGCAGCGTTAGTGTGAGCATCAACAATATCCCGGCACCTTTGCTGTTCGTCAGCACGGGACAGATCAATGCGCAATTGCCATGGCAGGCTGTGCCAGTATTGCCCGCGGGCACGAACGGCACGGCGCAGGTAGTGGTCACGCGCAACGGAGTAGCGTCGGCTCCCGTGAGTTTCCCGGTTACGGCGGCTTCTCCCGGAATCTTTTCGACTCAATTCGGAGTCGGCCAGGCGATCGCCTACGGCAACAGTGACGGCGCTTACGCTGCCCCAGTGGGCGCGATTCCCGGTGCGACTTCGCATCCGGCGAAGATCAACGACCCTGCTACCCTCGTGATTCTGGCCACAGGGCTAGGGCCGGTGGATACAACCGTAAAGGATGGAGACGTCCCCTCCGTAGTGACCTCTAAGACGCTCACGACACCTACAGTCCTGGTAGGCGGCGTTCCGGCACAGGTAGTCTTCTCGGGTTTAGTGGGCCGGGATGCCAGCGGCAAAGCGCTGGGATTTGTTGGCGTCTACCAGATCAACATCATCATCGCGCCCGGTACGCCGACCGGCAACACCGTTCCGCTGCAAATACAAATGAACGGAATCACCAGTACTGACAAGGTGACTATCGCGGTAAGCAACTAGAAAACGCGGCGCGTCTACTGCCTGGCCAGCCCGTCCACAAGCATTTTCGCCAGATCGGCGATGAGGAGCGACCCGGCGTTATCGGGAGTGTAGTCGACCTTCGGCATCCCATCCACTGTGATGGCCATCACGATCCGGCCGCCCCTGGAGTACACAATCCCCACGTCGGAACGAAGCGCGTCGAGCGAGCCGGTCTTATTCGCCACGGGAAGACCGCCCATCCGGCGGCGGATGCCGGTGGCGTCCTGGCAGCGCTTCAGGACGACGATCATCTCCCGTGAGGCATCCGGGCTGACCAGTTCATCGCGCTCCAGTTTCTCGAGAATGGCCGCCATGTCCCGCGGAGTGGACACGCCCAGACCGTATTTCTGGTTCTCGGGAATCTTCCCGGCCGCGGACCAGCCGGAGGCGGCCTTAAGCTGGCTACCGTCGCCACGGATCTTGCGCAACACCCGTGTGGTCCGGATGCCGAGCTTGTCCAGGTAGGTGTTGACCGAGTCGGCCGTGAAGCGTTCCAGGATCATGTTGGTGGCGGTGTTGTCGCTCAGTACGATCATCAGATGAAGAACGTCCCGCATTGGAAGCTGAACGCCGTCGGAAATCTCGCTGCCGAGGATCCCGGTGCCGGATACCTTTTCGTCGGCGGTGACGGTGAGCGGCTCGGTCCACTTGGCTTGGCCGCGCGCCACGGCGTCGAACACGGCCAGCATGATGGGAAGCTTGATGGTGCTCGCCGTGCGCACCGGGTCGGACTCGCGAATTCCCACCGCGACACCAGTATCGAGGTTCTTAGCATAGAGCGAGACCGTACCGGGGAAGTCGCGAATCCGCGTGCGTAGGGCCTCCTGAAGGGACTGGGAGACGGACTGGCAGACTCCGGCAGACTGGACGAGCAGGGCGAGAATCATGATCGCGCGCATGGAGTCATCATAGCGGACATCTCCGGCGGGCCCTACTCCGCGCGCAGAGCCTGTACGGGATCGATACTGCTCGCGCGCAATGCCGGGGCAAGGCCGGCCACAGTCGCGGCCGACACCAGTAGCAGGGCGGCGCCGCCGAATATCAGCGGATCGGTGCTTTTGACGCCATAGAGTTGATTCCCCAGAACACGTCCACACGCCAGCGCCGCGGGGATGCCGATGATCAGCCCCACGCCAATCTGCCGCAGCGCGCCTCCTACGATCATGCCGATCACCCTGGTCCGAGTGGCCCCCAGCGCTGTGCGGATCCCGATCTCGCTGGTGCGGCGAGCCACGGAGTAGGCCGTAATGCCATACAAACCGACCGCCGCCAGAAGCAGCGCCAGCAGGCCGAACAACTCCGTCAGACGTGCGATCAGCCGTTCGTGCCCTAGCTGGTTTCCGAGCTGCTCGTCAATGGTAGCCAGGTTGAGCATGGTCAGGTTGGGATCGATCTGAGCCAGCATGCGCTGAACCTGGCCGGCCAGGTCCGCGAGGCTTCCGGAAACGTGCAACTCGATGTTGCCGATCATGTTCGAACGCGCCTTGCCCGTGTCCGCCCATTCACTCTTCCACATCTGCAGCAGCGGCACAAAGAACATGGGCGGCGTGGGGAGCCGCGGATTGCGGAAGCGCACATTCTCCACCACACCCGTGATCTGGTAATCGGCGCGATGCTGAACGCCGCCCAGTCCGAAGCGTTTGCCGAGCGGACTCTCACCAGGGAAGAACTGGTCGGCGAAGGCCTGGTTGACCACCGCCACGTGCGTTGCATCGGGCGTGTCGCGTTCGTCGAACATGCGCCCGCGTAGGATGCGTGCGCCGATGGTGTCGAAGAAGCTCGGGCTCACGCGATCCCAGGATGGAGACACCATGCGTTCCGGCCGATCTTCCAGCGTCACGCCGGACTGCCAGTTGTTGCCCTCCATGGGGCTATAGAGAGACAGGCTGACGTTGCGGACGCCCGGAATCTGCCGGAGTTGGCGCTCGATGTCGCGGTACACCGCGGCGATTTTCTCGGGCGCATAGCCGCTGAGTGCCGCATTCACGTTGGCGATCATGCGGCCTTGCGGCTGGTATCCGAAGGATTGGTTGGTGAGATTGCCGAGCGTCTTCACCATTAAGCCCGCCCCCACCAGCAGCACCAGCGAGACCGCCGCCTGCAGCACCACCAGCGATTTCTGAGGCACCGTGGAGCGGTTGGCGGCCGAACGCCCCGCGCCGCGCAACGCCGTCGCGGGATCGGCGCGCGAGGCGGACCAAGCGGGTGCGATCCCGAAGACAACGCCCGTGACTAACGAGAGCAGAAACGCGAATCCCAGCACGGGCAGCGATGGCGTGGGAGAGATGGGCACATACCGGGCGGCATGGAAGGCCAGCCCGATCAGAAAACGCGCCAGTTCCGTGGCTACCACCAGGCCGGTAGCTCCGCCCAATACCGCCAGCACCAGGCTCTCGGTGAGCGACTGGCGAACCAGCCGCGCGCCCTGCGCGCCGAGCGCCACCCGGACGGACATCTGCGTGGCATTCGCCGTTCCGCGGGCAAGCTGCAAGTTGGCCAGGTTGGCGCAGGCGATCAGCAGCACCAGGCCGGTAATCGCCATCAGGAGGCGCAGGTCCTGTCGGTAGTTCTGTTTCATCCCGGCAATCCCGCCTCCGGCCGGCGTGACGGTGATGTGCTGACGTTCCATATCTCGCCGCTCGACGTCGTTCTTGGGCGGATCGTTGGCCATGAACCATTGGCGCAGCTCGACGTTCGCGCGCGATTCAAGGGCTGCGGCGGATGCGCCCGGCTTGAGGCGTCCGATGATGTAGAGCCAGTGCTGGTCCGTGCGGCTGAGCAGCGAGTTCTGATGGCGGACGTAGGGTTCGGTTGCCAAGGGCAGCCAGAAATCGGCCGGATTGGGGCGCAGGGTGTCACCGAAGAAGCCCGGCGGTGCAATGCCGGCGATGGTGAACGGAGCGCCATCCACCACGAAGACCGATCCCACCACCCCGGGGTCGGAGCCATAATACTGCTCCCAGGCCCGATAGCTCATGACGGCTACGGGTGGCGCGCCCGGCCGATCATCGGTGGCAGCCAGGAGGCGGCCGGCGAACGGGCGGATCCCGAACATCGAGAAATAATTGCCCGAAACGTACTGGTCAGCGAACGGTTCGGAAGGGCTTCCCTGGCGGCGCACCCCGACCCTTCCGTAGCCCGCCTTGAATGCGGCCATCTGCTCGAACTCGGGTGTCTGGTCGCGCAGGTAGGTATAGAGGGGATAGGCGTAGATCGAGAAGTGGCTTTGGTGGCCGCCGATCACGCAGCAGTCGTCGGCATCGCCCAAGCTGAAAAGCTGCTGGGGATCGGCCACCGGCAGCGAGCGGAGCATGACCGCATCTACCAGCGTGAAAATGGCAGTGTTGGCGCCGATGCCGAGCGCCAGTGTCACGACGGCGGTCAGAGTGAATCCCTTGGCGCGGGCGAGCTGGCGAAGGGCCAGTCGAAGATCTTGCAGGGTGCGGTCGAGCATGGCTGGAAAACCCTCTGAGACCAGTACCGGCCAAGCCGCCGAAGGTTACCGGAATTCGGGCCGCGTCGCCTGGCCACCGGCCGGCTGACAGACGACAAAAGGCGATCGTCTGTCCCACTGCCTCACCGGCGGCGCTGGCCTTCCTCTATGGGGGTCGAGCCTTCGCCAAGGAAACCGGATCGGGCGGGATTGCCGTCGTCCAGCAAAACGTACTGGGCCGGGGCCTCGGCGCTCGATGCTTTCACGGTGCGCAGCGCGTCGTTGCCGGCCACCGTGAGCACCATGTGGCCGGGGTCGAGCGGGTTTCTGGCGGCGATTACCAGGGCTTCGCGCTCGGAGGCGTGGGTGTCGGCGTCGATCTTGAAACTGGCTCCCTGCCAGGCGAGACCCAGCTTGTCGGCCCACGCGGCCAGTGCGGAGTTGGCCTCCGGACGGCCCACGAAGATCACATCGTGGTGACGCAGCAAGTCATCCGACACTTCGAAGTCCTTGTAGATCGGAACCTGGCTTTCGTAGCGATCCAGGTAGCGCGTCTGCATCTGTTCGGCGGCGTAGCGGTTGGCGCCGGCTTCGCGAACCGTGCCATAGACGATGACGGCCGAGGCCAAGTGGCGCGTGATATCGCTCGCCAGGTAAGCGGGTCCATCCGCGGGTTCCGTCCACTCGAAGGAGACGCCGGCCTGGTCGAGGAACGACTGCGCGGTCACTGTCTTGGTGGTATTGGCGGCGAAGTAGCCGGTCATGAGCTTCAGAAACGCATCGTCGCCCATCTTGCGCCGCAGCGAATCCAGGAACAGCAGGCCCTTGGTCTGTTCCAGGGAGGCGTGGTTCATGGCGTTATCGGGGCCGGGCTTGAGACCGCGCCAGGCAGCCCGTCTCGCGCTCAGCGCCTTTTCGAGATCGTCCGCCTGTAGAACCCGGTAATAGGCCGACGCGCCGCTAACGAACCACGTGTCCGCATCCGAGGCGGGCAGGATCCAGCCTTTCCACAGGCGGTCTTTGAAGTTGGCAGCCTTGGCCGCGGGCTTGGTCTCCGGCTTGGCTTTGGCGGCCAGCCGCTCCTTCTCATTTTCCTGAATGGCGGAGCGCAACGCTTCCGACGGTTCGCCGCGGAACAGATAGTAGCCCGAGGGATACAGGCCGTCGTTCCTGGCATATCCACCCCTGCCCGCCACCCACTCGCGCTGGTTAGGCTTGCCGATTTCCGCCCAGACCATCAAGCGGGAGGCCAGGTCCGAAGTCGCCACCTTCGCGTCCATGGTGCTGGCGCTGACTAGCGGCGCCGTCCGGAACGCGAGGAATGCAAACTGCTCGTCGATCTGGCCGCGATACTTCTGGTACATCTCCTGCCAGGCCAGATCGCGCGCCTGCGGGACGTAGGGTATGTAGTCCGGGGCGCCCTTCGGATCGGGATAGTTTTCCAGGCGGATTTTCAGGTCCTTGGCATTGTTGTCGCCCCAGTAGAAGCCGGGGGTTCCGCCGAACCATTGGTCCTTCGAGCTGCGCCACAGCTTCGTACCGTTGGTGCCCAGCTCGTACATCGCGATCTCATTGTTCTTGGCGTCTCCGATGAGCCACTCGTTGGTGTAGAGGCCGTTATTCCGTGTCCCCAGACGCTCGACCACCTCGTCGATATTGCCGCCGTACTGTATGGCCATGCGGGCGCGAAACGCCACCGGAGTGCCCTCCATATTGAACGGTGTCTGGCGAATGGTGGTCTCGGTGAGGACCACCCCGGCATCGTTCTGGTACCAGTCCGTGCCGCTTTCGATGCCGCCGGGGTAGCTCTGGATCAGCATGCGATGGCCCGATGCGGGCTGGATATCGAGCATGACGTTGGTCTGCTCGGCGAGGGTCAAAGGCCACCAGGTCACATGGCCGATCACCATCTTGCCATCGCGCGTGGCCGGGCCGGTGGCGGCAAAAGCGCTGCAGTGATCCATCACGGAATCGGGCTTTGTGCCGGCGGGGCCGGCGTAGGGTGGCTTATCGAGGCTCAGCCCTTCGAGGCCCGTAGCCGTAGTGGAAACGGCCGACGAGAGCTCGCCCATCTCCACCGTCACATTGGCCACCACCACATCCACCAGATCGATACGGCGGTTCTGCCATTTGGCTCCGGCGTCGGATGCGCCATCGGCGATGCCGCGCATCTCCTCCAGGATTTCCCGATCGAAGCCGCGGAGGAAGAGGGCGTTGGCGGTAGTGCGATAGTTGTTCCACTGGTTCTTGGAACCGAGCTCGGCGGCGCACCGCTCCAGGTATTCGGGAATCTCGCGGGCCATCAGATGGCCGTGCTGGTATCCGCGCTCGTACGGTGTGCCCTCGATATGCAGGTAGATCCAGCCGGCGGACGGATAACGGTAGGCAGGGCCGAAAGTCTGGATCGCCTCGCGCGTGGGCCACTCGTCCTTCGACGAGACTTCGTCCAGGCTGACGCCTTCAAACCACGCCTTGCCGCGGAAGGCCCCGCCATTGCCGGCGGTGAGCAGGATCTGATCCTGGGCGCGGCTGGCGACGAAGCGCAGACTGAGGCGGGTCCACGGCTGGGTGCCGCCGAGAGAGGCGGAGTGGACGTCGAAGGGCATGGAGGCCATGGTGAGCGCGGCGCCGATGGCGATGGGCGAGCGGTCGAGATCGCGAACCGTGAGCCCTTCGGTGCGGACCCACCCGCTTAGCTCATAGCGTTTGCCGATGGTGAGCGGGATGAGCGTGAAGCGAACCACCGCGTCGGAAGCGGAGCCGGCCGATTCCAGCCGCAGGGACTTGTTGGCCCCGTGCAGAACGGCTGCGTCCGGCGCAGCGGAACCTCGGACGACCGTCCAGCCCTGGTTGGGCTTCTCAAACGATGTCTGGAACAACGGAGTGGCGGCGTGAGCGGCCAACGCGGCGAAAAGACAGCAAACCACACGCAACATGGGGGACTCCTATGGGAACTAGAATATCCATTTTCGGGCGGTGCGTGGGATGTGGGAATTGGCAGCTCGAGACTTAGCCTCGAATTTTGCGCCGGACCGAGACGTTCATTATCGGCGAAATGCCACCGTCGCCATCGCCACTAGGAGTTTCTCAAGTTCATGGACTTAGCGGTCTTTCTTGAATGGCTACACGCCCTTTGGATTTCCCAACAGAGAAATCAGATACGCCTGCGCGGCGGGTTCCTCCCGGATCGCATGCCAGCTCTTGAAAGCCGCATCCACCCGTTCACCCAACGCGTCGGCCTGGGTACGTGTCCAGGTTGTCGAATTATCGTAATCTGCGGTCTGGCGTAACAACTGCCAGATGGAACGTATCGGCGACCCGTTCCAGGTGACGCATGCAATCGAGTTCGGAGCCTGGCGCGGGTGTCGGCCTCGAGTTGCTGTCCAATCGTCCTCAAAGCTGTAGCGGATGCGCACCACATCCGGTGCAAGGGCGCGCTCGGCTCTTCGGAGTCCTTCAGCGATCAGCTCCTCATTCACCCATGCTCTGGGTACATTCGGCATAAGCTTATTATCTCGCTTCATGACCTTCACGGGGCTGCAGCTATGCACGATGGTGCTCTGATAAACTCTCTCCCATGGACTTGAAATTCGCGCTTCGATCCCTGCGCAAGAACCCGGGCTTCACGCTGCTCGCGGTTCTGGTGATGGGGCTGGGCATCGGCGCCAACACGGCCATGTTCAGCGTGGTCAATTCGGTGTTGCTGAAGCCCCTGGATTACCGCGACCCCGACCGCATCGTCACGCTCTCTTCCCTCGGGAAGATCAACGCTTCACACAGCCAGGTTTCCGCGCCCGACTTCCACGACTGGCACGACCAGAGCACGGCCTTCAGCGCGATGGCGTACTACTACAGCAATCCCGAGACCGCCATAGGGACCCGTACGGGCGCCGAGTATGGGAGCGTCGCCGTAGTGACGCCGGAGTTCTTCCGCGTATTCGTTGTGGACCCCTACATGGGCCGAGTCTTCCGTCCCGAGGAAGTGCAGCCCGGCAGCCCCGGCGCGGTGGTGATCAGCTACTCCTACTGGCAGAGCCATTTCGGCGCCAACCCCAACGCGCTCGGCCAGACGCTGCGCATGGAGGGCAAAGCTTTCCCGATCGTGGGCGTGCTCCCTCCGCTCTTTCGCTTTCCGGACAAGACCGACATCTGGTTCCCCGCCAACACGGTCTTCTCCGAGACCTCTTCGCGCTCGGCGCACAACTACCTGGTGGCTGCGCGATTGAAGCCCGAGGTCACCCTCGAACAGGCGCAGGCCCAGATGTCTGCCATCGGAGCGCGCCTCGAGCAATTGTATCCGAACAGCAATAAGAACGAGAGCGTAGCAGTCACCCGCATGCGCGACGAAATGGTCGGCGATGTCCGGACGACGCTGTTCTTGCTCCTGGGCGCGGTCAGCCTGGTCCTGCTCATCGCCTGCGCCAACATGGCCAACCTGCTGCTGGCCAAGGCCACGTCGCGCACCCGCGAGATGGCCATCCGCGCCGCAGTGGGAGCCAGCCGCGGGCGCATTGTGAGGCAGTTGATCACCGAAAGCATGGTGCTCGCGGTGGCGTCCGGGATCGCCGGATTGCTGCTCGCGATCTGGGGTTCGAGCGCGCTCGTGGCAATCGCTCCCAAAAACATTCCCCGGTTGGCGGAGACCAGCATCGATGGATGGGTCCTCGCGTTCACCTTCGGCGTCTCGGTGGTGGCCAGTCTGCTGTTTGGCCTGGCGCCCGCCATCCAGGCATCCAGGGTTGATTTGAACGATTCCTTGAAGCAGGGAGCGGCTCGGTCGGTGGGCGGTGGCGCGGGCCGCATCCGCGCGACGCTGGTTGTGGCCGAGATTGCGCTTTCGGTAGTACTGCTGGCGGGGGCCGGTCTCCTGATGAGGAGCTTCGTCGCGATGCACAATGTTGCGCTGGGCTTTCGCCCCGAAAATGTGCTGGTGATGGGCGCCAGCGTACCGGCATCGGACCTGGACAGCCGCCGCCGCGCCGCGCGGTTCTATAGGGATCTGCTGGCGGATGTCGCCGCCCTTCCGGGTGTTTCCGCGGCTGGCGCCACGTGGAGTCCGCCGGGCCACGTGGGCTCCTGGGGCGGGTATTGGATCGATCACTTGCCCGCGCCCGAGGGGCTCAGCGTGAGCGCTCCGCAGGCCGTCTTTTCCGTGGTGGCGCCCGGCACTTTCGCCACGCTCGGCATTGCGTTGAAACGCGGACGCGATTTCAATGACGGCGATATTTACGATGCGCCCTTCACGGCGGTGGTCAACGAAGCCCTGGCGCGGACGTCCTTCGCCGGACAGGACCCCATCGGCCGCTCCATCTTCTGCGGCTTGGACTCCATGAAGCCGATGAGGATCGTCGGTGTAGTTGGGGACATACGGCAGGGCGGACCGGCGCGAGCTCCGCGACCGGAGATCTACTTGCCGTACCAGCAGCACCCGGGTCCCGCGACGTCCATGAGCGTAGTGGTGCGAACCGCCGCCGACCCAATTGGCCTGTTTGAAGCCATGCGGCGCAAGGCGCGCGCGACTTCGCCCGATGTGCCGGTGAAGTTCACCACGCTCGAAACGCTGCTGGCCGAAAACGTGGCTGCTCCGCGGTTCCGCACCCTGCTGCTTGGGATCTTCGCGGGGCTCGCGGTGTGCCTGGCGATGGCGGGCGTCTACGGCGTGATGGCTTACGTGGTGGGCCAGCGTTCCAACGAAATCGGACTGCGCATGGCTCTGGGGGCCAGCCCCGGCGAGGTGATGCGCCTGGTGCTCCGGCAAGGACTGGCGTTGGCGGCGATCGGCCTGGCGATCGGGTTGGCCGGCGCGGCGGCAGCCACCCGGCTACTCACCAAGATGCTGTTCGAGGTGAAGCCGGGAGATCCGATGACCTATGCCGGCGTCGTGGTCCTGCTTGCGGTGGTCGCTCTGGCCGCCAGCTACATCCCGGCGCGCCGCGCTACCAAGGTGGATCCGCTGATCTCCCTGCGGCAGGAGTAATGGCCGCCCGTGGAACTGGCTTCCGGCCCCAAACACGTGGAGCGGACTTTCAGCTCTGCCATGCCGGCATTCACGCCGGCATGTCTGCGTGGGTGCCCCAGCCTGATAGTCCGCTCCTCGCTTAATAGTTTAGTCAGGCCTCGGCCTGGCCCCTTCGCGTCTTGGGTGAGGAATGTTACGCATGTGCTGTTGGGATCCGATGCGGGTTTCATCTTTGCGATCGGCGAACAGGTGATCGGCTATTTAGCCGATTCCTGGCTGCCCACAAACGGGCTTGACATCTTGTGTGCCACTCCACGAGCCAGTGAAGTTCGAGCCGCCGCCGCCCCTGGCGCCTCCGATGACTAAAGACTTGAACTGATTGCCACTTTGCGAATCGAAGCCCTCCGGAGTTCCGGCGTGGTCCGAGTTGGAGTGCGCGCATGAGTTATTGTGAGACGGCTTGATCGCATCGGTATTGTAATCGGTGCTGAAGGTAGTGTAAACAGCCGCGCCCCATTTCCAATTTATGTTTACGCCGGACGTGTCAGTGAAGAAGGTGCCATGCCAGATGACGGGTCCATTGATCTTGCCGCCCGCATTCGCGAAGCTGGCCGGGACGGGAAAAGCCAGGCCGGACAGGAAGACTTCGTCGCTTCTGGAGAGTGGAACCGTGGTCATCCAGATCTGCGTGAGGGTGTCAAACGAAGTGGAGGCGCAGACCGCAGTTGGCGAGAAGGTGATCTGCGCGTTTGGGACTGTCAAATTGTAGCCCTGATCCGCTCGGAACTGGATTGTCGAATCCTGGAACAATACCGTCGCACCGGTGCTCGGTATGCCGCTCGCCGAAAGGTTGGCGTTAAACCAGATGAAGCTGCCACCCTGAATGGGCGTTCCATTGAAATTCGAAGAGTTTGCCGATTGGGCCGTGCAAGCCGCGGGTTGAGCCGTAGCAGGCTGTTGCCAGCTTATTAGTACGCCAGCGGCTACACCGAGCGCAGCTAAGGGCTCTCGCAGAGCTTTCCACATCGCGATGTTCTCCTTCAATTTCAGGTTCGGCCGGTGGTGCGAGCTTAAACAAGGCTCACTTTGGTAGTATGCAGACTGTAAAATGCACGTGCGATCCTTAAGGCTCTAGACCTCTGGCCTCTGCCAACGGCGGGTTGCGCGGGAGTCCGGTCACGCGTCCAGGTTGCCCTTCAGGCCTAGTTCTTCGGCGCGTCCCTGCATCGCCTTCACGCAGAAATCGACATGCTCTTCGAGCGGGATGCCCAACTCCTGGGCGCCCTCCACGATGTCCTGCCGGTTCACGGACCGCGCGAACGCCTTGTCCTTCATCTTCCTCTTCACCGAAGCCGCGTCCACTTCGAAGACGCTGCGGTGCGGCTTCACGTAGGAGATCGCCGTGATGAACCCTGCCAGCTCATCGCACGCGTAGAGCGTCTTTTCGAGTGCCGATTGGCGCGGCACGCCGGTGTGATTGGCATGCGAGAGAATCGCCCGCCGGATCTCCTCGTCCACGCCGCGCTCCGCCAGGATCGGTTCGCCTTTCTGCGGATGCTCCTCCAGGGTCGGGTGAATCTCCCAGTCGAAATCGTGCAGCAGCGCGGCGACGGCCCACTTGTGTTCGTCCTCCCCTAACTTCGTCGCGTACGCCGTTACGCACGTCTCCACCGCCAGCGCGTGCTTGCGGAGTCCATCCGACTTGGTGAACTCACAGAGGATATTCCAGGCCTGTTCTCGATCCAGCATGAGAATCATCATACCGTGCCCCAATCGTCGCCCCAACTCCGTTTCCGTGCCGCGCGGAACGCTTCTCGATCCCGCTTCGTCACTCGCTCGGTCCGCAACCCGCCCGCGGTGCAGGTCTCCAGAACGATCAAGCCCGGGCGCTGTTGCGGGCGGCGAACCACCCGCCCCGCGGGGAGTGCGACGGCTTCTCGCGCCAGCGCCACGTAGCTGTACTTTTCGTCTTCATAGCCGAGTTCCGCGTCCTTCACGCGACGGTGGATCGACGAGCGCTCCACGCGCGCGGCGAAGTGGCACCAGTCGGGATCGACGATGGGACAAGGCGTTTCGGCCGGACACGGCGCGACCATTTGTGCGCCGGCTTCGAGGAGCTCGGCGCGAACGCCGCGGATCAGCGAGAAGCCTTGCGGAGTTCCGGGTTCGATCACTACCAGGGCGACGCGCGCAGACTGCCAAAGCTGCTTCGCCACCGGCTCGCGGATTTCGCCCAGTGAGTAGGCGGCGACTACCAGGTCATGCGGCGGTAACCTGCCGGAAAGGTCGAGGGTCCGCCCAACGGCATCGGGCAGAAACTGGCGTGCTGCGTCGACGAACGCGGCGTCGCGCTCCACCATGGTGATGGCGGCATCGGGGAAACACGCGCGCGCCGCCAGCGAAGCGGCGCCGGTGCCCGCGCCGATATCGAGCACGCTCGCTACGGTCTTCGTCCCCAGCCGGTGCCGCACTTCGCGCAGCACGGCGTAGGCGGCCGCGTAACTAGCAGGCATGCGAGTCACCAGGTACGCCGTGGTGCGCTCGGCATCCGGCAGGCGCGCGATGCGCCCGTCCCGATAGGCCTCCGACATGGCCGTGGCGGCTCGCTTGAGCGCCGCGAATCCCACTGCCTCCGCGCGCTCTTCAATCGCGCGCATTACGTGTGGCGGCAATTGCACCCCTCCATAGTAGTGGACGTGGCGCAAGCACTCGTGCTTGCCGCGTCCCGACTCATCGGGACGCCTGGCGCTTTTCCTCCGCCGTTGCGCACCGGCTGACAGACGACGAACAACGATCGGCTGTCCCACTCACCCGGAACTTCCTTTCCGCACCGGTGTCTATTTGGGTGGAGGTTGACCTACAATGTCAACACCCGGACACACCCGCCACTGAGTCACCCAGGAAACACAGGCAGCCAAACCCACTGCCCAACCGACAGGGGAGTCGTGTGTCCATGCCAAGAAAGGAGGCAACACCATGTTCGAACAGTCGACACTTCCGTCCGGTCCTGCGTCCAAACGTCTGTGGGCCACGTGTGTAGGCCTGACCGGAGAGGCGCTGCTTGTGGGGTGCGCCATCCTGGCGCCGATGGTATGGCCGCAGGTGCTTCCGCGGACCACACTGATCACTTCGCTGCTTCCGCCGGTACCGTCGCCGCCTCCTAAGACCGCGGTAGTTCGGCCACGGCCCACGCAGGTAACCACGCACCGAATGCCGGTGATCCAGAATGGCCTGATCTACCGGCCTACGAGCTATCCCACACACGCGCAGATCATCGAAGACCCGCCCGCCGAAGTCTCGGGCGACTTCGTTATCGGCGCCGTTCCCACCGGCGAGACGGGCGGCGTACCCAACGGAATCTTC
>JAIQFL010000279.1 GCA_020073365.1 Terriglobia bacterium | reverse complement strand
GCCGGCCGCGGACCAGGGGGTCCGCCCCACGATCATGTATAAGGGCCAGTCGATCACCGTCATCATCCCTTGTCTCAACGAGGAACGGGGCATCGAAAAGGTGCTCCGCGCCATGCCGGATTTCGTCGACGAAGTCATCGTAGTGGATAACAACTCCACGGACCGTACTCCCGAGCTGGCCGCTTCCCTGGGCGCCAAGGTCATTCGCGAAGAGGTGCGAGGTTATGGGAGAGCCTACAAGCGGGGATTCGCCGCCGCCACCAGCGACCTCGTCGTGACCCTCGATGGCGACCACAGTTATCCGGTGGACGCACTCTCCTATCTGATCGAAGCCTTCCGCCACCTGGAGATCGATTTTTTGAACGCCTCGCGCTTTCCGGTGCGCGATGCCCACGCCATGAGTTTCAAAAACAAATTCGGGAATCTGGTCCTTTCCATGGCCATGTCCCTGCTCTTTTTCCGGTGGGTGCGCGACTCGCAATCCGGGATGTGGGTCTTCCGCCGTTCGATCCTCAAGGAGATGAAACTGGAGTCCGATGGCATGGCATTCTCCGAAGAGATCAAAATCGAAGCCCTGCGCAGCTCCGCGATCCGTTTCGGAGAGATCTCGATCCAGTATTCGTCCCGCTCGGGCGAAACCAAACTGAACCCCTGGCGCGATGGCTTTCAGAACCTCGCCTTTCTTTTGAAGAAGCGCTTCCTGCGATGAGCATTACCGCCATCGTGCCGGTGTGGAACGGCCGGGAGCTCCTGGAGCGCCTGCTGGGCTCGCTGGAGGCGCAAACCGAACCCGCCGGCGAATTGCTGGTAGTGGACAATGGCTCGCATGACGGCGCGCCGGAGCTGGCCCGCGGGCGCGGCGCTCGCGTGATTGCCATGGGCCGCAACGCCGGCTTTGCGGCGGCCGTGAACCGCGGGATTCGCGAGAGCTCGGGCGAATGGATCGCCGTACTGAATAGCGATGTCGAACTGGCGCCCGATTACTTTGCTATCCTCTCAGCCACAGATGCGTGGTTCGCTACCGGCAAGATCCTGAGGCTGGCGGCAGGCGAAAGCGCCTGCCCCACTATCGATGGCACCTTCGACGCCGTCTGCCGCGGCGGCACCGCCTGGCGCGTCGGCAGCGGAAGCATCGATGGCCCCGGATTCTCGACGCGCCGCGAGATCACCTCGCCCCCGTGGACCGCCGCGCTCTTCCGCGCCGAACTGTTCCGGCGTGTCGGGTTTCTGGAAGAATCCTTCGAATCCTACCTGGAAGACGTAGACTTCGGACTTCGTTGCGCCGCGCACGGGCTGGCAGGGCTGTACGTCCCCACGGCGGTCGCCTGGCATCGCGGCAGTGCGACGCTGGGGCCATGGCATCCCGACACGGTTCGGCGCATCTCGCGCAATCAACTCCTGCTTCTGGCGCGTCACTATCCCATGCGCCTCCTGTGGCGGTGTTGCTGGCCAATCCTGGTGGCCCAGATCTTGTGGGGAGGGGTTGCGTTCCGGCACGGCGCGGGTTTGGCCTGGCTGCGCGGGAAATGCGAAGGACTCCGAAGCTTCTCCGCCGCGCGCAAGAGTTGCGATTCTTTCGACCCGGAACTGCTGGCACATTTGCGCGCGAACGAACAGTTGATCCGGGGCGTTCAAGAGGCCGCCGGGTTCGATCGTTATTGGAGGCTGTACTTCATGCTCACCCGCGGCGGGGCAAAGTGACACATGACCCGAATCGGCATCGTGATCGTGACGTACAATTCGGAAGCCGAGATCGGCGCTTCACTCGACGCCGCTCTGGGCACCGGCGCGGAGGTTGTGGTGGTGGACAACGCTTCCGTGGACGGCACCATCGCGGAGATTGCGCGCCGCGGTGTGCGCCTGATCGCCAACCCGGTCAATCGGGGCTTTGCCGCCGGCGTGAATCAAGGTTTTGCGGCATTGAATTCGACATATGTTTTGTTGCTGAATCCGGATGCGGTGGTTCAAAGCGGTTTGGAAGCGCTTCGGGAAGCCTGCGATCTACCAGGCGCAGGGGCCGCCGGCGGGCGCCTCATCGGCCCCGATGGACAGCCCCAGACCGGCTTTATGGTGCGCCGCCTCCCCACTCCAGCCACTTTGGTTCTGGAAGCTCTCTTAATAAACCGGATCTGGCCGAATAATTCGTTGAATCGACGGTATCGCGGATTGGATCTGGACTATTCTACGCGTCTTCTCGTGGAACAGCCGGCCGGGGCTTTTTTCATGGTGAGACGGGCGGTTTGGCAGGAGTTGGGTGGCTTTGACGAGGGGTTTTTCCCGCTCTGGTTCGAGGATGTGGACCTCTGCCGCCGCATGGTCGATCGGGGGTACCATCTGTACTATGTGCCGCAGGCCGTTGCAAAACATACAGGTGGACACTCGGTCCCGCACTTAGCAGTAGAGATGCGCCGATTTTATTGGTATGGTAGTCTTCTGAGATATTCAGCCAAACATTTTCGACCGGTTGCCTTCCGGGAGGTGTGTTTGGCCGTAATAGCGGGCTCCGCCCTGCGTATGTTTGTGGAGTTGGTCTTCGATCGGAGCCTGCAGCCCATGGCAGCTTACGGGAAAGTCGTGCGGCTCGCCAGCCGTTGCCTGGTATTCGGCTGGAGGGATGGAGTGGTTGTGTCGGGCCCCCAAATCTAGGGTATTCAAATGTACAGAAAGTCTGGCTCTCAGGTTCTTTTTAATGGCGCACAGCGACTTTGTCTCCGTTACAATAGTTACCTACAATAGCGGCAGGTTCATCAAGCGCTGCCTCGAATCGGTGCTGGCCCAGAGGTATCCGCACAAAGAAGTCATTGTTGTCGACAACAGCTCTACGGATGGCACGATCGACATCCTGGAACAGTTTGAAGACCGCTGCCAGGTCTACTACAACGACGACAACATCGGCTTTGCCGCCGCCCAGAACCAGGCGATCCGGATCTCCAACGGCGACTGGGTCCTGACCCTGAATCCCGACGTCCTGCTGCTGCCCAACTTCATTCAGGCGCTGGTGGATGCCGGCCAGTTCGATGGCCGCATCGGCACGGTCTGTGGGAAGCTGCTGACCATGACCGCGCATTTTGAAATTCCCGAGAAGCCGGTGGTGGATTCGACTGGCATCTATTTCAACCCCATGCTGCGGCACCTGGACCGCGGCAGCCAGGAAGTGGATAACGGCCACTATCTGCAGTACGAATACGTTTTCGGCGCCACCGCGGCGGCGGCCCTTTACCGCCGCGCCATGATCGACGATATCTCGCTCGACGGAGAGTTCTTCGACAGCGATTTCTTCGTCTATCGCGAAGATGCGGACGTGGCCTGGCGGGCACAGTTGATGGGCTGGAAGTGCCTGTACGCTCCCTATTCCCGCGGATATCATGTACGCAAGGTGTTGCCCGGCAACCGGAGGGCGCTGCCGCCCGAAATCAACATGCACTCGGTGAAGAATCGCTTCCTGATGCGCATAAAGAACATCTCGCCCAATCTCTATCGTCGCAACTGGTTTTCCATTACCACGCGGGACGCGATCGTGGTGATGTGCTGTCTGCTCTGGGAACACAGCTCGCTCAGGGCCTTCTGGTTTTTGGCCAGGAACCTGAAGCGCGCGCTGGCGAAGCGCCGCATGATCCAAGCCTGCCAGCGCGTGGACAACGAATACATGGCAAGCTGGTTCCAATACGCCCCCGTGAGCAAGCAGGCCCCCAAGAAGATGGCTCGCATGCTCTCACGGTCCGAGGCTGCCAGGACGTAGGGGCCGGGCGCATCCTTCTCCTACCAGGCCATGCGGATCGCCCTGTTAGGCACGCGAGGCATACCCGCCAGTTACGGGGGATTTGAAACCTTCGCCGAAGAACTCTCCACACGCCTCACGGCGCGCGGCCACGAAGTGGTGGTTTACTGCCGCGAGCGCTACCCCCACCCGCGGTATCGCGGCGTCCGCCTCCAGTACCTCCCCACCATTCGACACAAATACTTCGACACCCTGGCCCATTCCTTCATTTCGACGCTGCACCTGCTGGCGCACCGCGTGGACGCGGCTCTCTACTGCAACGGAGCCAATGCGATTTTCACCTTGTGGCCGCGCATCTTCGGCATGCCGGTGGCCCTGAACGTGGATGGCATCGAGCGCAAGCGGAAGAAGTGGAACCGCCTCGCCAAGGCATGGTACCTGGTGTCCGAGTGGCTGGCCACCTTCTGCCCGACGGTGGTGATCACCGACGCGCGAACCATCGAGCGGTACTACCGCGAGCGCTACGGCACGCGCAGCACCTTCATCCCCTATGGCGCCGAAGTGGGCAAGGTGGCCGGCACGGGTATCCTCACCGGGCTGGGATTGGAGCCGGCCCGCTACTTCCTTTACGTGAGCCGCCTGGAACCGGAGAATCATCCGCTCGAAGTGCGACAGGCCTTCGAGAAGGTGAACACGCCGCTGAAACTGGCCCTGATCGGCGATGCTCCTTACGCGCGCGACTACATTCGCCAAGTGCGCGATACGCGGGACCCGCGCATCGTGATGCCCGGCTCCGTTTATGGGGAGGGCTATCGCGAACTGGGCTCGCACTGCTTCGCCTACATTCACGCCACCGAGGTGGGGGGCACCCATCCGGCGCTCATTGAGGCCATGGGCCGCGGCGCACTGGTCCTGTATCGCAACACGGAGGAAAACGCCGAAGTCGCCGGAGACGCTGGCATTCCATTCGAGCCGGACGAACTGGCGGCCAAGATCGAAATGGTGCTGGGTATGAGCGAGGAGCAGTTGGCGCTCGAGCGGAGCAGGGCGCTGGATCGCGCGCGGGAACGCTATTCCTGGGATGCGGTGACCGACGCATACGAGAGCCTGCTGACGCGGATTTCTCGTCGCAAAACATGGTGACAGGCTTCGGTCCCACGGCACCTGCGCGGGGCAGGTTGCTGGCGTGACCGGGACTTCACAGGACTGATCTCCAAGAACGCCGTTTGGAACTGACTCTGGGCTGGAATCGAGCTAGACTTGTGGTGGTTTGGGTTGAGCCCGTGTGGCGCCGCAGTCCCGAGCCGGCGCCGCGGTCGCACACCATCATCAAGCCGGCGTACCGCGGAAGCGCAAATAAGCGTAGCAGCAATTTGATTCCGCTCTCAAATCGGCGCAGCTCGCGTTGCACTGGGACGAAAAGGACGAGTGAAAGAACGAGCCTTACAGTTGCTACGCCAGGCCGTCGGGTCACCCCATGCACAGTTCCATCCTGGGCAGTGGGAGGCCATCGAGGCACTGGTCGAGCGGCGCGAGCGGTTGCTGGTGGTACAGGGCACCGGCTGGGGGAAGAGCATTGTTTACTTCATCGCGGCCAAGCTGCTGCGGGATCAAGGCGCGGGGTGTGCGCTTCTGATCTCGCCCCTGCTTGCGCTGATGCGCAACCAAATCGAGGCCGCCCGGCGCATCGGGGTACGGGCCGAGACCATCAACTCGGCGAACCCCAACGACTGGCCGCATGTGGAGCGCGCGCTGCGAGCCGGCCAGATCGACGTTCTGCTGGTCTCACCGGAGCGCCTGGCCAACGAGGAGTTTATGACGCGCTGCCTTCTTCCAATCGCGGCAAGCATCGGCCTGTTTGTCGTGGACGAAGCCCATTGCATCTCCGATTGGGGTCACGATTTTCGCCCGGACTACCGTCGCATTGTTCGCATCCTCAGGGGGCTTCCGCGCAATCTGCCGGTCCTGGCCACAACAGCCACGGCCAATGATCGCGTGGTGAACGACGTTTCGGCGCAGTTAGGCCCGCGCTTGACTACCATTCGGGGGCCGCTGCTGCGGGAAAGCCTTCACTTGGAGAACATCCGGATTCCTTCGCAAGCTGGTCGCATGGCATGGCTAGCGGACCGGATTCCTCGGCTGGACGGCAGCGGCATCATCTATACATTGACGAGGCCCGACTCTGAGAACCTGACGGCATGGCTCCAGCAGCGCGGCATCAACGCTCGCGCCTATCACGCCAAGCGCACGGATGAGGAACGGCAGGAATTGGAGGACATGCTGCTGAGCAACCAGCCAAAGGTTCTGGTTGCCACCGTGGCCCTTGGGATGGGATTCGATAAGCCCGACCTCGGCTTCGTGATTCACTTTCAACGACCTGGTTCGGTAGTCCACTACTACCGGCAGGTCGGTCGAGCTGGTCGCGCCATCGACAACGCTTATGGTGTGCTATTGAGCGGCGCGGAAGATGACGAGATCGCGGACTACTTCATCCGGACGGCGTTCCCGACACCTCACGAGGTAGCGGAAGTGTTAGGGGCCTTGGAGGCCGCCGAAAATCCCCTAAACCGAAACGGCCTCCAGCGGAGGGTGAATATCCGTCCGTCCAAGCTGAAGAAGGCCATCCAGTTCCTCGAACTCGAGTCGCCTTCTCCGGTAGCGCACGAACCCGAGGGCTACGTTCGTGCGCCGGTAAACTGGACCATGCCGGTCGAGCGCATTGAGCGGATTACAGAACTCCGGCGACAAGAACAGGCGCGGATGAATGCCTACTTGACCTCCGGCGGCTGTCTGATGCAGTTTCTAGCGCTGGACCTCAATGATCCTCACGCGGCCCTTTGCGGGAAGTGGGCAAACTGCACCGGTCAGCGACTCGGAGCCACCTATCCGCCAGAGCTCGCGGAGGAAGCCGCCCGATTCCTGGAGCGGCTCTCGCTTCCGATCGAGCCCAGAAAACAGTGGCCGCAGGGCGGGACTTTTGAAGGGGACACCGGAAGAATTGCGGTGGCGCTCCAGGCGCAAGAAGGCCGGGTGCTCTGCAAATGGGGCGATGCCGGTTTTGGAGAACTGGTGCGGGATGGCAAAAACCGGGGGCATTTTCGGATCACTTGGTCGAAGCTGGCAACGATTTGATTGTCGGCCGCTGGAGACCCCAACCGCGGCCAGAGTGGGTGACGTGCGTGCCCTCCCGAAGGCACACCACATTGGTCCCCGACTTCGCCCGGCGCTTGGCGGCACGCCTTCGGTTGCCGTTCGTGGATTGCATCCGAAAGGTACGGGCGACCGAACCACAGAAGAGTCGCGAGAACAGTTTTCAACAGTCGCAAAACCTGGAGTACGCGTTTGAGATATCTGCCGCGGCCGTCCGGCCCACGCCCGTGCTGCTCGTGGATGACCTGGTGGATTCCCGGTGGACATTCACGGTCTTGGCCTCGAAGCTCCTCGAAGCCGGTTCCGGTCCTGTTTTCCCATTTGCTCTTGCCGACTCCTCGGCTGATGATGGAGAGTAGTGAGCGGAACATGACGGAACTATTCAGCGTTGACACGCAAGCGGTCCTGTTGCTGTGCAGCCGCCTTGGGCACGTTGAGGATAACAGCGGCAAACCGCTGACGGCGAAGCAGTATGGCGCGCTGGCGCGCTGGCTACGAGAGCGATCCATGCGCCCAGCCGATTTGCTTGACAACCAGGGACGCGGCCGTCTGGCGGAGTTACGGATACCCGGCTTGGCGCAGCAAGCGGTGGAGGCGCTCCTGGATCGCGGCGCCGCCCTTGGCATCATGGCGGAACGCTGGACTAGCCGGGGTCTTTGGGTTCTCGGGCGCGGAGACGACGGATACCCCAACCGGTTCAAGAGCTACCTGGGCCAGACCGCTCCACCGCTTTTGTTCGGCGCCGGAAACCCGAAGCTCCTTCAAGCCGTCGGACTCGCTATGGTTGGGTCTCGGGACGCTTCGGAAGAAGATATCGAGTTCGCCCGCCGCGTTGCTACAGCTTGCGCCTCCCAGGGTCTTGCGGTGATCTCTGGTGGGGCACGGGGCGTGGACCTCGAATCCATGGCTGCAGCCTACGAGGACGGCGGAAGCGCCGTTGGAGTTCTGTCGGATAGCCTTTCGCGGGCGACGGTCTCTACCCGTTACCGGGAAGGCCTCATCACAGGACGGCTTACCTTGGTGTCGCCTTACGACCCCGATGCCCGTTGGTTCGCATTCACCGCGATGGAGCGCAACAAACTGATCTATGCTCTGAGCGATGCCGCCCTGGTGGTTAGCTCGGCTGCCGAGAGTGGTGGTACATGGGCCGGCGCAGTCGAGGCGTTGGACTGCCACCGGGTCACAGTTTACGTGAAAGTTCATGGCGCGGTCCAGGAGGGCAACCGAAAACTCCTCGCACGCGGTGCGTTGCCTTTCCCGGAAGGGCCCTGGACAGACTTGAAGTCTCTTTTTGTGCCGCCGCTACAGTACGCCACCCTGTTCTCCGCAGCGCCCGCGGCAGCCGTTGACTCAAGACTGGCGGAAGCCGTAACAGCATCGGCGGCCCAAGACCAGGCGCCACCGGAGCCCCCCGTGGATTCGAACATGGCAGAATTGAGCACCGGACCGCCACACGAAGTCTTCGCGGTTATCCTGCCCGAGATGCTGCGTGCATTGGCGGAGCCACGAACTGAGAAAGACGTTGAGCAGTCGCTCGGCGTTGTCCCGGCGCAAGCGAAGGCATGGCTGAAGCGCGCCTGCGAAGAGGGACATGTGCGGAAGGTGGGCCGCCCGGCGCGCTACGTTGCCGCTGCGAAGCCTCCCTTGTTGTTCGACAGTCCCGAAGGGAACACTCGTGAATCTCAACCCGATCCTCGTACCTGACAGTGCCACCGCCGAATACTGCTCCAACGACATGACGCCTTAACTTAAGCCATTGGGAATAGCGGCTCCGAAGGAACGCGAGTCGGGTTTAGGGGAAGTTGAGAGCGGCGACCGTCTTTAAAGCGATTCCCCCGTGAAACCCCTCTCACTGCAGTTGGGGAAACTGATCCGATCGAGCCGGCCTCTTGAAGGGACAAGGCCGTATCGTCGTGTGGCCCCGGACCCGCTCCCCGAGATGTGGCGTTCGGCCAGACTGCGCTTCCGCCAGGCTGGACGGCGTTGACGCTCAGAGCAGAGCCGAGCGCGAATCGCGCACGAGCTTCCAAGACCGGGCGGCGTTATTCTAAGCGCCCACGCTGGGCCGGACAGCGAACCCTGTCACCGTATTTTGCGAACCGCACTAATTCGCCGGCTGATTCACCGTGAATGCGTACAAACTATCGCCTGCGGCGACCAGCAGGTACTGCTTCCCATCCAGCAGGTAAGTAATGGGGCCGTTGCTGGGGGCCGCCATGAGGCCGGCATGCCACAGGATTTTCCCGTTGGCCGGATGGAACGCGATCAGGTTCGACCCGTTGCTGGTGAACAGCAGCTTGCCTGCCGTAGTCAGCATATGGGTGATGCCGCTGCCGCTCGGCCAATCATGCCTCCAGGCGATCTTGCCGGTCCGGTAGTCGATGGCCACCAGGGCATTGCCACCGCCCCCCACGCTGGTATCGAGCCCGCCCCATCCCTCCGGATGATCGTCCGTGTCGGTGAGGTAGTACATGCTATACGACCGGTTGGTCCCCACGTAAAACAGGCCGGTGTCGGGGTCAAAGCTCGGCGCGGGCCAATTGGTGGCTCCGTTGGTGGGCGGTGAAACCAGCACGCCGTCCGTGGTGGGATACTTCGCGGGATCGGGAATTGGCTGCCCCTTGGAGTCCAGTCCCTTGGCCCAGTTCAGAGTATCGATGAACGGAGCGGTCACGATGTTCTTTCCCGTGGCCCGGTCCAGGACGAAGAAATAGCCGTTGCGGCTGGCCTGCGCCACCAGTTTCCGCGGTTGTCCGTTAATCACGCCATCGAACATCACGGGCGTCTCCACGGCATCCCAATCGTGGACGTCGTGCGGCGAGGGCTGAAAATACCAGACCAGCTTGCCGGTATCCGGGTTGAGCGCCACAATCGAGCAGGTGTAGAGGTTGTCGCCCTTACGGCTCTTCTCGGCCATCACCGGATTCGGATTGCCGGTACCCACAATGTACAGGTTCAACTCGGGATCGTACGTCCCTGGAATCCATGCCTGCCCGGTGCCGTGCGCCGCGGAGTACTCATCCGGCCAGGTCTCCATTCCCGGTTCGCCCTTGCGCGGCGTGGTCCACCACTTCCACTGGATCGCGCCGGTCTCGGGATCGCGAGACTCGAGGAAGCCCGGATTGTCCAGATGATCGCCGCCGATGCCGACCAGGATGTGGTTGCCCACCACCACGGGAGCAACCGTGGAGGTGTAGTCCAGCTTGGGGTCGGCGATCTGCACCTTCCAGCGCTCTTTACCGGTCTTCGCGTCTACGCTGACCAGGTGGCTATCGGGCGTTTCGAAGTACAGCCAGTTTCCGTACATGCCGACGCCGCGATTGCCGATCGTGCTTCCGGTATTGGGCGGATATTGATAGTGCCACAATTCGCGGCCGGTGCGCGCATCCGCGGCCCAAACATGGTTGGGGGTGGAGAAGTAGAGGATGCCGTTCACCATCAGGGGAGTCGCCTTGATTTGAATGCCGCCTCCACCGCCGGCGGGAGGAGCGCCGCCCGCACCTCCCCTGCCGCCGCCTCCTCCTCCAGCGGTGAAGCGAGTCGCCCACGCCAGTGACAGAGTGTGGACGTTGGAGGAATTGATCTGAGTCAGTGGACTGAAGCGCCGGCCGGAATAATCGCCGTTGTACGTCGGCCAGGCATCGGTCGGCTGTTTGAGCAGCGTCGCCGGACTGAGGTCCTGGCCGAATACCGCCGCGGGAAGCGCTGTCAACAATACGGAAAGCAGGAATTGCCGGAGTCTCATTTGAGTGTCACCAGAAAGGCAGTTACATTGTGGATGTCGGCGTCTGTGTACCTGGCGAGCATTTCGGCGTGCGCTTTCAGGGGGTCGTGAATCTCGATGCTGGGGACGGCGCCATCGCGCGCAAAGGAATGATAGTCGCCGGAGGAGTCGCGCAGGGAGACGTTGAAATCGTCGATACGGTCCAGCGGGCCTGAGAACGACTGGCCGGAGGGCAGCGTAACCGTAACCGTGATGATACTCCGGGGGGAAGCAGCAACACCGCCACGCCCGCCGCGACCGCCGCCTCTGCCGCCTCGCGGTTGGAGCCACCGGGACTGCAAGGCAAAGGGCTCATAGCGGCTGCCGATACCCTTCAGGTCGCCGGTCACCGAGTGGCAGGTGTTGCAGTTGCCAGTGCCATTGAAGTAAGCCTCGCCCTTTTTCGGATCGCCCGTGACCACGTCCTGAAAGGCGTAGGTGGTGCGATGGCCCGCGGCGTAGGTCTGGACGTGAAGCCACGCGACGATGTCGGCGATCTGGGACTCGGTCAGGTTCGGCCTGGGCATCCCCTGGTCCGGACGGCCGTCGCGCAGGACGGGGGCGATCAGAATTCCCTTCTCGTCATCCAGCACCAGCACCGAACGCACCAGGTCGGGTGCGCCCACGCCGCCTCGTGCGCCCGCGCCATGGCAACCGGCGCAGTTTGTGGCGTAGAGCTTGCCCCCGCGATCCACCGCCACGGGATCCTCCTTGGAACCGGCGAGGGCGGCGGCACTGACCCCGCCCCTGTCATTGGCGGCGCGAGCCGGCCCGGCCCCGCCAAACGTGGGCTCCTGGGCGCCCAGATCAATAGGAGTTGGCGCCAGAAGCAATACCGCCGGCAGAGCAATCCGCTGTAAGTAGCGCATTATCCTCCCGCCAGACAGTTTACGACAATGGCATACCGGATCGGCGGAGGCAGAGGCGGGCCGGAGGGTGACATTCTGCCTGGTGCTGTGGTGGCGGTTGTGTTGAATCCAATCCAGATGCTACGTTACGCGTGATGGCGAACCTGGATTCGTGGCGCGGAAAATGGGCGCTGGTGAGCGGTGCGAGTTCCGGCATCGGCGAGGCCTTCGCGGAGGAACTTGCGGCGGGGGGCGCGCATCTCGTGCTCACGGCGCGACGGAGGCAGCGGCTTACGAAACTGCGCAGAAAACTGCGTTCGGCGCATGGCGTCGAGATCGAGGTGCTGGCCGCGGATCTTGCAGAGTCCGGCGCGCCTCAAGAGATTTTTGCCTTCACCGAAAAACGGGGCATCACCGTCGACCTGCTGGTCAACAATGCGGGCGTCGGCTCCTACGGCGAGTTCCGCAGCAGCAATGTGGAGTGCGAACTCGGAATCGTGCAGGTGAACTGCTCCGCCGTGGTTCACCTCACGCGCCTGTACCTTCCCGGCATGGTGGAACGCCGCTTGGGCGACATCCTGATCGTCTCTTCCACAGCCGCATACCAAGCCGTGCCCTACATGGCTACCTACGCCGCAAGTAAGGCGTTCGACTTGCTGTTCGCCGAAGCGTTGGCTCGGGAGGTGGAACGCTATGGTATACGGGTCTGCGCCCTGTGCCCCGGCCCGACGGCCTCGGAGTTCCAGAAGGCCGCGGGCGTGCCGGACGAGATCGTGGTGAACGTGGAACCGGCGGACCATGTGGCGCGGGTTGGGTTGCGGGCGCTGGCGGCGGGAGAACACTCAGTCATCTCAGGATTCACGAACTGGGTGGGAGTGGAGGTCCAACGGATTGCTCCACGGCGATTGGTCACGTCCGCCGCCGAGATCCTATTTCGCCCCCGGCAGCGGGGGTGAGGGGTGGGATACGGTTGAGAAGGCCTCCTCAGCCAACTTTCGAATGATTCGAATACGTTTTGTTTATTGCGAATGTATGGTGCCCTGAATCTTGGAGGTCAACTACCATGCCGCATGAACCGGTCTCACTGCCTGAGTCGGAAGCAGTTCAGATCCGAGAACTGAATCGACTGCTCCAGCTCGGATCACCCGCTCTGGTCGGGGCCGATGGGGAGCGGCTTGAATTACCGGACGCTGTTTTCCGGCTGCTCAAGGACATCGCACGCAACATGCAGTTGGGCAGGGCGATTGTCCTGATCCCCGAAAACCAACAACTGACGACACAACGCGCCGCCGATCTTCTAGGTGTCTCCCGGCCCCATCTCATCAAGCTGCTGGAAGCCAGAGAACTGCCTTATCATAAGGCCGGCAGTCATCGTCGTATCTACCTCAAGGATCTGGCCGTCTATCAGAAACGCCGGGACCTGGAGCGAAAGGCAGCACTTGACCGCATCGCAAAGGAAGCCTTTGAATCCGGCCTGTATGATCGCACCGGGATACCCGAGGGCGGCGAAGACGAATGAGGGCCGACTATCGCGTCGTGCTGGACGCGTGTGTGCTCATCCCGATGCCGCTGGCCGATACGCTTCTGCGCATGGCGGAGGCGCCCAGGCTCTATCTGAGGCGACAGCGAAGCCTGTCACCATCTGGGCGACATTTATCGCATGGCGTAGGAGCTGAGCACCTTCATGTAATTGGCGCGTTCGAAGGCGCCGGGCTGCGGGACGGCGCTGCGGCTCATGGTGCCTTGCATCTGCTTGATGGAATCGTACTCGTGCTCGCCCATCCAGATGAGCAGCTCGGTCGAGATGGTGTCCAGGTAGCTGATGCCGCGTTTCAATAGCGCCGATGTCATCATGGCAATCTTCGCACCGGCCATCATGGCCTTCACCACGTCGGTGGCGCTGTGGACGCCGCCGGTCAGCGCAGTACACGCCCTGACAGGCACCGTCTTGTCGTAGGGGGAACGGCAGCCCCGTTGCCGGACGAACGGCCCCCGTGCACGCCGGTGTTTCCCGAGAGGTTTCGAGTCCTACCTGGGGCGCCAATTCTTAATTTCTGGCCGCCTTGGCCTTTACCCAATTGTCTTGAATGGCTTGCGTGGTTCGATAGTCGCAATTTCTGGAACGGCGTTCGCAGCGTGGCATCTAACTCTCCATCCTTCCAGGTTGCGCTATCTACCAGGATCTTCAACAGGCGGCGTTGCTCGGTCGCCGGTTGCGTCGGGAAAGCCTTGCAGACATTGCTCGTTTCTTCGATGGCGAGGATGGCGCTTTCGAATTCTGCGCGGCCGTTCGTCTAGACCCGTCTAGACCCAATGGCTTACGAGCCCTGAGCAGCCCTGACTGCTCATTTCAGTTATCTTGGGCCAGTAATACTTGGGACCTCTCGAATTTTACCGGACGGAAGTTTCAGGAAAAAAGCCCCGCCCGGCGCCTGGGAGGACCGTGGTTGGCAGAGTGATCGGGCTACTTTATCTTCGTCTTTCCCTTTCCCGTGAGTCCGGAGACGAACAGCCATATTCCTACGACTCCGAATACGAGTTCGGTGGGTCCCAAAATCTGATTGACTGCGACCTGGGCGAAGACTATAAGTAGCAGAACGGCTCCGATTACGACGCACGACTGGCGTGTCCGAGAGCTCCGCTCCCGCGACAAGCAACCGCTTGAGATGGCGCTGCGCAAGTCACTGACCGCAAGAGTTCGAAAGTCGTCCAATGTGGGGAGCCAAACTTCTCCAGTAGGGTGGTTGCTGTTTCGACAAGGTGGCGGGTCTCAGCCGGTGGACCGCAGGCCGGATTCGACCTCCCGTCCGCGTGACGATGTGCCGGTCAGATGGAAAGTTGGAACGATCACTTTGCTGATTCGATGGGGACCTCCTACAATGAAGGTGATGAAGAGCAGGGTTCCCAAGGCCATCTCCTATTCAGTCTTCTACGAACAAGCCTCCGAAGGCGGCTACGTTGCTTTCGTTCCCGCTCTGCCTGTGTGTCACACTCAGGGGGAAACCCTGGAAGAGACCGAACGCAACATCAAGGAAGCCATCGCCTTGTACCTGGAAAGCCTGGCCGCCCACGGGGAGGAGATTCCTGAGGAGGGCCGATCATTTCAGGGACGGGTGACCGTTCCCGTTTGATTCATGGCCAAGCTTCCGTCTCTTACCTCTCGGAAGGTGGTCCGGGCGCTCAAACGCGCCGGATTCGTCGAGGACCGGCAAAAAGGAAGTCACCTGGTGTTGATCAACGTTGAGACGAAGGCTCGAACCGTCGTCCCGGTTCGTCCCTGGCTGGACCATCAAGGAACCACTGCTCCGCGCCATTGTTCGGGATGCAAACCTCTCGATCGACGACTTCATCAGGTTGCTTTGATCTCAGCGGTAGCCGGCAACCCCTGATCAAGAGCGATGCGCTTCATGCCGCATCGATGTGGAGGTCGATTGTGCCGTCGACGGCGGCCGCTGTTGAACGGCAAGCTCGGGTTGCAGGGCAACGTTACCGCATGGCGTAGGAGCTGAGCACCTTCATGTAATTGGCGCGTTCGAAGG
>JAIQFL010000278.1 GCA_020073365.1 Terriglobia bacterium | reverse complement strand
ACTCTCGGGTAGGGTCAAAAGCACTGAATTGGCTGCCGGCCCGCCTCAACACTGTTTGCAGCACCAACCCCGTCCTACTCGAACGGTCACGCTTTTGGACAGGAGGCGGCTAACATACAGGGATAGACCTCAACCTCAAAATCCTCCTTCCCGCGAAGCAAAGCCCCCGTTCTCAACACGGGCCGCTATTTTTGTGGCTGTTTTGGACAGCAGTGCATTGGATGTTCCTTCGCCTGCGAGCCGTAGAACTAAATGCTAACAGGCGGGGATCAGGCCGGCAGATTAAGAAACCTTCACCTTAGGCCAAGTTCGTCACGGAATTGTCGAATGCGGCGATTTTTGACCGCGGAAGACGGGTAAGACTCGTATTTGCATTCCGGATTTTCCAAAGGCCGATGTAGTGCAGACCTACCCTCTTGAAGTCTCCCGCTACTGATGACAAAATCGGGCCAGGATGTTTTTGCGCCTGCATCAGCGCAGTAAGGATGGTAAGGATCACACCTACTGGTCGCTGGATACCGTGCGGACCGCCACCGGTCCTCGTCAGAGGACGCTGTGTTATCTGGGCGAGTTGAACAGTTCGGCTTAGAGCCGTTGGCTGAAGACGGTCGAGGTATTCAACCAGCAGGGCGAAGCCGAGCAACTGAAACTGTTTCCTGCGCAGGTCGAGCCCCCAGCCGACGATCCGCAGGTGGTGCACGTGTTGGTGAATGGAGTGCGGCTGGAGAGAACGCGCCAGTTCGGCGCCTGCTTCCTGGGATGGAAATTGTGCAGGCAACTGGCGCTGGATGCTTCTTCGAGGAGGCTGTGGATGGCGATCCGGCGGATGTGCCGTGGTCGCGTGTGGCGGCCTTGCTGGCCATCAACCGGCTGTGCGCTCCGGGCCGCGAACTGGCGGTGGCCGGACGGAGCCGGCATATCCGTTGCCCTGGCCGCCGCCAACGGTGTGGCCGCCCTGGTTCTCCTCGCAGGAAACGTCACATCAATTCTTGCGCACAGAACCGCCACTCTTCCGGCGACCCCGATGGTGATGCGGCGGCGGAAGAAAGTCAGCGCCTGTGACGGCCAAGCCCCCCACGCAGTACATACGTAACCCGGCTGTGAGCGTCCTGCACGCTACGGAGGACCAAGGTGATCACGTTACAGCGGCCAGAGCGGTCTGACAGCCTCCGTGCCGAGATAGCCAAGGTTCTCTTCATACGCGGCAAACCTTGACATGGACGAGAAACGTCGACGCCTTTCTATCTTCGCCGAATAGGGACCGGTCCGGTGGGTCCGGCAGGTACACCGTCGGTAAGCGACTTTGATGCTCAGGTTTAGCTGTCACCGCCTCCCCATTAGTGCCGAAATTGGTGCGTCGGGACAGCGGGTACGGGCACGCTGGATGTAACGGCTCACCGGCCGACTCCCGTCTCGTTATAATGGCAAGACCATATGATTGAGCTATCTGTGAATGGCCAACCCCATAAATTCAACGGGGATGAGGATGTGCCGCTGCTGTGGTACCTCCGCGATGAACTGGATTTGACGGGTACGAAATTCGGCTGCGGCATGGGGCTCTGCGGCGCCTGCACGGTTCACCTTAACGGCGAGGCCGTCCGTAGCTGCGTCACGCCAATCAAGGCGGCCGCCGCCAAGCGCGTCACCACCATCGAAGGTCTCAGCGCCACCGGCACGCACCCCTGCCAGGCTGCTTGGGAGAAGCACAACGTGGCGCAGTGCGGATACTGCCAGAGCGGACAGATCATGCAAGCCGCTGCGCTCCTCGCCAAAACCCCCAAGCCCACCGACGCCCAAATCGATAACGCCATGGACGGCAACATCTGCCGCTGTGGCACCTACACGCGCATTCGCGCCGCCATCAAGACAGCAGCGGGGGCGAAGTAGCCATGAAGAACGCATACGGCACGAGTTTCCCCGCCATCGAGAACAAGTCCGAAATCGCACGTCTCACCGGCGATTCCTACGCGCACCACCCCGGTGCCTACGCCGACGTCGAGGGCACCCCTGAAGTATTCAAGGTCGACCGCCGCGAGTTCCTCGGCGCAATCCTCAGCGCCTCGGCCTTCGTACTGGGCGCCAACCTCGCCACCAGTTCCGCCAGTGCCGCCGCTACCTGGCAGCCCAGCGTGTATCTCGGCTTCGAGCCCGATGGCCAGGTTGTCATCACCGCTCACCGCTCCGAAATGGGCACCGGCAGCCGCACGTCGCTCCCCCTCGTGGTCGCCGACGAGTTAGATGTCGATTGGAAGACCGTCCGCGTCGAACAGGCCATCGGCGATACGAAGTACGGTTCGCAGAATACCGACGGCTCCTGCTCGGTGCGCGATTTCGTCGCCGCCATGCACCAGGCCGGCGCCACCGCGCGTCTCATGCTGGAACGCGCCGCCGCCCAGAAGTGGGGCGTGCCCGCGAGTGAGGTCGCCCTCCGCATGGGTAAACTCACCCACGCCGCGAGCAAGCGCTCGGCCGCCATCGGCGAATTCGTAGCCGCTGCCGCCACGCTGCCGGTCCCCGCCAAAACCGAACTGCGCTTCAAGGACCCCGGCGAGTACCGCTACATCGGCAAGGACGTCGCCATCGTCGACCAGCACAACATTGTCACCGGCAAGGCCGTCTATGGCATGGACACCAAGCGCCCCGGCATGCTCTACGCCGCCATCGAACGCCCGCCGGTCTACGATTCCAAGATCAAGAACGTCAACGATTCCGAGGCTCTCCAGGTTAAGGGCGTGCAGAAGACCGTGCAACTCCCGCCTTTCAAACAGCCTCACCTCTTCCAGCAACTCGGCGGAGTCGCCGTGCTCGCCGACTCCACCTACGCCGCCCTCGAAGGCCGCAAAAAACTCAAGGTGGATTGGGACGCCAACCCCGCGCACTCCTCTTTCAATTCCGCCGCCTATAAGCAGGAACTGTTCGCCAGCGTCCACAAGGCCGGCAAAGCCGTGCGCAACCGCGGCAATTTCGACATCGCCTTTAACAAGGCCGCGAAGAAGCTGGAAGCCGATTACTACGTGCCCATGCTGGCTCACGCACCCATGGAACCGCCCGTCGCCGTCGCCGAATTCAAGAGCGGCAAAGTCGAAGCATGGTGCCCCACGCAGGATCCGCAAGCCGTGCAGCAGGCCGTCGCCGCCGCCCTCGGTATCACGCCCCAGGACGTCACCGCCAACGTCACCCTGCTTGGGGGAGGCTTCGGACGCAAGTCCAAGCCCGATTACGTCGTCGAAGCCGCCCTTCTTTCAAAAGCCTCCGGCAAGCCCGTCAAGGTCGTCTGGACCCGCGAGGACGATATCCGCTTCGACTACTTCCATTCCGTCGCCGCCATGCACATGAAGGGCGGGATGGATTCTTCCGGCAAGCTCGAGTCGTGGCTCTTCCGCAGCGCCTTCCCGCCCATCGCCTCCACCTCCGTCGCCGGCGCCGAGTACGGCGCCGATTTCGAAACCGGCATGGCGCTCAACGAAATCCTCTTCGACGTCCCCCATATCCGCGCCGAAAACTGCCCGGCCAGGAACCACGTCCGCCAGGGCTGGCTGCGCGCCGTCTGCCACCTGTTCCACGCCTTCGCCATCCACAGCTTCGTCGACGAACTCGCCCACCTCAACAACTCCAACTACGTCGACTACTTCCTCAAAACCATCGGCCCCGACCGTCAGGTGGACCTCACCAAGGATGGCGTCACGCCCTGGAATAACGGGCAACCCACCGCCACTTTCCCGCTCGATACCGGACGCCTGCGCCGCGTGCTCGAACAGTGCGCGCAGAAGTCCGGCTACGCTAAATTCGCCAACAGCAAGAACCGCGCCATCGGCATCGCCGCCCACCGCAGCTTCCTGAGCTACGTGGCCAGCGCCGTCGAAATCGCCATCGATGCGCAGGGCAACCTCACCATCCCCAACGTGTGGACCGTCGCCGATGTCGGCCAGACCGTCATGCCAGACCGCGTGCGCGCACAATTCGAAGGCGCCGCGGTTTTCGGCGCTTCGCTCGCCCTGATGGGCGAAATCACGGCCGATAGCGGACGCATTACCCAGTCCAACTTCCACAACTATCCGGTCGCGCGCCTCAAGCAGGCGCCGCAAAAGATCGACGTCACCATCGTGGCTTCCAATGCGCCCCATGCCGGAGTCGGCGAACCCGGCGCACCGGTCATCGCCCCCGCGCTCACCGCCGCCATCTTCAACGCCACCGGCAAGCGCATCCGCGAACTGCCCATCCGGCAGACCAAAATCGTGTAGCGCGGGCCGCAGCTCTCGGCTGCGCGGCCCGGCACGGCGGTCGATTCGATTCGGCGTAACCTTGCCGTCTCCGGAGACGCCCAAATAGACCGAGTGCAGTTCAACATTCTTCTCACGGCAGGGATACTGGGGACCGTTCTATGCAATGCCGCCCCCCTCAGTCGAATCGGATATTTACACGCGATCCATCCGGGAGTTTGGTGGCAACAGGGTGAATCCAAGGCCTACTCGCAAAACCACGGCTGGATTCCAGTCCTACCTGACCGATAGCGGCGTGAAGACGGTTTCGGCCCGCCAACTGATATTTCCTAACCATCCCGATGTTGCGGCGCGACTGGGCTTCCACGATTTTCTGCCGCTACGGAGTTGGTGGCCGCGGGGAGCCGCTCTGGCCCTACTGACTCAGCGCATCGAGGCCCAAACCAGTTCGCCTGTCGGAGTCCGGAACTGGTGGCGGCTAACGGCTTATAACAGCGACCCGGCAGTCGGCGGGGCAAAAGCCGGGGATCACCCGACGGCAAGCTCCGTCGATCTGGACTACCGAACGATCTCAGAGCGCATGGGGGCAGAACTGTTTCTGCGAGCGCTCGAAAAGCGGTGTCCCTGGCTGCAGTTATCGTTTGGGCTGGGCGCGCCTGACTACGCATGAGCCAAGCGGTAGTATCAGGCCCTGATAGCCCCTGTTTCGGCTTGATATGTTGACAGTAATTTTCTACACGCAAGTTCCCTGGAATGTGGGCGGTAGCTCGCATGGGATGAAAATCTGAATCTCCTGTTCCGTCCCTGTTTTACAGAGGGCTCGCTCCCCACGGGAACACTTGCAGGTTAATCTGCCCGGGGCTGACGAACCAGAGATAAGCCGTCTTGCCGTTAATCGTCACGCTGGTTGAAAGGTTCTGCGCGCGCGACAAAAGAAGGAGCGGTCGAAGTGGTCGAGCTTTCTAGCAAAGGCCGCGCGATAGAATCGCAGGGTGCCTACCGCACCGTCGCTGTGAACACTTCCTCCATCGCCAGATTCGTCCGGCATCCTGGTGCGAAATTCTGCTGGTTCCGGCTATCGGTCCACACCGGGTGCGAGATCCCATTGAAGGAAACGAGCCCTTGATAATCCCCATACTGGTTGCCGTAGTCGATCCCCGGGCAGGGAAACAGGCCGTTGCAGTCGTGCTCGTTCGAACTCGCATTACTGACCCGGACATTGGGGCTGAGCCAGGAGATGCCGTCGTTGGACCGCGTGAAATATACGTTGGTCATGAAGCGTTGCCCGGTGGTATCGTTCCGCGTGTCGTAAAACGAAATGTTGACATGGCTCGTCAAAGGATCAACCGAGAGCCATTGGTAAAAACGATCCACGCCGGTGAGCGGATCGGTGACCGACTTAGGTTTTGACCAGGTTGTGCCTCGATCGTCGGAGAATGTAGTGAAAATGTCGGTGTTGCCGTTCGCGTTCAGGTCGGCCCAGGAGCAGTAGAGGCGACCCCGATTAGGGCCGTTCGAACGATCAGTATCGCAGGCCGGGTAAATCAGCGCGCCGCGGAATGAGATGGCCGGTATGGCGATGTCGAACGGGATGGTTTTGGCGGCAACCACCCCGGGGGCGCCCCACGTCACGCCGCCGTCGAAGGACCGGTTGAACGCGATTGTATTCGCGGCGATATCGTTCCAGGCTGCATACACTTCACCACTCGGGCCCACGAAGGGAACCGCCGCGATCACCCGACCCGGCCCGGAAGGATCGTCGATGCGCGTAACCGTAAAGGTAGCGCCATGGTCAGTGGACCGCGCGAAGCGCAGCCCGCCGCTGGAAGAGCCGCCGCTCGCGGCGTCCCAGGCTACGTACACGTTATCCTTGAACGGACTCGTGGCATTCGTGTCTGCCGAGATCATGGGCTTGTCGTTGAAGTGATCCTTCCCGTTGAAAGACGAAAAGAAGGTCACGAACGGATAGGTCTTGCCGCCGTCGCCGGAACGGGCTACTGCCATCTCGGTACCGTTGATGCCATTTCCATTGCCGAAGAACACCACGATGTAGCTGTAAAAAACATTGCCTTGGGAGTCAAATGCGAGAGATGGGTCCGAACCGAACCTGTGCCCGTTTGCGCCTTGCGCGGCGGGAAGGGGCAAATCGACACCACCCCAGGTGCCACCGCTGTCGCTTGAAAAATATCCGCGCATGGGATCGCGAAAAATCTCGTTTGAGCCGGCAGCCAGCGAGCTGGGCCGCGACGGATTGAGCGTGATGTAGGACTCGCTTTGCGGCCCGCATTCGTTGGAGACGTCGACATTGCTGCCAATCATTACCGAGCTCGACATTCCCGTGCCGCTGTTCGCGCCATTCGCGAGCAGGTGTTGATATTTGGCCCACCAGACGGGAGTGGACGGGTTATTGGTTTGCGCGTAGGCAAACAGCGCTGCGCCTAAGAACAGAACGAGCAACCGGGTACGGATCAACATGGCTCCTCCTGGAGATGACTTTACCAAGGAACTCGGCTCTTTGGGTCGCAAAAGAAAAGGTCTGGCCGGTCCAGGCATTCAACGATTCTAACTGACTGAAGACGTTCCTGGTCAGCCGGTGTTGGGTGCCAGGCTCTCGCGATTCCACGATGAACTCGTGCAGCCCCTTGGGCCCGTACTTCACGTGTTCGCAGTGGCGAAAGCGGTCAATCGCCAGGCCGACGGCCTCGTACAACGTCCGCGCGTCCAATCGACTGCGTGCTCGATACCGTCCGAATCCTCAAACGACACCCGGCACCGCTTCACGCGGGTAGTTATCATATTTCGCTTTTTGTTCGTCTACCCAGTTCAGGTCTCCCGCGACACGTCTCGCGGCTCCTGGCCTTGCGCAGTCCCATAATACGAGCGTGCCGGACGTGACCGTCCGGCGTCCACTCCACGAACTCGAACTGACCCACCAGCGCTGGTATCAGCCACCGGCATTCCTTCATCTTCTATGCTGTCAGCCCTCGCCCCAGCGTGCACCCCTTGCCTCGGGAAGGTTGGCAAACGGACACTCTTCCGATGCCAGAAGTGCAAATTGCTTGAATAGCTGATCGCGCGATGCGGGAGTGAACCCGCTACGGGTCCGCCCCGGGGACGTCAGCTTCCCACCGTCATAGCAGCCAAACACGATGGCGTCGAAGCTCCTGGAGGCCGGAGGGTATCCGGCGATCACGAACGGCTGCCCGCGGTTGACGCCCATTTTCTGCCACGCGCCCGAAGGCTGGCCAGGCTCGTGCCTGGGTCGAGAGCCAGAAAGCAACCAAGAGTCCTGGTGCTGATCCGACTGACCTCGACGGATTTGTCGTCTCCTAAAGGCTGGTCGACCCATCCGGCCAATCCACAAGCGCGGATTCCCAGCCAAAGTCGGCGCCGGTCCGACATGGCGACTGGACGTCCCTCTGCACACACATGTCAACGCGGCGCGGTCACTTCGATGAAATGACGTTCCTCAGCCGTTGAATCCCGTATTTCAGCTAGGTCGCGCCAGCCCTATCTTCTTCGTAGCTTGGTTTCGGCAAGTTTCTCGGCCGTGGCCAGGGCATCAGTCTGCTTTGACCTTCACATCGGCTCGATTCCCGTAATAGCCCAATCCTTGTCGAAAAACGGATTGACCGGCCTGTGCTCCGGAACTCCAACCGCGAAGTGATCGTCGAGATTGTGGAGAACACCGTAGTGAGAGGCTCCACCGGTGGTTTCGCCGATAAGCGTTGCGCGCTTGAGCATCTTCAGGTCATAGCGGAATTGCTCGGCACCGGAGTAGGTCCGGGATGAGATCAGGATGTAGATGGGATTGTCCACAAGCAGACTTCCGGCAACGGGACAGCGCGTCCAGGTCTGCTCCGTGATCGGGTCTCTGGGGTTGAACATGTACTCCGGGTGGTCAAATAGATAACTTGCGAGGAAAACGACCATATTGGTGTAGCCGCCGCGGTTGTCGCGCAGGTCGAAGATGAGCGCATCTGCGTGGTTCAGAGCTGCCATGGCGGACTCCGCTTTCGACTGACACGCGGCAATATAATATCAGGAAATGAATTGAGCCTGATGTAGCCCACATTGTTCGACCTGATGTCGACACTTTAGAAGGTGCAGTTGGCTTGCTCCATCGCGGTACGGTAGCGCGCCTGGAATTCGGGTGCCGGCGGCTTCGAGAAATCCGGAAAAACGTTCCGCGTGTATCCCATAGTGAAATGAACATCGCGGCTCGCCTCGGTCAGGTGGCGGGCGAGTAGATTGGCGAAAGCTTGACCGTCGGTGACTGTGTTGTAATCGCCGGCTTGTTCGTGCGCGAGAAGCGCGCTGGCGGTGGTCTGGGCCACCTGCTCGTCGGAATAATGCTGCTTCACGTTGGCGGCCACGGCCTGGATAAGGCGATGGCGGTCGGCAGAGGTGAGTTGCGGGGGCGCTTGCGCGACAACTTGCATAGCGGTTCTGGGCCGAAGGTGAGGGTCGGTGTGCGTGCCAGAAAGTGACCGATTGGAATAGTGGCACCGATCAGGAATAGCGACGCGACGACTCCCAGAAATAGCGATTCGGCGCGCGGCGCTTCGCCTTCGAGCATCAGGAAAGCCGGGGCGGTGACACGGGCCGCAATGGGCGCGGGACAGAGGTGCAGTCGCGGGAGAGAGCACACTAGATCGAGCAGGGGATCGATCCACAGCCGCAGGGACAACTCGTGGCGCGCACGGTCGCGGACACGTTGCAGAGCTTCGTCGCCGTAGACGGAACGGATGTGAGATGGATAGACGCGTAACAGGAATGCGTAGAACTGTTCAGACATTTTCCCCCCTGAAGATCTTTTTGGCCCGCGCGACACGTAAGAATTCGGCGAGGCGTTCAGATTCGGAGCGGGCCAGTTTGCGACCCGCGGAGGTCAGCCGATAGTAGCGCCGTCGCTCCTGTGTCGGCGGGGCCTCGATTTCCTCGATCAGTTTCTCTTCCACGGTCACGTCAAGCAGCGGCTTGAAAGTTCGCACCCCGGCATTATTGACCAGCAAGTCCAGCCGGCCGAAGCGCGCCACCGCCTGGTCGAACATGCTCGCCACCTGCGTGGCCGGCCGGATGTCCGCCTCTACCGCAATCGCAACCACGCCAGTTCACGAGCCTCCGCGAGAGTGCCGCCGGCCAGGGGCGCCGGATCGTTGTGATGGCTGATCGCCCACGCGCCATCCGTTGCGCGCCAGCTCCAGGGCGATCTCTTTGCCAATGCCCGGCTGGCGCCCGTCACTAGGGCCGCGCGGCTCTCACCTTACACGTTCATTTTTTGCCTCGAGAACTGCGAGCTGGACCATTGTACCCTCATCACGAAATTTGGACGTACAGCGTGACTGCGGCGCCGGATAAGGTATACTACGCCGTGTGGGCCATTGGAGTGCTGGTACGATGTCACAACCGACCACTGGACAGACTACAACGACCCCGACGGCGAAACTGAAATCGTGCGATTCAAGGACCAGGGTTTGATTCACGAGATCACCACGCCGGTGAACTATGTGAACGGTATCCCGTGGGCGGCCACTTACATCGCTCGGTCCCGCTACCACGGCCGCGACTGGCAAAACTTCCTGGATATAGATAGCGGGCTGCCCTCGTCGCTCGAAACGGTCGCCACTTCCAAAGGCGTGAGCCACGGAATTCATATTTCAACCGGAGATTCAAGCCAATGACCACCCGCGAATTGCTCAACCAAATCGCAGGCGCCACCGAGGTGAACAAGCACGCTATCACGGCGCTGTCGGTACTCAGTGAAGCTTACGATTACGCCAAGCCCAGTTCGTTCTCACGGGGGTTGCGCATAGATCTGGGAGGTGTCGCGATTCTGCTGATTTCGGGCACAGCCAGCGTCGATGAACACGGGCAGACGGTCCACGCCGGCGATTTTCGGGCGCAATTGCGGCGCACGTACCACAACATCACCGGCCTGCTGGCCTCGGAAGGCGCAACCTGGAAGGACATCGTCCGCACCACCTGCTACCTGCGCGATATCGAGCGCGATTACGCGGCGTTCAATGAAGGCCGCACGGAATTCTTCCGGGAGCAGGGACTGGATCCCCTGCCCGCTTCCACCGGCATCCAGGCGATTCTGTGCCGGCCCGACCTGTTGGTGGAAATCGAAGCCATCGCGATCTTCGTTCCCGCGTCATCGAATGGCAAGTGCTAGTCGCGGCGCAACGCTCCCCAAGTTCCTGACATCTTGTTTTGAAACCCGGCCTGTCACGGTTTACGTCGACAGGCCCCGAAAACTGGCATAATGAAAATAACCGTGGAGGGCGTTATGCGTGTTCGGGCGCTCGTGATCTCCCTTACAGTTCTTGCCGGTATTTCGGGGGTTTGGGGACAGACCGAAAAGGTGGTTTTCGTATCGGGCGATGTGCGCCTGGAAGACGGAACAGCACCTCCCGATGCGGTCCAGATTAACCGGGCGTGCAATGGCCGCACAACGATTGCGGCCAGGACCGACACCCTGGGGCACTTTGCCTTCTCGGTGGATGCCGCGGGTAACACCACCGCAACAGCCGACGCCGGCCAGGCTCCCAACCAAGCGGAAGATCTCAGGATGGCGCTGAATAAAACCTCCACCCAATACACCAATCCGATTACTACTGCCCTGCGCGATTGCGAGGTGCAGGCAGTTCTTTCAGGATTTCGCACCGAGAGTGTCCGTCTCTCCGTGCGAGACACCGCCGACGACGGCCGCCTCGGCACCATCATTCTCCATCCACTCTCACGATCGGGCTCTCTCACCATAAGCGCCACCACCGCGGCCGCCCCCGTCGCCGCAAAGAAGGCTTACGACAAGGGTATGGAATCGATCGCTAAGGAGAAGTGGGACATGGCCGAATCCGAACTCACCAAGGCGGTAACGATCTATCCCAAGTTCGCAATCGCCTGGTACCACCTCGGCCAGGTGCGCCAGAAACGGAACGCTCAGGCCGGAGCCATAGAAGCCTGGAATGAAGCGCGCAAGCAGGATCCGAAGTACGTCAAGCCTTACGAGATCCTGGCCGCCGTGGCGGACCGGCAGCAGGACTGGGCGGCGGCGGAACAATACTCCCGGGAGTGGCTTCAACTCGATCCTGACGACTTCGCGGCCGCCTACCTCATCAACGCCATCGCGAATGCCAGGCTGAACCGGATCGAAGCAGCCGAGCTTGCCGCACGGGGCGGCTTGCGGGTCGACAAAGACCGCAGGGTCCCGCGGCTGAACTACGTGCTCGGCTTGATCCTCATGGAAAAGCAGCAGTACGCCGAATCGGCCAAATACCTCCACGCTTACCTGGAGCTGGCTCCCAACGCCCACGATGCCGCCATGGTGCGGGAACAGGTCGCGAAGCTGGACCATCAGGCGGAAGCCGGCCCCCCCACACTAAACGCCTTCGTGTCCTGAATCGGAAGTTCGCGCCGGAAATCTGTGGGGCGAACACCCGCGTCCGCACCGGACACCCTGGTCCGGCTTGGCGGTAGGGGAGGTAGGGGCCAGCGTTTCGCTCAAGCACCCGATTCGTGAGATCCTAGACGGAAGAGAGGCGGATGCACGTGAGTGGGAGGGCCCTTGCCTGGTTTGCCGGGCTCGCTCTATCGATATCCGGCATTGCCTGGTGCCAGGAAGCATCAGGGGCAGATCCCGCTCTGCGCCACGCCATCCAACTGCAGCAGTCAGGTGACATCGCGGCCGCGATTTCCGAATATCGCAATTACCTCGATCGGGTCCCGGACAACGTGATGGCGCGATCGAATCTGGGTGCGGCCCTGGCGCACTCCGGCCATTTCGAAGAGGCCATCGTCGAATACCAGAAAGCGCTGGAGGTCGAGCCCGGCAATCTGCCGGTCCGGTTGAATCTGGCGTTGGCGTACTACAAGGGCGCGGAGATTTCGCAGGCCGCTACCGAACTGGCGCGCGTGCTCGAGCAGCGGCGCGATCGGCAGCCGGTTCTCCTCTTAGCGGACTGCTATCTCCGTCTCGGTGAGAATAAGAAAGTCATCGATCTCCTCTCGCCTCTCCAGCAGGCGACACCCGACGATAAGGCGCTGGACTACCTGCTGGGAACCGCCCTGATCCGCAACGGCCAAGCCGCGCCGGGCCAGTTACTGGTGGATCGCATCGTGCGCGATGGCGACTCCGCGGAAGGTCGCTTGTTGACCGGCGAATCCAAACTGTCGGCGAACGACTTCGCGGGCGCGCTCGAGGAATTCAAGAGAGCCCTGGAAATCAACCCCCAACTTCCAGGTCTCAACGGCTATTACGGAATCGCCCTTGCCGATACAGGCGACATTCCCGGCGCTGAGGTGGCGTTCCGTAAAGAGCTCGCCTCGAATCCCAACGATTACTCGGCTAACTTTCATCTTGGCAAGCTTCTGAAAGGGGATGCGAACTATGCCGAATCGCGGCGCTCGTTCGAGCGCGCGCTCGGCCTACGCCCCCACGACCTCGCCGCCCGATATCAGTTGGCTTTGCTCGATCTCGAAGACGGCCATGCAGAGCAGGCGCGTGCGAAACTGGAGAGCCTGATCCGCGAGAATCCGCAGGACGTAGAGGCGCACATTTCTCTGGCCACGGTGTACTACCGGTTGAAGCGCAAGGAAGACGGAAACCAACAGCGTGCCATCGTACTCCAGCTCAATGCGGAGAAGCAGGCAGCCCTGTCCGGAGGGATGCCGAAATGAGATCGGCCTTGCCAGCGTTGTTGTTCCTGCCGTTTCTTGCCGCGGCGGCATCGGGTGATTCCGCTTGCGCCGCCTGTCACTCTCAACAGACATCCCATTTTCGGGCCACACCGATGGCGCATGCGCTCGAGACGGTAGAACTCTGCGACATTCTCAAGAATCATCCCGATCTCCAGTTTCAAGAGGGTCCCTACCACTCCCAAATTAAGCGGGAGGGTGATCGCAGCATCCTTACCGTGACTCGTGGGACGGAGACCTTTACCGTTCCAATCCTCTGGGCATTAGGCCGCGGAAAGGCCGGCCAGACCTACGTTTTCCAATACCATGGGGCGATGTACGAGAGCCGGGTCAGTTTCTATAACACACCGGCGGCGCTCGATCTGACCATCGGAGACCTCGGCACGAAACCGCAGACGATCGTCGAGGCCGCCGGCCGCCGCCTGGAACCACCCGATGCGGCCGCTTGCGTCGGGTGCCACTCCAATGGAGGTGTGACCGGGGGAACGCTGCATGTCGAGTCCGTCGTGCCCGGCGTCGGCTGCCAGTCGTGCCATGGGCAAGTGGAAAAACATGCCAACTCGGTTCGCGCCGGGAATGTGGCTGCCGCGAAACTGCCGCACCTGGCCGAGCTTGGACCGGAGGATATGGCCGAATTGTGCGGCCGGTGCCATCGCACCTGGGCGCAGATCGCTCTAACCGGAATGCGCGGCCCGAATACTGTGCGCTTCCAGCCCTACCGGCTGACCAACAGTAAATGCTACGACGTCGAGGATCGGCGCATCCGCTGCACCGCCTGCCACGACCCGCACGGGCCGCTCGCGAGCAACCTGTCGAGCTACGACGCGACGTGCAAGTCCTGCCATTCAACCGCCCTGGACACTAAGGTCTGCCGCGTGGCCAAAGCCAACTGCGTCGAATGCCACATGCCCAAGATCGATCTGCCGGGCGCGCACCACCAGTTCACCGATCACCAGATCCGCATCGCCAAGGCGGGCGAACCATACCCGAACTGACGGGCGACGGAGCCCGGGAGAAAACGGAATCAAAACAGGCGCTACCGCGCAGGCTCTTTAATGCTCAGAATCTGGTCCGCCGGGACATCTCGCAGAACCTGGTGAATCCGGCTGGGCCATTGGATGTCGATCTCCCGGACGATCTTGGATGCCCCCAGCCCAAAGTGAACACGTGAGTCGCTCGCACCGGCGTAGCCGCAGGCTGTGGTGACCTGGTTATACTGCCTCAAGTTGTCCTCGGCGGTGATGCGGATCTGCGCACCGATGGCCATTCGATTACTCCTGGTTCCAACCAGCTTCAGGAGAATCCAGTGGTTCCGGTTCTCCGTGACGTTGTGGAAGTACTTCATCTGGCCGTTGAGCACCGTGACTACCGCGTCGACGCGGCCATCGTTATCGAGGTCCCCGAACGCCGCACCGCGATGGGGCGCGCTTTTCTGGAAATCGGCTCCGGCTTCCGCGCTCACATCCCGAAACTTGCCGTTAGCGAGATTGCGGAAGACGGCATTCTTCTCCCCGTAGGTGCGGTTTGAGATCAGGGCCACGTTGTCGAGCACGTTTCCACGGGCCGCGAAAAGGTCCTTCCATCCGTCGTTGTCGAAATCGAAGATTCCGTTGGACCACCCCGACATGCCGCGCGTTCCCCCAAGCATGCTCTGGTCGGTTACATCCAAAAAGACTCCTCCACCCCGGTTCTGATACAGGGGGAACGATTCGTTCTCGGTCGCGGTGTGCCAGATATCCGGCTTGCCGTCGTTCCAAACATCCTTGAAATCGGCGCCCATGCTGGAGACCGCGTTGGCGCTCTGCGGATATGCCACGCCGCTTTCCAGGGCAACCTCCTCGAATCTTTTCCCTGCGATATTGTGGAAGAGAAAATTGGGCAGGTTGTCGTTGGGGACGAACACGTCCATGAATCCGTCGCCGTCGTAGTCGGCGATAACGGCCCCCATACCCTTGCCGAAATGCTTGGCGATGCCGGTTTCCGCGGATACGTCGGTGAAGGTTCCGTCGCCGTTATTGCGGTATAGCGTGTTCGGTAGAGGCTGGTAGTATTTCGGATGGCAGTAAGAGCGCGTCGTGGGATTTAGGCGACAAACCGGGTCCTGATTCACCTC
>JAIQFL010000680.1 GCA_020073365.1 Terriglobia bacterium | reverse complement strand
CCCTGGCATCTGGTCAGAAGGTGGAAGGCCGCCTCGGGCGAATCGACGATTTCCTGGTCACTCTGACAGACGCGGAAGGAAGGCTCCGATCCTTCCCACGAAAAGGCGACCAACTGCGCGTCGAGATTCACGATCCGATGCAGCCCCACCTCGATCTTCTCCCCGTCTACACCGACAAGGACATCCACAATGTCACAGCTTACCTGGTGACCCTCAAATGAATATCCGGAGAACTCTGTGCTCGTTACCGTTTTGCTGTCTCCTGCGAACTCCGCTCCCAGGGCAGGCTCTTGACCCGGCGCAACTGCTGAAGCCGCTCTCGGACGCCTGGCCGAGTTACTCTGGCGACTATTCCGGCCAACGTTACAGCGTGCTGAAACAGATCAACCAATCCAACGTCAAGAATCTGACCCTCGCGTGGAGCACGAGAGTGACGGCCGGACTGCCGAATAGTGGAGGGGCTGGCCGTGGAGGTTTAGGTGGGTTTGGACCAGCGGCGCCGCCAACCATCGTGGGCGGAGAAGGCACCGGGGATCTAAACGAAGTGGGTGGCAGATCGAACCGCATCGTCGGCGCCGTCTTAATGGTGGACGGCATCCTGTATGCATCAACCCCGGACAATGCCTGGGCCATCAATGCCGCCGACGGACATGTCCTCTGGCACTACGTGTGGAAGACCAAGGGCGGCACTCACACGGGAAACCGCGGTATGGGTATGTGGGGCAACTGGCTCTTTCTCGAAACGCCCGACAACTATCTGGTCTCTCTCGACGCGCGTACCGGTCAGGAGCGCTGGCACAAGCCGATCGCCAGTCTGAGCGAACAGTATTTTTCCACCGCGGCGCCGGTTGTCGTCGGGCGGCACGTTCTGGTAGGTACCGGGAACGACCTCGACGCTCCCGCGTTTCTCCAGTCGTTCGATCCGGAAACGGGCGATCTGCAATGGAAGTGGTACGCCACGCCGCAAAGGAAAAGCGACCCCGGCCTGGACACATGGGCCAATCTCGACGCTGCGATTCACGGCGGGGGCCAGATGTGGATCCCCGGTTCTTATGATCCCGAGACCAGGCTGTACATCGTCGGTACGGGCAATCCTACACCGGCGTATACGTCCCAGACGCGCGGGGAGGGTGACAACCTGTATACGTGCTCCCTGGTCGCCATCCATGTCGATACCGGCAAACTCGCATGGCATTTTCAGACATCGCCTCACGACACGCATGATTGGGATTCGACGCAGATGCCAGTGCTCTTCGACGCCGAGTTCAACGGCCGCCAACGAAAAATGGTCATGCAGGCAACCCGCAACGGCTACTTCTACGTGGTGGACCGCCTCACCGGCGAGCATCTGGTTACCGGCAAGTTCTCGCCGACCGTCAACTGGGCCAAAGGGATCGATCAGCGAGGGCAACCGGTCCGCGAACCGGCGAAAGATTTCCACATCGCCGGCGCATTGGTTTCTCCGACCAATGCTGGGGCGACGAACTGGATGCCTCCGGCCTACAGTCCGGACACGGGGCTCTTCTACCTCACTTCGGAGGACAGCTATTCGATGTATTACCTGACGGAAACCGATCCGCGCGGCGCGATGGGACTCGGAGGCAAGGAGGAGCGCGGAGTCGGCATTCTGGGGACCTTCTTGACGGCCATGGACTACAAGACAGGCAAGATCGCCTGGCGCCATCAGTACCCCGGGTCCGGTCCCTGGGGTGGAACGAATGTTGGTCACGGGCTTTTGACTACCGCTGGCAAACTACTGTTCGCGGGCGACCCCTCGGGTAACTTCGTGGCGTACGATCCGGCGAACGGCAACCCGCCGTGGCACACACATCTCGGTGAAGTGTCGGGCTCGCCAGAAACCTACACGTTGAATGGAAAGCAATACGTGCTGATCGCGGCAGTGGATATGTTGTACGCCTTCTCGCTGTACGAATGACGAGCGGGCGAGTGGTTATTAGAATCTCTGATCGATCTCTTACCTCAGGCCGGTGCTTCTGGGCGCCGCCACTTTTTTTCGGAACCGAATGGTGAGGCAACGAAGATCGAGCTGGATTGGCTGGCATGGCGTCTCGATGGCGACCGGGTTGCCGCACGCACCTTCGAGGGCCAGGACTGCGGCCTGCCAGGGAATGACGGCCTGCGCCTCCCGTATGCCGGCGGCGCCAAGCGACCCTGCCGCAAGAAGCACTGAGCGGTTCATTTTTGGGCTTCTGCTTTCTGAATAGAGCTTCCTATCGGCCGTGCCGAAGTGACGGCAACACGATTGATGGCGCACTTCGGCGGCGGCCTGGTTGATTTGTTGACACGCGAGACTCCGGGGGATAACTGAAAGCGCATGCACCAGTCGCGGTACAATCGCATCGGATCACCTCGAGTGGGCCGAGCCTGAGAACGCTCCGTAAGGTAGTCCAGGGCCGGCGGGTACGATGCCGCCGGCCCGGTGGAGAGATCGGCCGCCGCGCCGCAAGGGCCGCTGGAAGCAACGGCTCACAAGGAGAGCAACAATCATGAGCCGAGTAATCCTACTGAGCGCCGGAGTGGCTGCCTTTGCCTGCGCCGCGTATGGCGCGGACGCCGGAGCGACAGCCCTTCTGCCGGCGGACTCCGCTTCCGCGTTCCGGCTGAGCGGCAGCGCCGGCGAGTTCGCAAAGATGTCCACCGCGGCACCCACGGGCCAGCCGTTCTCGAGCGTGCTGCGCATCGTAGTGACCAGGAAGCCGCAGCGGCCTGGGGACGTGCAGATCGCCGCTCCAGTAGATGCCGCCATGGCCAGCGGCGATGTCCTGTTGGTTTCGTTCTGGATGCGCTCCGCCGCGCCCGGCGAGGCGACGCTTGACGCGGGATTTCGGGCAGGCGCCGGCGCCGGCGCTGGTGCAGGCCCAGGCGCTGGCCGAGGCGGATTCCGCGGCGCGGCGCCGCTCAACATGGCCGCCACGGCGGGGACGGCATGGAAGAAGGTTCAGTTCCCGTTCGCGCTGACGCGGCCCTACATCAAGGGAGAGGCCGAGGTTTTCTTCACCCTGGGATTACGCGAGCAGACGGTGGAGATCGGCGGCATCGAGTTG
>JAIQFL010000679.1 GCA_020073365.1 Terriglobia bacterium | reverse complement strand
GAGGCCACGGCGCGCCGGATGGCGGTGTCGCGGTCGGCTTCGGCCGCTGCCACATCGGCGTCGCGCCGGATGCGGGCTACGTCCGGACGGCCCATATTCGTGATGTAGTCGTTCTTGTCGCGAACTTCCTTGATAGTGAACGAAATGACTTCGAGCCCCATCTTGTTCATGTCGTCGGCGCAGGTGGAGCGCATGCGGTCGCCCACCATTTCGGGCTGCTTGACGATCTCTTCGACGGTGAGCTGGCCGATGATGCCGCGCAGGTGGCCTTCCATCACCAGACGGATGAGTCCTTCGCGGTCCTCCGGCGTCTTGGTGAGAAACTGCTCGGCGGCGGTGAGGATCGACTCCGGATCGGACTTCACCTTGATCTGCGCCACAGCTTCCACCGTGACCGCCACGCCCTGGCGGGTGTAGAGGTCCTGCTTCGGTGCGACGTCGAACGACATCAGCTCGAGCGACAGCCCACGGGCGCTTTCCCCCATGGGGAGAATGACGGTGCCCCCGCCCCTTATGACGCGGGTGCCACGGAAGCCATACACGATGATGGCTTCGTGCGGTCCCGCCTTGCGGAACAGCTTGGCGATCATCGCGATCAGGAACAAGACCGCCAGTACCATGGCACCGACGATCAGGAATATTGGGTTGGCTAGCATAGTGTTTTGTATCTCCTGTTACCGCTTGAGTTCCAGGTCGCCCGCGAGGTCTTCCCACGGGCGGACGTACGCAATTCCTTTCTCGTAGCGCGTTACCATTACCTCGGCGCCTTTGGGAATGGGGCTGCCATCTTCGCTGCGCGCGCCAGTGACGTGGCGCGTTCCTTCCTGCGAATAGATCAGCTCTCCAGTGCCGCCGGCCCGGATGGGAATGCTCAGGTGCCCGAGGACCCCGGTCATGTCGTAATCGCCCGGATCGAGCCAGGTCTCCCGCGCCATCAGGAACTTGGCGAGAAACCAGAAGACCACCGACGCGGCCCCGATCCCGCTGAGCGTGGACACGCCCAACGCGAGAACGAACCAGACGCTGTAATATCGTTCCAGCAGATAGCCGGTGCCGCCGAACCAGGCAAGGAAGGCGGCGATGGTGCTGAAGTTGAACCACGACAGACCGCGGCCACGGGCGCCCCCACCGCTGCCGGCTTGGGCGTGAGGCATGTGGATACCGTGATGCAGGTGCAAGTGCGGTATGTGCAAATGCGAACTGCCGGCCAGGAACGCCAACGCGCTTAAGCCGAAGCCGACGAGGAAACAAGCGAGAAAGAAGTCGGACCAATTCATGAACGCCTCCTCGGTTTTTGATTGTTGGATGGAGCCGGGGCCCTCAACACCTCGATCAGGCGTTCGGCAAGCCCCGGGTTTTCCAGGATGGTGCCCAGCAGGACCAGGCACATGCGCGAATCCGCATGGCGCGCCACCGTGAGCAGCGCCTGGTGCAAATCGGGGTCCTTGCAGAACCGCTCGGCCCCGCTGATCAGCCAGAGGTCCAACTTGTCCTCCAGCGCACCCACATCGGAGATGAGCTCGTTCTGGTAGCCCTCCGGGTCATCCACCAGATAGCCGGGATGAACCTTGAAAAAGCGTGCCAGCAGCATACGGCTGGAGTTGGTAAGGTGAGGCCGCGCGCCGCTCTCAATCTGCGAGAGGTAGCTTTGGCTGATGGACTTGCCAAGCTCCTTCTCGAGGAGGCGGGCCATCTCCAGTTGGGAGAGCTCGCGGTCAAGGCCGCGCAGCGTGCCCTCCACTTCCCGCAGGTAGCGAATTTTTTCACCGAGCGTCATATCGCAATCTGTGATTATAGTATTGCAATTTGCGATGGTTGTCAAGAGGAGAATTCGGCTTGTGTCGCCAGTATGTGAGTTGTCCGGTGGAATTCACACGCGAATTGTCCGGTTGACGCGGCGGCGGGTGATGCTGGGTGGTGAACCAAATCCAGCAGTACTCAGCCGCGGAGATGGCCACCATTGCCGTGAAGATGAGACTGCCCGACTCACTGCGTCTTGCAGGAGAAGTTGCCCGCGTCGTTGGTCGAGCCCGTGCCCTTGTACACGGCAACCTGCGGATACGGACACAGCGGGCGGGTCATGGACACCTGCCCGTTCGTTACGTGCGCCGCCACAATCTGGCTCGGAGCGGCGCCTTCTTCGCGCCAGCGCTCCAGCACCGCCATCTTGTTGAACTGGTCCGTCCCCGGCCCGCCGCCGCAATGCTCCATGCCTGGAACCATGAACAGACGAACCCAATCGCCTTGATTCTTGCCCATCTTCGCCAGCACGCCGTTGTAGAAGTTCACCGTGTTTCCCGGGGGAATCGCGGGATCGGCCCAGCCGTGATACATCAGCAGTTTTCCGCCGCGGGATTGGAAGGCGGAGAGGTCGGGCTTGGTGGCGTTGATGATGTCGGTTGAGTCGGCTAGCGCGGTGTCGCGTTCGGCGTCGAAGGTGCGCCAATCCCACTTCGGGTTCTTGTACACCAAATAAGCGAAGGTGCCGGCCGCAACCCGCGACGGTTCGGGGCCGCCCGTCATCGGTCCCCATCCCAACTCGCTGCCGGGTTCAAAGCTGGGGAAGATCAGGGTGCCGCTTTGGGTCTTCACGGGCGCATAGATTTTCTTCACGGCTTCGACTTGGGCCGGGGTTAGGCAGTTCTCTGATGTGTTGGTGGCGCACATCAAGGTTGACGGGTCGAAGTGGCAGCGGCGGGGGTCAGCGAGCAGGCCGTCCTTGACTCCATCCGCGGCATCGCACGTGGCCAGAACTGCCTGATTGATCATGCGCAAGTTTGCAGGTGAAAGATTACTGGTTTTGTCCTTCAGCGCAGCCACGCCCACGGCGACGGACCAGGCGTGCAGGTGCGTTTGGTAATTGGCCGGGGCGCCCGCGATGATGCCGTCGAAGTCTTCGGGATATTTTTAGGCTTCCATGAGGCCTTGGCGGCCGCCGGTGGAGCAGCCATTCCAATACGACAGGCGCGGGGCGCGGCCGTAGAAGGAATTGATCATGGCTTTGGCCTTCACCGTCATCTCATGCACGGCGCGGTAGGAGAAGTCAGTTATTTTTTCGGGATGGCCTAGGGCGA
>JAIQFL010000678.1 GCA_020073365.1 Terriglobia bacterium | reverse complement strand
CTGTCCAGGCGCGTACGGGTTCTGCGACGACGGCACGGGGAACAGTTGGTTCAGGTTGCGTATTAGCGTCAGGTGCGTACCCTTGCTACCCACGTAGGAGAATGTCGCCACTACGTTGGAAGGCAACTCTCTCTGAATGTCGAAATGCCACTGTTGGACGTAGGGCCAAATGGCCTTGGTGGGAATGGACTTGACCGCCAAGGGCAACTGGGCGCCCACATTAGCTCCAACTTCAGCATATCCGTTCATGAGGTTCTGGACTGGGTTGAGCACCAGGGGTGGCGTTCCCTCCAACGACTCGGTGTTGCCTTCGTTGCCGTTGGTATGCTCGTAGAAGATGCCGTATCCACCTCGGATCGCCATCTTGCCATCGCCTTTAGGATCCCAGGCAAAGCCGATACGGGGAGCAGGATTGAACAGGTGGCCGGTCATGCAGCCGATAGGAATTCCCGATCCGCCGCACTGGATGATACCGTTGAACGGATCACCGTTCACCGTGCCGTCAGGGTTGAGAGTCGTGTTTCCTGGCACGTAATGGCTCTGCTCGAAGCTGAAAGCCTGCTTGTATTTTTCGCGATAGGTCCCGAACAGGCTCAGTCGCAGGCCAAGGTTCAGGGTCAGCCTGTCGGTGATGCGCCAGTCATCCTGGGCGTAAGGTTCTACGATCTTGTAGCGGTTGTAATACTTGAGCTGCTTGTTCTCCTGCTGGAACTGGGATACCTGGCCCAGCAAAAGGTCGGCAAAGGAATTGCCTGTGGTGACGTCGGAAGTATTGTCCGTGGTGATGAACCCGTTATTGGAGGGCTCGAACCCATCCATTTCGTTCTTTTGGCCAATGGCAGCGTATACCCCCAACGTCAGGCTGTGTTTTCCGACGATCTTACTGAGGTTGTCCCTGAAGGTGTAAGTGGGGTTGGAGTTCTTCCAGGGAATATAACTGGGATCCATGCCGAAGCCGTCGCCATAGGGAGTGCCTCCGGTGATCTGGAAGCCGGGCAACTTCCCGCCGAAACCGTTCTGGAACAATCCAACGGTGATGCCAGAGGGCCGTTGCCAAGGACCGCTGTTGCTCAACGTGATGTGGTCGGTGGTGTAACTGAATACAAACTCGTTCAGAAGAGTGGGCGAGACGTTCGCGGTCAACCGCGCTACCACGCTCACGCCCGGCCCGAGAAAATTCGTCTGGAGCGTCGGGAAGTCTCCCGTGCTCCAGAGCGTAGTGGGCGTCACAGTGTTCCAGGAGTCATGGATCAAGCGGAACGTCGCCCGCATTTTGTCGCTGACGTTGTGGTCGACCTTAATCAGTTCTTCGCGCCACTGAGTGGGGGTGGAGACCGATGCCCTGTACGCCGGATATCCGGCGTTTACGGTATTGGCTTGCGGGATCATGGGCAGCAGAGCGGCTGCCAAGGGATCGATTGGCACCGCGGTAAAATCCGGTACATCCGGGCAGTTACTGAAGTCGGTGGGGCCGGAGACGAGATCAGGGCACAGGTCCGAGAAGTTCCCGGCTCGCTCCGCGTCCGAAGGCACGTTGTGCAGGAACGTTGTGGGGTTGCGTTCTCTGCGCCATTCCTCAGACCAGAAAAAGAAAGTCTTTTTCCGGTCCTTGTTGTAGCCGGGCAAGACCACCGGGCCACCGATGGTATAGCCCCAGTCGTGCTTCTTGTAGGACGGCTTCTGAGCTGGATCGTCGAAGTAGTTGAAGGCGTTTAACGCGTCGTTGCGGCCAAAGTAATCCACGGTGCCGTGGATCTTGTTGGTGCCAGACTTGGTTTCCACTTCAATCGTTCCGGAAGCATTGCGGCCGTACTGGGCGCCGTAGTTGGAAGTGAGTACCTTAAACTCAGCAATGGCGTCGACATTGGGATATACGTTCAGCGTCGAGTTGCTGCCGTTGTCCATGTTGTCGCCGCCGTCGATCTCCCAGTTGTTGTACTCGGTGCGGCCGCCGTTAATGCTGTACGCGACGTTGCCGTAGACGCCGACCGTGCCTTCATCCTGGCCGGTCTGGTTGCTCACGCCGGGCACAAGGGTCACCAGCTGCGTGAAGTTGCGCCCGTTGAGTGACAGCTGCGAGATCTGGGTCCCCGTTACGGTGCCGGCGAGTTCGGAGGACTGAGTTTCGACTTGGGCAACGTTCTCACCTTCGACGATGACTTCCGTCGTGGTGGCGCCAACTTCGAGGGCAACATCCACACGCGCTTTCTGAGCCACGTCGAGTTTCACGCCCTTGGCCTGATATTTCTTGAAGCCAGCTGCCGTGACGATGATGTCGTAGGAGCCTTCGGGCAATGCGGACTCGTTGTAGTCGCCCGTGGAGTTGGTGGTGGTCTGGCGATTAATGCCACGCTCAGGGCTGGTGACCACGACGCTGGCACCGGCGATCGCGGCGCCTGTGGGATCCTTCACCGTGCCGGTAATCGAACCGTTATTCTGAGCCCAAGCGGCTCCGCAGAATGTCACGACCAACAGCGCGATCAGCAACAGCACTCGATGAGATTTCATGGTCATGCTCTCCCGTTGGCGCAGGCCTGATCCCGCGCGAATTCAGTCGGCTTTGCCGTGATTCTTCCGAGCCTCGCGGCTCGGTACTCCATTTTGATGGACACTTATACCCGGTGGATGTGAGACCCGGAACGGGTATTAAAACGTATGAATAGTGCTTTTATGCGGCATCCACTGTCAAGAAAAAAGAGAGGACCGGAATCGTTCACGGCTACATGGGCTGTGGAAAATCGAATGTGCGGGCGGCGAGATTTTCGCGGAACGGGCGGAATCGGGAGTACGCGGGGCAACCGCTGGTTCATCGCAGCGCCTGAAGGCGGGACTCATCATTGCGCACGTTACGGTATGCCTGAGGGCATCGCCTGATACGAATCCTGAGTCTTGAGCCTCTCAGCAGGTAGCTTCGTCGATGCGGGCCTAAAGGAGACTGCGGGTGGACTCGCGCACCACCAGCTCGGGAGCGACCTTGCGATGACTGGCGGTCATTTCGCGTTTCTCGAGGACGGCGTTGATGCCCTCGACGACAATGCCGACGGCGGAGGCTCCCATGGCTTCCATGGGCTGGCGCACTGTGGTCAGCGAAGGAG
>JAIQFL010000277.1 GCA_020073365.1 Terriglobia bacterium | reverse complement strand
CCATGTAGTGCCAGCCGAGCAGCATCTGGCGGCGCGATCCGCCGTGCATGAAGACCAGAGCGGGATGGCGCTGGCCCGGCCGGCTGTCGGGCGGCAGGAACAACTGCCCGTGAATCGCCATTCCGTCGGAAGCAGTGTAGATCACCTGCTGCGGAACCACCAGCGAGTCGGCCGGGAAATCCGCCGGAACCGAATCCGGCGCCAGATCGCGGACCGCCCTTCCGCTCACCTGGATAGCCGCCCTGGCTGGCTGCCGGCCATCCGCATGCAGGAACGCAACCGCGTTGCCTGCCAGCGCCGGCGCCCACTCCAGCCCTTCGCCCGAGGTCACCGCGCGCGGAGGACCGCTGGCGGTGGAAACGCGCCAGATGTGACGGCGGTCGATATCGTCCTGGTTGGACGCGAAGACCATCTCTTTTCCGTCTTGAGAGAAGGAAACGAACTCCACTTCGAAGGCGCCGGGCGTCAACAAAGCCGGGGCGCCCCCCTCCACCGCCACCGAGTACAGGTGCAGCCACCCGTCCTTCTCCCAGGGGAACACCAGGCGGTCTCCCGCGCTCCAGGAGAGTTGGCGCTCCGCCACCATGGGATGGAAGGCGCTGCCCGTCCCCCGATCCGCCATCCAGATTTGCCGGCCGGTGCCATCGGCCACCGTGGCCACCCGGATCGACCACGAGTCGCCGGCGGCGCCACCCCCGCGGCCGCCGCGCCCGCCCCCGCCAGCGCCGGAAGCGGGGTTGCGCAGGAAGGCCACCTGCTTCCCGTCGGGCGACCACACGGGATCGCGGTCGCGGTCCACACTCGGGTCGAGGTAGGTCAGAGTCTTGCCCGTGAGGTTGTAAACGGCGATGAAGCTATGATTGCCCCGGTCGCTGACGAACGCCAGCCTCGAACCGTCGGGCGACCACTCCATCTCCGAGGAAGTCACGCCAGTTCGGCCGTGGTAGAGCAACGCCGGCTTATCGGCACCCGCGAGGGGCGCCAGCCAGATCTGGCCAGCCTGGAGAAAGGCGACGCGGTCCCCTTTGGGTGAGATGGCGGGCGAGTGCCCGTCCGCGATTTTCCGAGGCTTCTCCCCGGGGGCGACCGTCCAGATGGCCTGCTCCACGCCGCCCGGGTTCGTGCTGGGATTGGGGTCGGGCCGGCCCAGGAACTCCAGATCGCCGCCGCGGACATAGACCAGGGCGCGCCCGTCCGGCGTCCAATGCAACTGGCCGATATCCTGGCCGTCGTCTTCGGTGTAAGCGGTCAGGCGGACTCCCTTGTAATCGGGCGCCGCAGCCATCCAGACATTGCGTGCGCCGCGCTCGTTCAGCAGCCAGGCGACCTTGCCGCCGCCCGGGGCCGCAATCAACTCCGATGGAAACGGCGCCGAGAGGACCTGCTCCAGGGTGAAGGTCTTCGCCGCAGCCGCGGAAACAAGGAGGGTAGTTGCCAGGAGAATGCGTCTCATGTCGAACCAGTCTACTAAAGTGGTGGGGGAGGGAGCATCGGTTGGCAGGCGGAAGCGCCTGGCGGAAGCGCCTGCCCCACCCGGGCGCTCTCAATTTTCCCTTGCGGGTTTACAGCGCGATGCGCCATATTGGGAGAGGCGTCGGAAAACTCGTGTAGAGCGCACTCGCAGACCAAAGTCGAAAGTTGTCCCGATGGGCGCTCGGGCTCTGTGGCGCCCGGACATTTCGATGGCGGATCCATACCTGTTTTTCACAGAACTGATAGCGATGCCGGTGCTGGACCTCAAGGGACGGCGGATCGGCAGGGTCAAGGATGCCGCTATCGTTCCGCTGGTCCACTCGTCCCGCATCGACCGCTTCCTCATGGGCGGCGGCGACGCCTGGCTCACCATCCGCTACGATCAGGTCCGCTCCATCGTCCTGGGCAGGGGCATCTCCCTGAGCGAGGAGCAACTCGTACCCTATCATGACGATGAATATATGCTGCGGATTGCGCGCGATCTGCTGGACCAGCAGATCATCGATGTCACCGGCCGCAAGGTGGTGCGCGTCAACGACATCACCATGGGAATCCACAACGATGGCGTACGCGATACCCTGGCGATGATGGACGTGGATATCGGCGTCCGCAGCATCGTCCGGCGCCTGTTTCAGGGCGCGCTGCCGCCCCGATGGATTCGCCGGCTGCAAGAGCCGATTCCCCCCAATTCCATCCGCTGGGAGTTCGCCAATGTTCTGGAACCCGACCCGCTCCGCCGTCTGCGGTTGAATATTTCGTACCAGAAGCTGGAGGAGATGCACCCCGCCGATCTGGCCGATATCGTCGAGGAGTTGAGCCCCGCCGAACGCGAGGCCATCTTCGAGACCATCGACAGCGAGGCCGCCGCCGACGCGCTGTCGGAGGTGGAAGACCCCAAAATGCAGGCCAGCATCCTGGAGGCCTTGGAGCCGGAGAAGGCCGCCGACATCGTGGAGGAGATGGCGCCGGACGAGGCCGCCGACATCCTTTCGGAACTGGAGGAAGAGACCTCCGAAGAGATCCTGGACGAAATGGACTCGGCGCCCAAGACGGAAGTGCGCGAGCTGCTCGAATTCAGAGAAGACACCGCCGGCGGCATGATGAACACCGAATACGTGTCGCTGCACGAGAACGCGACGGTAACGGATGCGCTGGCCGCACTGCGGGGGAACGAGGACCTGCTGGAAGGGCTGAACACGCTGTTCCTGGTGGACTCCGAAGAACGGCTTTCCGCCTCGATACCGCTGGCGCGGCTGTTCATCGCGCCGGCCACCGCGAAGCTCAAGGATCTGGCCAGCGAAACCCGCATCGAGGTTTCGGTGGATGAAAAGCAGGACCGCGTCACGGAACTGTTCGACAAGTACAACCTCCTGACCTTGCCCGTGGTGGACGACGAGGGCAAACTCGCCGGGGTGATCACCGCCGATGACATTATCTCCGTACTGAGGCAGAAGTGACGGATGCCGAAATTCCTGAGCCGCTTCCGCTATCACCTGGCGATCTTTTTTGCGGTCATCGGACCCGGGTTCATCACCGCGGTTGTCGATAACGATTCGGGCGGCATCATCACCTATTCGGATGCCGGCGCCCGCTTTGGGTACTTGCCGCTCTGGACGCTGATGCCCATCACACTGCTCCTCATCATCACCCAGGAGATGTGTTCACGGATGGGCGCGGTCACGGGAAAAGGTCTCTCCGACCTGATCCGTGAAGAGTTTGGTTTGCGGATTACCTTCATCCTGATGGCCCTGCTGGTGCTTGTCAACCTCACCAACGTGATGTCGGAATTCGCGGGCATAGCGAGTTCCCTGGGTCTCTTCGGCATCAGCAAGTACCTCACCGTCCCGCTGTCGGCGCTGGCCGTCTGGTTTCTGGTTGTCAAAGGAAACTACCGCAGTGTCGAGAAGATCTTTCTGTTCGCCTGCGTCTTTTATGTCACCTACGTGATTTCGGGTTTTCTGGTGAAGCCTGACTGGAAAGAGGCAGCCATCAACAGCGTTAAGCCGGTACTGCTCCTCGAGCCATCGTATATTTACATGCTGCTGGGGATGGTCGGCACCACCATCGCGCCGTGGATGCAGTTCTATCTGCAGGCCGCCGTCGTGGAGAAGGGCGTCACGGCCAAGGAGTATGGCGAATCCCGGATCGAAGTCATTGTCGGCTGTTTCATGACTTCCGTGATTGCGTTCTTCATCATTGTGGCCTGCGCCGGCGCGATCTACAGCCAGCAGCCCAAGCCCATCGAGGATGCCGCCGACGCTGCCAAGGCGCTGAAGCCGTTCGGGGAATACGCCTACCTGCTGTTCAGCGCGGGACTCTTCAACGCTTCGATCTTTGCCGCCTGCATTCTGCCCCTTTCCACGGCATATTCCGTTTGCGAAGGCCTGGGCTTTGAATCGGGTGTCAACCGGCGGGTCGGCGAGGCCCCGATCTTCTATTTCCTCTACACGCTGCTGATCGTCCTGGGCGCGGGCGTGACGCTGATTCCGCATTTCCCGCTGGTGAAAATGATCCTGTTATCCCAGGTTCTGAATGGCGTCCTCCTGCCTGTGGTGCTGATCTTCATGACCCTCCTTATCAACAAGCACGACCTGATGGGCGAGTGGGTGAATCCCCGCTGGTTCAACATGGTGTCGTGGCTCACGGTGGTGGTGATTATCGGGTTGACCCTGGCCTGGATCGGGATCTCCGTGCGCGGCATGCACTAAGACCCGAGAGGGCCGATCACTGCCTGCCCTCACGCCCGCGCGACGGAAGGACCGTATGCGGTGCTTGCACCGGGACGAGCACCCGAATTCGTTGATTGGACATGTCCCCGAAATAGATCCGGCCGGCGTTGTCGATGACCATGCCGCTGGGGAACGTCATTTGTGCTGCCAATGCCATGCCGCCGTCGCCGCTGTAGCCTTTGACGCCTGTGCCTGCAACCGTATGAATGACGCCCGTGCCCCCGTCGACCCGGCGAATGCGGTAGTTGAAGGTGTCGGAGACATAGAGGTCGCCGGCCTTGTCGAGCACGATGAATTGCGGATCGTTGAGCAACGCATTGGTTGCCGGTCCCCCATCGCCGCTGAAACCGCCCTGATACACCGGGATCCCCATGATGCCCGAATCCGCTCCCGGACTGGAGCCAGCGATGGTTGTGATGATGCCGGTTGCCGCAGTCACCTTTCGAATGCGATGTTCCCCGCGGGCCGCGATGTAGATATTCCCTCCGCTATCGACTGCCACCGAGGAAGGCTGATCGAGTTGGGCATGGACGGCCAGGCCGCCATCACCGCTGGAGCGAGATCCTCCCGCTCCTGCGATCGTCGTGAGGATGCCGGTACGTGCGTCGATCTTTCTCACCCGATCCGCTCCGTTCGCGAAATAGAGATTGCCGGCAGCATCCAAGGCAATCCCGCTGGCAAGCCCAATCGCGGCGTCGACGGCCCGGGTGCCGTCGCTACTCTGGAGTTCGAAGCCGTTGCCGGCGACGGTGGTGATGATGCCTGTGCCCGCGGCAATGCGGCGGATGCGGCGGTTGTAGACGTCCGCAAAGTAGATGTCACCGGCGGCATCTACCGCAATACTGCCGGGACCGCCGAGCTCCGCACCGGCGGCCGGACCCCCATCGCCGCTGTAGCCCCAAACCCCGATTCCCGCCACCGTTGTGATGATTCCGGTTCGCGCGTCCACCTTCCGAATACGCGCGTTCCAGTCGCAAAAGTAGAGGTTACCCGCGCCATCCAGAGCCACGCTGGTTGGCTGATTCAGAAGAGCGCTGGTGGCGGGTCCGCCATCGCCGGCATAGCCACCCCTATCGGAATTGCCGGGTCCGGAACCCGCAGCGGTGCCGATCAAGTATACCGGCGTGGTTTGAGCGGGACAGAGACTCGGAATGAGAAAAAGGACAAGGGCACATGCAACGCGCATCGACAGACCTCCTGAGGGTCCCGACGCGGATTGGGACTACATGTATTATAGGCCGGGAGTTCCGTAACGGGGGAAAACACGGTCCAGAGGTTTTTGGGGTCCGGCCAGCCGATCTGGTCTGCCGGTCCCTTCCACCGTTTACACTGAGAAAATGCCGCCCAACAAACTCTTCATCGACGGCCGATGGGAAGATTCGGCCTGCAACCGTTTTGTGGATGTCGTCAATCCCGCTACCGGCGAGCTCGTGACCGCCGTTCCGGACGCCGATGCCTGCGATGTGGACCGCGCGGTCGCCGCGGCGCGCGCCAGCTTCGAAAAGAAGACCTGGCGCGGCATGGATCCGTCGAAGCGCGAACGGATCCTGTGGAACATCGGCGACCTGCTCATGAAGCATCGCGAGGAACTGGCGGCCCTGATCACGCGGGAGAACGGCAAGACCCTGCGCGAATCCGTGGGAGCGGACGTGGCGCCGGCCGCGGACTGCTTCCGCTATTATGCCGGCTGGGTGCGCAAGATCTACGGCGAGACGATTCCGGTCGACGGGCCGTTCTTGAACTACACGCTACGAGAACCGGTGGGTGTAGTGGGAGCCATCGTGCCGTGGAATTTTCCGCTCCAGATCGCGGCCTGGAAGGTGGCTCCGGCACTCGCCTGCGGCTGCTCGGTGGTCCTGAAACCATCGGAGTTGACGCCGCTGAACGCGCTGAGGCTCGCCGAGATCGCCATGGAGGCAGGGCTGCCCGAGGGTGTGCTCAATGTGGTTACCGGATATGGAGCCACCACCGGGGAAGCGCTGGCGCTGCACCAGGATGTCGATAAGATCAGCTTCACCGGCAGCATCGCTACGGCGCGCAAGCTGCTGCAGTCGTCGGCGGTCTCCAACCTGAAGCGGTTAAGCCTGGAACTGGGCGGCAAATCGCCCAACATCGTGTTTCCCGATGCCGATATGGATGCGGCCATCAAGGCTTCGCTATGGGGGATTTTCGGCGGCAAGGGAGAGGTCTGCAGCGCCGCTTCGCGGCTGCTGGTGCACCAGGATGCGCATGACCGCTTCCTGGAGGAGTTAGCGGCCCGCGCCCGCAAGCTGCGGGTGGGGAATCCGCTGGACGCGGCGACCCAGATGGGCTCGCAGATTTCGGCGCGGCAGATGGACCGCATTCTGGACTACATCGAGAGCGGCAAGCGGGAGGGCGCCCGGCTGGTGACCGGCGGCGAGCGCGATACCCAGGGCGACAATGCCAAAGGGTACTTCGTCAAGCCGACGATCTTCTCCGAGGTGAAGCCCGAGATGAGGATCGCGCGCGAGGAGATTTTCGGTCCGGTGGTGAGCGCCATTCGCTTCGGCGATGCGGACGAGGCCGTGCGCATCGCCAACGGTACGGTCTACGGACTGGCCGCCGCGGTATGGACCCGCGACGTGCGCCTGGCGCACCGCATGGCGGGCGAGCTCAAAGCCGGATCGGTATGGATCAACTCCTACAACAGCTTCGATTCCGGCTCGCCTTTCGGCGGTTACAAGCAAAGCGGGTTCGGCAGGGACTTGGGATCCTACGCGCTCGACCAATACACCAACGTGAAGTCGGTCTGGGTAGCGCTGTAAACCGGGGACAGACGGGACGTTTTCCAGTTTTCACCGCTGACCGGCGCTCCCTGCTATGGAAAACTGGAAAACGTCCCGTCTGTCCCCGGTTTTATACCCCACACGTCCGGTGAGCGCAGCGCGCCGGTGGTGACGGCACCCTTCGATTGCAGCCCGGCCAGCAGTGGCGCATCCAGGCGGGCAGCTTCGCTATAGGCCGACTGAGTCGTTCGGGACGGGAAAATGAGAGAAACAGCTCTACAATAGGCGGTTGGATGTACAATCGACACTGCGCATCCTTCACTTTGCCGTTCGTTACGGAATCGTCGCAGCCGTGATCGCTCGCACTGGCTCCCGATATGAGAGCGGTGGTGCAGATTACGCCACGGGACAGCGAGGACCAGGCGTGGCGGATTGAGCCGGCGCAGGGCGGACTGTTCTTCATCCGAAACGGCGTAACGGGGAACGCGGCTTCACCAATGTCACCCGCTCTCTGGTGGTGCGCCTGCAGCCGGTGGTCACTAAAACCGGAGACAGACACCACGTTTTCCAGTCTTCACCGCTGACGGGGGCGGTCCCGGCCAGGGCTGGGAAAACTGGAAAACGTCCCGTCTGTCCCCGGTTTACACCAGGTTTTGGTAATTCACCAGTTCAATCCCGTGGCGCTCCAAAGCTGCCCGCACCTCGGGCGCTACCAGAGCTTCCAACTCGCGCTCGCGGCTTTCCTTCAAGCGAGTCGGCGCGTTCCTCAGAGCCTCTCCGCAGCGTCCCGGATGGCACATCAGTTCGGTGCTCCCTTCCGGTAGCGCGCCAAACAACTCCACCAGTTGGGCGGCGCGAAACCGGCCGGTGATCTGGAACCCGGCGAAATGGTCGGTGGTCCGGCACCCATGCTGCTCCAGGACACGGTGAAACCTTCGCTGCAGCAGCCCCAAGGCGCCGCTGGTCAGCCGCTTCGTGCGCGGCACCGACCCGCCCAGCGCATTCAACGGAAGATCGAACGGACGGCGCACCCAGCGAATCCCGAATTCCTCGCTCAACCGCGCCACGGCGTCTAAGACGGGCGGGGCCAGGTGGGTGTGCTTGTGAGTGTCGAGATGCGTCGGCTGGAGTCCCGCATCCACGATGCAGCGCACCTGGGCGGCCAATTCGTCGTACACGAGAATCTCGCGGCGGGCCAGGGCGCCCAAGAGTTGGGGAACGCTGCGCGGTAAAGGGCTCCGAGTGCTCAGGCTTCGCCCGCCGACCAGCACCAGGTGGCATCCGATATCCAGGGAGGGGGCCTCGCGCGCCAACCGCACCGCATCGTCGAAGGCCGCGCCGTTAGCCATCAGCGTAGTGGCGGTGAGGATGCCACGGCGGTGGGCCTCCACGATGCCTTCGTTCACGTCCGGAGTGAAGCCGAAATCGTCCGCGTTCACCACCAATTGCTTCAAAATAGCGTCAGCCTGATGGTGAGGAATTTCTTGGGATTGGCGCGCATATCCGTGGCTAGCGACTGGAACTCGCGGGTCATCCCGTTCAGCGACTCGTAAAGTTGCGGATTCACCAGGAACTGCCCCAGCGAGCCCTGTCCCGCGTTCATCTTATCCACGATGGCGGTGAACCTGGCCAGCAAGTCGTCCAGCCGTTTGTGGAGTTGATCGTCCTTCAGCAGTTTGCCGGCCGTCCCCTTACCGGCCTGGAGGTCCACCAGCAACCCGTTAAGCTGCTCCACCGATTTCTTGAAGTCGTCATAGAGGGCGCGGTCTTTCAGCATCAGGCCAATATTGCCTTGGCCGGCCTGAATCTCCGCCAGCATGGCATCGATGCGCTTGAGCGGCGCGCGGAATTCCTCGTAGAGCGCGCCCTCGTCGTGGAACAACTTGCTGATGCTGCCGTTGCTGGTGCGCACGTCCGTCAGGATCTTCTGCAGTTCGTCGGCGATTCCGTTCATCCGGCCATACAGTTCCTCGTCCTTGAGGAACTTCCCGAGATTGCCTTTGCCGGCTTCCACGCCCGCCAGAAGCCCATCCACACGGTTCACGATGGTCTGGAAGGATTCCAGGGTATTGGTCATCTGCGCCAGCAGTTCGGGAATATCCTGGCCCTGGAGGCTCCGCAGTTCGCCGCCGGGCCTCACCGTCCGGGTGTCCTGACCCTTCGTAATATTGATGAACTTGTCGCCCAGCAGGTTGGCGGCGCTGATGCCCGCCACGGAATCCACGGGGATCTGCGAGAGGTACTTCCCATTTACCAACATCTGGAATTCCACGGCACGCTTGGGGTCGCGCGAGTCCGTCAGCCGCAGCCTATCGAGATAACCGATGGTGTAGCCGTTGAGCCGCACCACCGAGCCATCCGCGATGCCCGACGCATCGGCCATGTAGGTAAGCAGTAACTCGCTCCGCTGAAAGATGCCCTTCGCACTGGTGAGCAGGAAGACCAATACGAAGACAATGGCGAACGCGACCAGGGCGATCACCCCGACCTTCAACTGCGACCAGCGTACTTTACGGCGATCCGGCATGGTCTATTCCCGCGGCTTCACGAACTTCGTTATGTAGGTGTCCGTCGACGCTTCCAGCCGGTCCTGATCGCCTTCGAAGATCAGCCGGCCTTCCCGCAGCACCATGAAAGTGGTTCGCACTCTTTGTTTGGCCCCGTTGCGAGCCGGCTCCAAGTCCCCTTTCTCCGAATTGTAGCGGAAATTCGCGATCAGGTTCCCGTCCTGGTAGCGGTGCGTCACTACCAGGGTGGTGGTGTGGCTCACATCGCGCTCCTTGATGAGCAACGCCACGATCGTGTGGGCCGTGATGGGGTCGAGCCCCGCGGTGGGCGAATCGTACAGGACCAGGGGAGGGTCCGTGACCACCGCGCGGGCGATCGCGGCGCGCCGCCGCATGCCGCCCGAAAGCTCGCTCGGGAACTTCTCCAGGGTGCCGCCCAGCTCCACGAACTCCAACGCCTGCGCCACGCGCGGACGTACTTGCTCCGCCGGGCACTTAATGGATTTCTGGTTCTGCAGCGGGTATGCCACGTTCTCTTCGATGGTCAACGAATCGAATAGCGCGCTCTCTTGAAACAGCATTCCCATCTTGCTGCGCATCTCGAACAACTCGCGCTCCCGCATGGCTGTCAGGTCTCTGCCAAACGCGTATACCTTTCCGGAATCCGGCTTTACCAGTCCCAGGGCGGTCTTGAGCAGGACGGTTTTGCCGCTGCCGGCGGCTCCCAGGATGACCCGCGACTCGCCCTCAAACGCCTCGAACGACAGGTCCTGAAGCGCCATGTCGCCTTCGAACGAGACGGTGACGTGTTCGAACCGGATAATCGAGTGTCGGGAATCTTCTGGCATAGTTATGCGCCGGCGAGAGCAGCCCACCAGAGAGAGATTTTCGTAATCAGCGCGTCCCATACGAAGATGAGCATGGATGCCGTTACCATGGCCTGCGTAGTGGCGCGGCCCACTCCCTGTGTACCTCCCGCGGCGCGCAGGCCGTAGAAACAGCCGATCAGGGCAATCGTCATCCCGAAAATCAGCGGTTTCAACACTCCGCCAAAAAAAATGTCGCTCCATGCCAGCGCCTGCCACACGGTGGTCCAGTACATTTTGGGGCTGAGGTCCAGAAGAAAATACGCGATGATGAAGCCGCCGAACATACCCACAAAATCGGCAATTACGGTAAGCACCGGAAGCATCGTGGATGTGGCAATCAGACGCGGTGTGACCAGCTTCTGAACGGGATCGGTACCGAGCGCGCGCATGGCATCGATCTGCTCGGTAACCTTCATGGACCCGAGCTCGCTGGCAATACCGGACGCATTGCGTCCCGCGGCCATCAGCGCGGTCAGCACCGGTCCCAACTCGCGCGCCAGGGTTAGGGAAACCAGCGTTCCGGTCTTGCCGACCTGGCCGTACTGTGCCAGGGCGCGGGACATTTGCATGGCCATCACGACGCCGCCGAAGAATCCGACGAAGGCCGAGATCGCCAGGCTGCCCACCCCAATCAGGTCCATCTGGAGAAAAACGTCGTCCCAGTAGTGAGGGCGGCGAAGAATGTTCCGGAACGCCTTGCCAGCCAGCGCAAGAAACTCCTGAACCGCGAGAACAGGCTCTTTCAGCAGATCCAGCAAGCAGGTCGGTCCCCGAACTTCGATGCTACCATACAAGTATAACTTCCACGATGAAAGGACTTACTGACATAGCCGGCATCCGCGTGGGCCACGTTTCGGACTACGAGGCGATTACCGGGTGTACCGCCATCCTGTGCGAGCAGGGCGCGGTAGGAGGCGTGGATATCCGCGGATCGGCCAGCGGGACACAGGAGATCTCGACGCTCGACCCGGGACACGTGGACCCGCAGGTGCACGCCATCCTGCTGACCGGCGGCAGTGCCTTCGGCCTGGAAGCGGCCGCCGGTGTGCGGCGTTATCTGGAACATCGCGGGGTGGGCGTCATGGCGGGCACGGCGCGTGTGCCGATTGTCCCGGCAGCGGTGATTTTCGACCTCGGCATTGCCAAGCCGGGCGTTCGTCCCAACGTTGCCATGGGCGAAGCCGCGGCTGCGGCCGCCAATACCGAGGCGGTCCCGGAAGGCTCGGTCGGAGCCGGCACCGGCGCCACCATCGGCAAACTATACGGCATGAAACAGGCCATGAAGTCGGGGGTCGGCTCGTTCACCCTCACCCTGCCTGACGGCGTGCTGGTAGCGAGCCTGGTGGTGGTGAACGCGTTTGGCGATGTGCGCGATCCGGCCACCGGGAAGATCGTCGCCGGAGCCCGCAAAGCGCCCGAAAGCCGCGAGTTCGCCAACACGGCGGAGGCCATGAAACGCGGTGCCATCGGTACTTTCATCCGTAGCAACACCACACTGGGCGTGGTTGCCACCAATGCGAAACTCACCAAGGTGCAGGCCACCAAGCTGGCGCAATTCGCCAGCCTCGGCATGGCCCGGACGATCTATCCGGTGAACACCATGTTCGACGGCGATACGGTGTTCGCGCTCTCGCTGGGCGACTACCAGACCGACATCAACATCCTCGGTGTGGCGGCCGCCGAAGCACTGGCCGAGGCCATCCTGCGCGCCGTGAAGTCGGCTAAGACCCTCGGCGGCGTGCCAGGGCTAGGCTGACCGCAGAGTGTGCTAGAGTGTACAAGTACCTACAAGAAAAGTAAGCAACCCTCAGGCGGGCCGCCCCTGTTCCTCCCGCTCCTGTCTTCGTCGCTCGTGGGTAGCGATATTAGTGTAGGCCGGAGAAGACCTATGATCGATCCCGACGTCATGACCGTGTTCATCCTGCTGCTGGTTGTTCTGGTGGCTCTGTTGGCGCCTCCCGGGCCCGGATCGCCGCTGCCGGAGCGGGTCAAGACGCGTTGAAACGCCACACGACTCCATCGGACCCACGCCGCGGTTCGATACCGCGCCGCGTGTTAAACTCAAATAGTTTCGCTTCATGGATTTCCTCAAAGGCCTCAATGCGCAGCAGCGGGAAGCGGTGAGATGTACCGAGGGCCCGCTCCTCATTCTGGCGGGTGCGGGCAGCGGCAAGACGCGTGTCATCACGCACCGCATCGCCCATATCATCACCTCGCGGCGCGTGCCTCCATCCGCCGTTCTGGCGGTCACCTTCACGAATAAAGCCGCCAACGAAATGCGCGAACGGGTGTCCGCGCTGCTGGAAGACGTGAGGCTGGATTCCAAGCCCAACGTCTCCACCTTTCATTCCTTCTGCGTGCGGTTGCTGCGGCGCGACGGCGACCCGCTGGCGCGCGTCCGCCCCGGTTTCACCCGGCGCTTTAGCATCTACGACGACGAAGACCAGCTCGGCATCGTCAAGGCCACCTATCGCGGCATGGGCCTGGACGAGAAGGAGTTCATGCAGTACCGCGCGGCGCTCTCCAAGATCAGCCACGCCAAGAACAAGAACCAGACGCCGCAGGATCTCTACAAAGACGCCGTAAATACCGAAACCGAAAAGCTGGCCGCCGTCTTCGAGGAATATGAGAAGGCGCTGCGCACCGCCAACGCCCTGGATTTCGACGACCTGCTGCTGGAGACCGTGCGCCTCCTGCGGACTGACGATGCCACGCGAGAGGCCTGGAACCGCCGCCTGAGCTACGTCATGATCGACGAGTATCAGGACACCAACCGCAGCCAGTACGAGTTGATGCGGCTGCTTTCGGAATCGCATCACAACGTTTGCGTGGTCGGCGATGAGGACCAGTCAATTTACAGTTGGCGCGGCGCGGATCTGCGGAATATTCTGGATTTCGAGCGCGATTTCCCCCAGGCAAAGACGATTCGGCTGGAACAGAATTACCGCTCCACCAAGAACATTTTGGCGGCGGCCGGCGCGGTGGTGGAGAACAACAAGGCGCGCAAGGGAAAGAAGCTCTGGACCGAGGGCGAAACCGGCTCCCCACTGGGTCTATACGTGGGCTACGACGACCAGAACGAGGCACTGTTCATCGCCGATACCATCGAAAAGCATCTGGCTTCCAACCCCGGCGATTCGGTGGCGGTTCTCTACCGGACCAATTTCCAGTCGCGGCAGATCGAAGAGGCGCTGCGGCGCTACGGGCGCAAGTACAACATCGTCGGGGGATTCAGCTTCTACCAGCGGGCGGAAATCAAGGACACCGTGGCTTACCTCAAGCTCGCGGCGTCCAATACCGATTCGGTAAACCTGCTGCGCATCATCAATACGCCGGCGCGGGGCATCGGGCGCACCACGGTGGACCAGATCGAGCGCTACGCGCGCGAGCACGGGATCAGCCTGTGGGAGTCGATCGGGCGGGTCATCGACGACCAGGCTCTCTCCACCCGGTCCCAATCTTCGCTGGTCACCTTCCGGAACCTGATTCAGGAGCTGTCGCTGGTGGCCAGTTCCTCGTCGCTGCCGGATCTTCTGCGGTTCATTCTGGACCGCACGGGGTACCGCCGCATGCTCGAACTGGAGAAAACGCCTGAATCGGAAACGCGGCTGGAGAACCTGAACGAGTTGATCAACGCGGCGGCGGAGGCGGCTGAGCGGGGCGAAAGCATCTCGGATTTCCTGGACCATGCGGCGCTGGTGGCCGAGGCCGACTCGTTCGACGAGAATTCACCGGTCACGTTGATGACCATGCACAACGCCAAGGGACTGGAGTTTTCGGTCGTCTTTCTGGCGGGCCTGGAACTCGGGCTGTTCCCCCACAGCCGCTCGATGGATTCCGAGGCAGCGCTCGAAGAGGAACGGCGCCTCTGCTACGTCGGCATGACGCGCGCCCGCCAGCGGCTGATCCTCACGTGGGCGAAGTACCGGCGGCGGTTTGGCGGCGGCGACCAGGAGCGGTCCACGCCCTCGTGGTTCCTGAGCGAGGTGCCGGCCGAATTGATCGTGAATCTGGGCCCGCAGGACCAGGCGGGCGAGGTCGATCTCCTGACCGAACGGTATGACGTTCGGCAGGCCGCCAGGCGCAACACGTTCACCGGCAAGACATACAATTCCGTCGAGAATATCTCGCAGTTCTTCGGTGACCGGGGCTTGCCGTTTAACGCGGCTGGCGCGGCCAAGCCGGCCCCGGCAGTTTCCCACAAGACACCGCCCACTCCGATTCCGCGGCAGGGCTTCCCGAACGCCCCGCTTACCAAGCCCTTGCCCGCCGCCCCACCCCGCAAGGGCGCGCGCACGGGCATGACGGTGGAGCATCCCAAATATGGCACCGGCACGGTGGTGCGCCGCGAAGGCGACGGTGAAGATGCTAAGATCACGGTTAACTTCCCTCGTTACGGGCTCAAGAAACTGGTAGAAAAATACGCAGGACTAAAAAGAAACTGATGAATACGAAGAACCTCACCGATAAACCCGAGCGTAAGAAACTCAAGCGCGCGGCGCGCAAGAAAGCGGCGCCCAAGGCGAAGCGCGCGGCTGGAGTGGCGCGCGGTTCCCAGAAGAAGAAGATCCGTCACCAGGCGCAAGGCCAACGCAAGCGGTAGGGTGGGACAGACGATCGCCTTTTGTCGTCTGTCAGCCTGCTAGTCGAGAGGCGGCCAGCGTTGCGCGCTGTGAATGATATTTACGATTTCGACCGCGTCGGCTTGTTCCAGGACTCTGTAAACCACAATGAACGGAAGCGGCGTCGTGGAAAGTTCACGCGTGCCAGAGACTCGTCCCTTCCGTCCCAGCCTGGGGAAATCCGCGAGCGTGCTGGCACGGTCGTAAATGCTTTGGGCGACGCGACGGGCGGCGACCGGATTGTCGCTGCGAATATAGCCGACGATTTGTTCGAGATCGCTAGCCTGGATTTCTCATCGAAGTCCCCAGGATGGCGAGGCAAGGGACAGATAACAAGTGGGATAGGTTTGCTTAGACGCCGGGAAAAGGGACAACAGTGTGTAGTGCGGAGAGCGATGGCACATCCGCGGGTTAGTCGGCATGCTCCGCTTGCTTTGCCAGTTGGGCTAACG
>JAIQFL010000276.1 GCA_020073365.1 Terriglobia bacterium | reverse complement strand
GTCCTCAAAACCACGCTGCAGGACCTGTTCGCGACATTGCATGAAAGTTCCGTCAAGGTGGAGACGACCGCGGGCATCGGCGATGGCCTGCACAAGGTTACCGGCAAGCTGAACCTGTTGATGACGGATTTCACCTTTGATCACCGGACGGTGATTGAGGCAGCGCAACACGAAAAACGCTCTTTCCCGCGCGCCTCGAACCGGCTGCTAGTGCATGTGTCGCAGGAAGATGTCGATGTGGAATGCACCAGCCTGGATTTCAGCATGGCGGGCATACGCCTGATGATGAACAAACAACTGGAACGAACCAAGCCGCTCGAGATGGAGCTCTACCTGCCGCAGGAGGATCTCAAGCAATATGAAGCCCAGCAGCCGGTCAAGCTGCAGGGCAGGATCAGCTGGCAGCGCAAGGAAGACGACAAGCACGTCTGCGGCGTTGCGTTCGGGCAACTATCGGTGGAAGCGGCCAAGCGCATGCGCGAATGCTTCAGGTACTACAACAAAGAGGCAGAGTTCGGCACCGGCAAGTGATACTTGGGTATAATTCCCGCCCTGTCTTCATAATGGTTTTGGCATGAGTATCTTTGCGTGGATCGTCTCTGCGAGCTTTCTGGGCGGTTTTTCAGAATCACTTCGCCGTCGCCCCCTTCCACATCGGCGGCAAAAACGGCTGCCACGCGCCGCCCCGCCACCGGCTTGCTGAAGATGAGATGGCCTTCCGTAAGGTAGATGCGGATGTCCTCCTTGAACAGCGTAAGATCGCGGACGCGATAGCACTCATCACGGTCGAAGCTGTTTTCCCGGATCGAGCGTGCGATATCGGCCGCCGTGCCGGCCGTGAGGCGCGCCTGGAGGACAAACGCGAGCGCGAGAAGCCACCGCATGATCCCAGTGTGACACAGGCATTCCTGCCTGTGTTGTTCTGAGTAACCCCTGAACTGCGCAGTACTCGTAGCTCCCGAATAACCGTAGGCAGTAACGGTCGTGCAACCTCCCGATGCTAGACTCTTGGGCAATGCGCGCGCTCGGATGGATCCTCCTCGTTGCCGGCCTGATTCTGCGTTGTGGCACCAGCATGGTCGTACAGGACATTAGCCGTTAGCGGCGATCGAAGCCGTCATAGCGGTAGGCGTATTGATCCTGCTCGCGGCGATCGTGGCCGCGTTCTACCAAATACGTCGTGTGCGCAATACGGTAGTTGTAGTCGTCGCGGTCTTTCGCCAAAGCGGGCGAGACCATTGTTGCCACTGAGGAAGCCAGCAACGCGATCAGTCCGAAGGTCTTTTTCATCGTCTGTTCCCCCCTGCAGCTATACAGATATGCCGGCCGAAGAATGGTTCGTAAATGGCTTGTAAGGCTTATCGCACTCTTGGTAACAGGCGGGATTTGCAACTGAACGCGCCTCTCGATACCTTGGAGTGATTTATGCGGAACTTCGATAGTCTTTCGGAACGCGAGATTCTGGCTCTGGCCATCTCCCTGGAAGAGGAGGACGAGCGGGTTTACGCCGATTTCGCGGAGGGCCTGCGCGAGAACTTTGCCGCTTCGGCGGCGGTGTTCGACGGTATGCGCACCGAGGAATCGGGCCACCGCCGCCGGCTGATCGAGTTGTACCGGCAGCGCTTCGGCGAACACATTCCGCTGATCCGCCGCCAGGATGTGAAGGGCTTCGTGCAGCGCAAACCCACCTGGCTGGTTCGCCCGCTGGGCCTGGAAGTGGTGCGCAAACAGGCCAGCACGATGGAAGTGGAGAGCCGGCGGTTCTACGAGAAAGCCGCGGCCCGGGCGCAGGACGCCGGCGCGCGGCAACTGCTGGACGACCTGGCGCAGGAGGAACGCTCGCATGAAGACCGGGCCGAAAAGCTGGCGGCGGACAAGCTCCAGCCCGACGTGAAACGGGAGGAGGACGAAGCCCGGCGGCGCCTCTTCGTACTGCAGATCGTGCAGCCTGGCCTCGCGGGCCTGATGGATGGCTCGGTGTCCACGCTGGCGCCGGTCTTCGCGGCCGCTTTCGCGACGCGGAACAGTTGGGACGCCTTCGTGGTCGGGCTGGCCGCATCGGTCGGCGCGGGGATCAGCATGGGCTTCGCGGAAGCGCTGTCCGACGATGGAAGACTGACCGGCCGGGGACATCCCTGGGTTCGCGGATTGATCTGCGGCCTGATGACGGCGCTGGGCGGCATAGGCCATACCTTGCCATTCCTGATTGGGGACTTCCGCGCCGCCATGGTGGCGGCCATCGTGGTGGTGTTGATCGAGTTGGCCGCCATCTCGTGGATCCGCCACCGGTACATGGATACGCCTACGCTCTCGGCCGCGCTCCAGGTGGGCTTGGGAGGCGCGCTAGTGTTCCTGACGGGCGTCTTGATCGGCAGTTCGTAGGCGGCGGGAATCGGCAGAATGCGGGGCAGCAGAGAGCGGGCCATCGGCGGCTTCCCGATGGCGATCTGCTCAGCGCCGCTCTTTTTCGAGCTTCCAGATGCGCGCGGAAAGCTCCGCAATCTGCTTGTCTTTTTTCTCCAGGGCAGAATCAACTCTTTCGGCCCATCCGTTCAACTTGGCGGTCCAACGGCTTCCGGTCTGCAGCTATGCGGCGTGGCGATCCAAACGCGTGGAGTGTGTGTCGAATCGGGCATTGAATTCATCGAAGCGCTGGTCAATTCGGGCGAAGCTCTCTTGCATCAGATCAATCACGCGCTCAATCGCGCGATCAATGTCGCCTTTCACCAAGCCAATCGCGCGATCAATGTCGTCTTTTGTGGCGCCTTCTGCCATCTTTGGCCTCCTAAACCCGATCTCTTCTCTGAGTATAGCCGCAGCACCGGCCGTGCGCTAAGTCGCCGCTAGGCGCTAGGGCATCCGCGATTTCGCGGCCGGGGTATTCGTAGTCCAGCAGTTTGCCGGTCAGATAGGCCTGCTCTACCTGATACTCCTGGCGCCTATAATCTTCACGGCCTCCCCGACCGTAATCATGACCGTCAGCGGATCGACAGGCGAGGTGACAAATCCGTAGCCCTCATAGAAGCGCTTTGCCGCGCTTGAAATGGCATGGACCAGGATTACCCGGATGCCGGCGATCTCCGCCGCCTGCACGGTGCGCAGAACGGCATCGCGAAGCAGTCCCGCGCCGACATGCCGCCCCTGGAAAGCCTTGTCAACCGCGAGCCGGCCGAGCAGCATCGCCGGCACCGGGTCCGGCATGTTTCTCCTGACGCGCCCCGGCGCTTCGGCATGCGCCACCGCGCCGACCGCGAGGGTATAGTAGCCCACCACTCTCTTGCGCGCGCATACAACATACGTGCGTGAAGCCCCGCTGGCTTCATTCTGAAGAGCACGGCGGCGCAGCCAGTCATCCAGAACCGCCTCCCCGGAATTGAACCCGGACAGGTCATCCTCCGCTGACAGTCTCTTCGGTGGACTTATCTCGTCGGAGCCGGCGCTCATCGATCCCACGGCGCCTTCGTCTGAAGCAGCCGCCGCAGTTTCGGATTGCTGGCCGGCGCTTTGTCGAGCATAGCCGTAAAGCGTTCGAACGCCTCCTCGGAGAGCACGAAGTACCGCCGATCGAGCAGCACCGTTTCAGCTTCCCGGCACGCCGCTTCCAGCATGAAATCGGACCGGCTCCGTCCGAGAGCCTTCGCAGCCCGGTCAATCAGCGCCTTTTGCTTCTGACTGGCGCGCAGGTTGATCGTCTCACGACGCGCTCCTATGTCTCTCGCTCCTGTCTCGGGCATAGTCTGCCTGCTCTGTGTATACAATCACTATACACAATTGTGTGTACAATGTGAATGCTTTGCCACGGCCTTCGGGAGGGATCTGGATCAAGGCCGGGCGCTAAATCGCCGCCAGGGCATCCGCGACTTCGCGGCCGGGATACTCGTAGTCCTGCATTTTACCGCTCAGGTAGGTCTCATACGAGCCGAGGTCGAAATGGCCATGGCCGCTCAGGCAGAACAGGATTACCTTGGCGCGACCCTCTTCGCGCGCGGCAATGGCCTCATCCATCGCGGCCCGAATGGCGTGCGCCGATTCCGGCGCCGGGATAATGCCTTCCGTGCGGGCGAACTGGAGCGCGGCGTCGAAGACCGGGATCTGTGAGTAGGCCTTGGCTTCGATATAGCCCAGGCGCAGCAGGTGGCTGAGCAGGGGCGACGCGCCGTGGTAGCGCAGGCCGCCGGCGTGGATGCCGGGTGGGACGAAATCGTGGCCCAAGGTAAACATCTTGATCAGTGGCGTGAGCTTGGCGGTGTCGCCGTAGTCGTACGCGAAGGTCCCTTTCGTGAGGCTGGGGCAGGCGGCCGGCTCCACCGCCAGAATGCGCGGGCCTTTTCCCGCAAGGCGGTCAAGCACGTAAGGCAGCGACATCCCACCAAAGTTGCTGCCGCCGCCGAAACAGCCGATCACCACCTCGGGCTCTTCACCGGCCTGCTGCATTTGCAGCTTGGCTTCCTGGCCGATCACGGTCTGGTGCAGCATCACGTGGTTCAGCACGCTGCCCAGCGAATAGTTGGTGTCCGCGTGGGTGGCGGCGTCTTCCACGGCCTCGCTGATGGCGATGCCGAGGCTGCCGGGCGAATCCGGTGAGACGGCCAGCACGGCGCGGCCGGAGTTGGTGTGGTCGCTCGGGCTGGGGAAGACCTCGGCGCCCCAGGTGTGCATCATCATGCGGCGGTAGGGCTTCTGATCGTAACTGATCCGCACCATGTAGACCGTGCATTCCAGGCCGAAGAGCTGGCAGGCCAGAGCCAGTGCGCTGCCCCACTGCCCCGCTCCGGTTTCCGTGGCGAGCCGGCGGATGCCCGCGCGCTTGTTGTAATAGGCCTGCGCGACCGCGGTGTTGGGCTTGTGGCTGCCGGCGGGGCTGGTGCCTTCGTACTTGTAGTAGATGTGCGCCGGGGTATCCAGCGCCTTTTCGAGTTGCCGCGCGCGATAGAGCGGGGTGGCGCGCCACAGCCGATAGATATCCATGATCTCGCCGGGAATATCGATCTCGCGCTGGGGCGAGAACTCCTGCTCGATCAGTTCCATGGGGAAGATCGGCAGCAGGTCTTCGGGCGTTAGCGGCATGCGCGTGTGCGGGTTGAGCGGTGGGTCGAGCGGCTCCGGAAGGGATGGCAGCACGTTGACCCACGCCGAGGGGATCTGGCTATCGGCCAGCAGGAATTTGGAATGCTCGTGCATGGGAAGGCTTATTGTAATACCAGGCGCGGAATTCCCCCACGGTTGGTAACTTTTTTCGCGCGCGACAGTATAACGGTTGATGTCCGTCCTGCTGCAAGACCTGCGCTACGCCATCCGGACTTTACGGAAATCGCCGTTGTTTGCTTCGGTCGCGGTGTTTTCGCTGGCGCTCGGAATCGGCGCCAACACGGCCATTTTCACGCTGATCAACCAACTGATCCTGGAACTGTTGCCGGTGAACCACCCCGAGGAACTGGTGCTGCTTACCGCCCGAGGGTCGCATTACGGCAGCAATACCGGCGGCAACGCGATTTCCTACCCGATGTACCAGGACTTCCGCGACAAGAACCAGGTGTTCCAGGGGATGTTCTGCCGCTGGGGAACCACCCTGAGCCTCAGCTTCGAGGGCCGCACGGAACTGGTCTCCGGGGAACTCGTGTCGGGCAACTACTTTCCGGTATTGGGAGTGGGGGCGGCGCTGGGGCGCGTCTTCACCGCTTCCGACGATCTCATCCAGGGCGGGCATCCGTTGGCGGTTTTGAGTTATGGCTTCTGGAGAACTCGGTTCAGCGGAGACCCCGGGGTGATTGGCAAAAGGATTACCGTCAATGGGTATCCACTGACGATCGTGGGCGTGAGCCGGGCCGGTTTCGACGGCGTGGAAGTGGGCTACTCCCCGCAGCTCCGCATCCCCATGATGATGAAAAAGGAAATGACGCCGGGGCCCTGGTACAGCCTCAACGACCGACGCGGCCGCTTCACGCAGGCGTTCGGCAGGCTCAAACCCGGCATGACCCTGGAGTCCGCCAAGGGCGGCTTGCAACCGCTGTTTCACCAGATCCTGCAAATGGAGGTGCAGGACAAGGAGTTCGCCACTGCCACGGATTACACCAAACAGCAGTTCCTGAAGATGTGGATGAATCTGCTGCCGGCGTCCAAGGGACGGTCGGGTTTGCGGCGGCAATTCTCCAACCCGCTGTGGGCCCTCATGGCCATCGTTGGGCTGGTGCTTTTGATCGCCTGTTCGAACGTGGCGAACCTGCTGATCGCGCGCGCCACTTCCCGGCAGAAGGAGATTGCCGTGCGCCTCGCGTTGGGCGCGAGCCGTGGCCGCTTGATCGCCCAGTTGCTGGAGGAGAGCCTGCTGCTATCGATTACGGGAGGCGCCGCGGGACTTGGGCTGGCTGTGCTGATGGACAAAGCGCTGCTCAACTTCCTGCCGGCTGAGGTGATTCCGCTGACGGTTTCGAGCACGCCGGATTCCCGCGTATTGGGGTTCACGCTAGCCATTTCGGTGCTGACGGGACTGATCTTCGGTCTCGCGCCGGCGCTTCAATCCACCCGGCCGCAACTGGCGGGAACCTTGAAGGACCAGGCAGGCGCGGTTTTGGGCGGAACATCGGTGGGCTTGCGGAAGACCCTGGTGGTGCTGCAGGTGGCGCTCTCGCTGTTGCTGCTGATCGGCGCGGGACTGTTCGTTCAAAGCCTGAAGAACCTGAAGGATCTCAATCCTGGGTTCCAGACGGAAAACCTGGTGACCTTCTCGCTGGATCCCACCCTGAACGGCTATAAACCCGAACGAAGCTTACAGTTCTACCGGCAATTGGTGGAACGCATGAGCAGCCTCGGAGGGGTCACGGCAGCGGCGTTGGTGGTAATCCCTGTGCTTGACGGCAACGAATGGGACAGTTCCATCGCGGTGGAGGGCTATACCGCCAAACAGGGCGAAGGGGTCGATCCCCACATGCAGTTCGCATCGCCCGGTTTCTTCGACACGCTGGGAGTACCCATTCTGCTGGGCCGGGATTTCACCCTGCGCGATCAAAAGGGTACCCCGAAGGTAGGGATCGTAAACGAGAAATTCGTCAAGCGCTATTTCGGAAGCGCCAGCCCGATCGGGCGTCATGTCGGCATGGGGGGCAATCCCGGGACCAAGCTGGACATCGAAATTGTGGGCGTGGTGCGGGATACCAAGTACGAGAGTATGCGGCAGGAGATTCCTTACGAGCTCTACCGGCCGTACCAACAGGTGGAGTTTGTGACCGGGATGTCCGCGTACGTGCGGGCGCGCGGGGCTCCCGGGAATCTGTTTTCCGCATTGCGCCAGACCGTGCGGGAAGTGGATTCGAGCGTTCCGGTGTTTGGCATGCGCACGCTCGAACAGCAGGTGGATAAATCGCTGGTGACGGAGCGGATGCTGGCTACGCTTTCGACAGTCTTCGGAAGCCTGGCAACGTTGCTTGCGGCGGTGGGACTGTACGGCGTCATGGCCTATCTGGTGGCGCAGCGCACGCGCGAGATCGGAATCCGCATGGCGCTGGGCGCCGGCGTGGGGTCGGTAGTGTGGCTGGTGATGCGGGAGGTTCTGCTGCTGGCTGCCATTGGGGTCGCGATCGGTGTGCCTTCCGCATGGGCGGTCACACGGATGGTAGAGACCCAGTTATTCGGGATCAAGGCGGCCGATCCGTTGACGATGGTTCTGGGGGCCATGGGCATCGCGTCGGTGGCGACGATCGCCGGTTATCTGCCCGCGCGGCGGGCCACCGGGATCGACCCAATGCGGGCTTTGCGCTGGGAGTAGATCCGGCACACAGCGTTGCCCTACACTAAGTTCATGAGCACCGAACTCACCCGGACGGACGTGCCGGTCCCGCGCGGCCGGCTTTCCCGTAACACCATGGCCTTCCCACGCGAACTTCGCGAAGCGATTCCGGATCTGCCCACCTATGTGGGACGGGTTCTCGAGCTCGATTCCATGTCCGCGCGGCCATCCAACAATCACCTGTTCGGCGCGCGCGTTCATTTGAGCCTGGTGGTGAAGGAGACGGGCAAGCTCAAAGGCGAGTTTACGGTCCGGGTCGATCTGGAAGCGGAGAGCGCGCGCGCCCTGGCTGCGACGCTCACCCAACTGGCGGATCAGGCCGAAAAGCTGGAGGTCAGTGAATTTTTCCTTTGAGCGGGCATCAGCGGCCCGGCTGGCAGCCCCCACGAGCCCCATTCATAACGCCTTCGACATTTTCACGAAATGGCACGGCAACTTCGTCGGGGTGTCCGCCGGAAACGGATCCATGCCGTCCTCGACATAGCCCAGCCGCCCATAGAATGCCGGCAGTTCCTCCCGCAGATTCACAATCCGGAGGTCCATGAACCGGCAGCCCCTTTCGCGGGCCCAGCGTTCGGAAGCCGTGATCATTTGTGAGCCCCAGCCCGCGCGCTGCCGCGAGGGATCTATCGACAGTAGGCCCATGTACGCCCGCTCCCCACGCTGTTCGAGGTAGACACAGCCGGCCAGCGCTCCGCCATCGTCCGCCACCAGGAACTCCCCCTTTTGGAAGAGGGAGCGGACCTGATCGAGATCGATGCGGTCACCCTCGATGAAGTACTTCTCTACGAGAAAAGCGGCGTTGATCAAGCGCACGATCCCTTCCGCCTCAGACGCTTCCGCGACTCGAATCCTCATGACCCCTCCAGCCGGTTCCCCGACGCGCGCAGAGCCAGCTTCGCAACCGGCCATTCTCCGGTGAGGGTAGCACGGGCGCGTTAACATAAGGCGTGAATCTTCCTGTGAACCCGACGATCTTACCGATGCTAGCCAAGCGCGTTGGCGAATTACCGGCGGGTGGAGCCTGGATCTTCGAACCGAAGTGGGATGGGTTTCGCGCTTTGGTCTTCCGCGATGGAGACGAGATCCTGATCCAGAGCCGCGACGAAAAATCGTTGAACCGCTACTTTCCCGAGCTGCTCGATCCGTTGCGATCGGAGTTGCCGACCCGCTCGGTGCTCGATGGCGAAATCGTCGTCGCCACGGGTGCGGGGCTCGACTTCGAGGCGCTCCAGCTCCGCATCCATCCCGCCGCGTCGCGGGTGAAGCTTCTGTCCCGGGAAATCCCGGCCTCCATCGTGTTCTTCGACCTGCTTTGCGAGGGGAGCCGGGATCTGCGTGGCGAACCGTTCCAAAGCCGGCGGAAAGAGCTGGAATCGCTGCTTTCCTCCGCGGCGCCGCCGATCCATCTGACACCGGCAACCTACGAATCGAACGTCGCGTCGGATTGGTTTCGCCGCTTCGAGGGCGCGGGTCTCGACGGGGTCATGGCCAAGCCGATTTCAGGGACCTACGAACCGGACAAGCGCGTGATGCTCAAGATCAAGCACGAGCGCGATTGCGACTGCGTGGTTGCCGGCTTTCGGTGGCACAAGAAAGGCGATGGCACGGCTGTGGGCTCACTGCTGCTCGGCCTTTTCGACGATTCTGGCGCGCTCCAGCACGTGGGTGTCTGCGCCAGCTTCTCGGACTTGAAGCGCCGGGAGCTCGCAGAATACCTCGCACCGTACCGCACGGACGCGCTCGCCGCTCACCCTTGGAAGCGCTGGTCAGGTCAGGAACCGGCGACGGGCGAAGCGGGGCAGCGGATGCCGGGTGGCCAGAGCCGCTGGAGCCATGGCAAGGACCTGTCGTGGGAGCCGCTGCGACCCGAACTGGTGGTGGAAGTGGCTTACGATCATATGCAGGGCAGCCGCTTCCGTCACACGGCACAGTTTCGCAGGTGGCGGACGGACAAGAAGCCGGGCGACTGCACCTATGCTCAGTTGGAAGTGGTCCCGCCGGAAGAGCTGGCGGCGATTTTCGCTTTGGGGCGATGAGGCTCGCGAGACGTTGTGCTTAGGCATCGCCTTTCGAAGCGCGCCTGGTGCGCCATTCGCGGGTTGGATCGTCATTCGGGTCGGGAGCTTCTTCGGGAGGCCGCAGCGCTTCGGGCACGTGTCGCAGGTTGACCCGGATGCGCGTCCAGGTAGATGACCTGCCGCGCATGGAGTCAACCAGCACGTCGTCTACGTCGAGAAGGCCGGCCACCTGGGGATGTTTGCTTTTCCACCTTTCCAGGCCCGCCCGGGCAGCGTCTTTATTGGGAGAGTTCGCGACCACCACGAGCGGCATCTTGGTCCGCGGCTGCTTGGGGGCGGACTTGGCACGCGAAGGGGCCACACGCAACCCCTCGCCCTCCATCCTGCGAAAGTGCGGCGGCCAGGGCGCGTCGCCGAGGCCCGCGGCTTCGTCCCTCGCCGCAAGCTCTAGCAATTCTTCAAGCGACCCTGCTGCGGCGTCCATGTCCCGGTGCGGATCGCCGAGCTCGGCGAAGCGCTTCGGCACCGTGAGTACGGTAAAGTCGGCGGGCTCGCAGTCGGGGACCTCATGCCAATGAAGCGGCGTGGACACACGCGCGTCGGGGAGCGGACGGACAGAATACGCCGAGCACGTCGTCCGATCTTTGGCATTCTGGTTGTAGTCGAGGAACACGCCATGACGCTCCTCTTTCCACCATTTCGAGCTGGCCAGGGCGGGAGCGCGCCGCTCGACTTCCCGCGACAGCGCAAGCGCGGCGCGGCGCACCTCGGTGAAGGTCCAGCGGGATTGGATCCGGACATTCAGGTGCATCCCGCGTGAGCCGCTGGTCTTGGGCCAGCCGCGAAGCCCCATCTCCTCGAGGAGCGATTTCACCTCCAGGGCGACCCGGCGCACGTCCGCCCAATTGACGCCAGGTCCTGGATCGAGATCCACGCGCAACTCGTCGGGGTGCTCCAGATCGCCGGAGCGTACGGGGTGCGGGTGTAGCTCGATCGAGCCCAAATTGACGATCCAGGCGAGCCCGGCTGCATCGTCGACGACCACCTCTTCCGCCGTGCGGCCCGAAGGGAAGGAAAGGGTCACGGTGCGCAGCCACGCGGGCCGTTCGGCGGGCGCGCGTTTCTGATAGAACGCCTCGCCCTCGGCGCCATTGACGAAGCGCTTGAGAACCAGCGGACGATCCTGGATTCCGCCGAGAGCGCCCGGCGCGACCGATAGGTAGTAGCGTACGAGGTCGAGTTTCGAGAGCTTCGTCTGCTTTGAAAAGTAGAGTTTGTCAGGATGGGTCACACGGACCTCGCGTCCCTCGATGGAGAGCACCTCAGTGGCTTCTTCTTTTCTCACGAAAACAGCCTACACCTATTTGCGCCGGCATGGTGTGCGGTGGTCGACGCCGTTTGCTGAAGGGACGCGGCTCGGAAGCATAGAGTAGACTATCACCAGTAAGTATCTGTGAGGTGAGGGAATGGCGAACCTTTCTCTACGAATCAATGGCAAGGCTCATCACATCGACGCGGACCCCGAGTGTCCGCTTCTATACGTTCTTCGCGACGACATCGGGCTGAACAATCCCCGATTCGGCTGCGGTCTGGGACAGTGCGGCGCCTGCACCGTACTCATCAATCAGACTCCCGTGCGCTCGTGCATGTTGCCCGTCTCGCGGGCGGCCGGCAAAGACATCACTACGCTCGAAGGGCTCGGGACGCCGGAACACCCACACCCGGTCCAGAAAGCGTTCATCCAGGAGCAGGCCTTCCAGTGTGGCTACTGCCTGAATGGATGGGTGCTGAGCGCCAAGGCTCTGCTGAACAAATATCCACATCCGACCGACGAGCAGATGAAGACCGCCTTCGAAGGTTTAGTATGCCGATGCGGCAGTCATGTACAGATCGCTGCCGCGGTGCGCCGCGCGGCCGGCATGAAAGGGAGCGCATAGCCATGACTGCCTCGATGTCTAAATCCCGAAGAGAGTTCCTCAAAAAGGGCGGACTGCTGATCGGCTTCAGTTTCGCCGACTCCGCGATTCTTCCGCAGCTTGTCGCCGCCGACGGAGCACCCACTCCTCAGCCCGGGCGTCTGGACGCGTGGCTGCGCATCGGGAAGGATGAGAGCGTCCGCGTCTCCACCGGCAAGGTAGACATCGGGATGGGTGTGCAAACCGCGCTGATCCAGGTGGTGGCCGAGGAATTGGATGTCTTACCTGCGCGCATTCAGCTCACGATGGGCGATACCGCAACAACACCCGACCAGGGAGGAGTGGGCGGGAGTACCTCGATCTCGGCGGGCGCAAAGCCGCTACGCAATGCCGCGGCGACGGCCCGTTTCCTGCTGCTGCAACTGGCTTCCGGCAGACTCGGCGCGCCGCCTGACGAGCTCCAGGTAAAGGACGGAATGGTGAGCGTGAAAGGCGGCTCCGCGAAACCCATCTCGTACGGAGCCCTGGCCGGCGCCGCTGAACTGAACGACGCCCTGCGGGTTTCCGGTGGAGGTTTTGCGCTGAATGTCGAAGGCAAGGGGAAGGCGAAAGATCCGTCGGCCTACACCATCGTGGGCCAATCCGTTCCGCGCATCGATCTGCCGCCGAAGATCCTGGGACGTGCCGTATACTCCACCGACATCCGGGTCCCCGGAATGCTGCATGGGCGCGTGATCCGGCCGGCGGGAGCGGGCGCTACGGTTGCCAGTGTCGACGAGACATCGGTCAAAGCGATTCCGGGCTATCTAAGAACGGTAGTGAAGGGCAACTTCGTAGGAGTGGTGGCCGCAAACGAGTGGGCTGCGATCCGCGCCGCGCGGGAACTCAAGGTGAACTGGAGCGCCCCGGCCGCTTCCTTTCCCGAGGATGTCTACGCGCATATGCGCTCGGTGAAGCCCAGGGCCACGCGCGAGCTTGCCAACCAGGGAGACGTGCGCACCGCCATGGCAAGCGCCGCCAGGAAACTCGAAGCCAGTTACGAGTGGCCCTTCCAGGCGCACGCGACCATGGGACCGGGATGCTCGGTCGTCGATTTCCACGCGGATGGGTTGACCACGGTCTGGACCGGCGCCCAGAAGCCACACGCGCTTCAAAAAGGGCTGGCGCAGATGCTTGCGGTCCCCGCGGATCGTGTGCGGGTAATCTGGGTTGAGGCTGCCGGCTCTTATGGGCGCGCCGGCGATGAGGACGTAGCAGCGGATGCCGCGCTACTCTCCCTGGCAGTGGGCAAACCGGTGCGCGTCGAATGGTCGCGCGCGGATATGACGGCGTGGGGCGGCAAGGGACCTGCGGCGATCGTCGACCTCACGGCGGCGCTGGACGCGCAGGGCGGCGTGACCGCAATTGAGTTCACGTCGCGGGCTTTCTCGGGTACGGAAATCATTCCGCAGGCAACTACGCCCGGCAATCTTCTGGCGGGCCAACTGACCGGAGCGCCGAATCCGACTGCCGGCGACGAGTACGTGCAGTGGGGCGGGAGCACTTATCCATATGGGTACCGCAACGTCCACGCAACGGGCCACATTGTTCCGGCGCTCTATGTCTCTTCCTCGCCGCTGCGCACGACGCACCTGCGCGATCCCAATGGCCCCGCGGGGACGTTCGCCGGCGAGTCGTTCATGGATGAGATTGCCGCAGCGGCTGGGGTCGACCCCATCGAGTTCCGGCTCCGCTATATTGAGGACGCCCGCGCCAAAGCCGTCCTGACGGCCGCGGCGGAGCGCGCCAGGTGGGATCGCCGCCCGTCGCCTAAGCCAAAAGACTCTTCGGCGCAGGTGCTGACCGGCCGGGGAATCGCATTGGCTCTGCGCGGCGGAACCTATGTGGCGACCATTGCGGAGGTGGCAGTTAACCGGCCGAGCGGCGCGGTCCGCGTGACACACCTGGTCTGCGCGCACGACTGCGGTTTGATTGTCAACCCCGATGCTCTGCGTGGGACCATCCAGGCGAACCTGATACAGTCTCTGGGGCGCGCCCTGAAAGAAGAAGTCACATTCGACAAGAACAAGGTCACGAGCGTGGACTGGAACACATATCCTGTAGTGCGGTGGTCGGATGTGCCCGAAGTCGAAATCATCCTACTGAACCATCCCGAAATCGCTCCGAGCGGCGCGGGAGAGCCATCTTCACGTCCCACGGCGGCGGCGATCAACAACGCGATATTCGATGCCACGGGTGTGCGGTTCCGCCGCGCTCCGCTGACACCGGCGCGGATCAAATCGGCGCTGGTGTAGTGGGCAAGGGGGCGCCGTGTTGCTGGGGCTCCGCCACGGGGTTCAGAACATCCGACCCAAGAAATGTTTTGACTGGCGCGCCGCCAGGATGTATATTCTGGATGGGATTCTCCATGCGGACGTATACGATCTATACCCAATGCGATCATTGTGGCGTCTATGATCGAGATGCCCAATGGTGTGCCCTCTGCCAACGGCCCAAGGAGGCGAGGCGAGGCGAAAGGGCGACTGGTCCGCCGACGAGTCCGGGGAAAACGGACGCTCGCCCGGCAGCAGGTCGGGGCCGCCGGCCGTAGAGCACCCGCGGAAAGGTCGCGTTATGTTGCCTGAGAAGGGTGCGTTAGGTGAGCGGGTGTTTCTGAGCGGGGATGTGGTCCGCATGGCTGGCGTCAGCCAGCGGCAACTCCAGTGGTGGGATGAACGCAGGCTGGTCTCCCCGCCCATCGAGAACCACCGGCGCGTCTATACCAGTGAGCAGGTCCTGGAGATTCTCGCGGTTGCGGCCCTCAGGAGGAAGGGACTCTCACTCAAGAAGATCCGGAAGGTTCTGCGACTCCTACGTCGAGAACTGGGGCAGCCGGGCAGAGCTCTGGTAGCGAAGTCCAAGTCGTACCTCGTAACAGACGGCAATTCGGTCTTCGTCGATGACCAGCCCGAGGCTGTTCTGAATCGGATGGCGGAAGCGAAGCATCCGACGTACCTGGTCTGTCTGACCGATCTGATGACGCGCATCACATCCAAAAAGGCTCCTCAGCGGTACCGAACCCCACAACTCCAGCTATTCTGACATAGCCAAACGATCCAGAAGCCGAGGCGCGTTGTTGTATTCTTTGAATGTTCTAACACCTTGTCTGGAGCACCCGATGAAGAATTCGCCCTTTGCCCCGGCCCGGCTGGCGCGTCTCGCACTCGCCGCCACGCTGCTGGCATGCGGAACTGTCGAGATGTTTGCCCAAGCCGCGCCAACCAGCCAGGATCTGCAAGCCCTGGTCGCGGAGATCACAGAACTGAAAAGCCGCCTCGCAACGGTCGAGGCGAAGCTCGCGGCCTATCAGAGCCCGCCGGTTGTGCCGGCAGTCAAACCCGCCGTCGAATCGCAGCCGTCAATGCCAACAACGGGCGTCCCGAGTATGTCCGCCGCCGAACATCCCACCGCCAAACCTGCGCCATTCGCTTTTGGCGACTTCACCTGGATGAACGGCCAGAGCCGGCAGAAGTCGCAGCCTCTCTCCAACGGGTGCGGCTCTTTTGCGTTTTGGGCTAAGACTCCATCTATCAATACGATAGCTGGCATGCGGGGTCTTCATGCTGCGCGGATGAGAGGGGATATCCACACTCCGGCGGGATATCGGGTGAGTCCTAAACTAAGGTGATGACGTGTTGGATTACCGGGTGAAACGCCAATCAAGATGGGCGTGCAGCGATTTTCCTTCAGAAAAATCGAGAAAAG
>JAIQFL010000275.1 GCA_020073365.1 Terriglobia bacterium | reverse complement strand
TTGAACAGCAGCTTGAACGTCGCATGCGGCTGGCCGCGGAACGCAACTTCCGGCCCCAGCATCATCACCATGCCTTCGCCCACGCTGGCCTCGGCCACGGCGGTTCCACCGTCCAGATACTGCTGGCCCCAGGCCCAGCCGCTATCCAGCGGTTCGGAGCCGGAGAACCATGCCACCGCAGATGTGTGTTTCATCTCCGCCGCCGGCTCCAGGCGGAGCACCGGGCTGTTGTCGAAGAAAACGTCCAATTGAGCCGGCATGCCATAGGCCAGCGGATTGTGGTTGTCTACGTTCACCTTCAGCAGCGAACCCGGAATGAAGAATTTCTCACGCGGCAGCGGGCGGTCCTTACCGTCCGGACCCTTTTCCGTGAGGTAATTCTTCACCGGTATGCCGAAAACCTCAGCCACGCTGGTGGAGCTTCCGATGGTGACGATCGACCCACCCGACTCCACAAACTTCTGGAGCTGTGGCATGGTCTTGTCGTCCGAGATCCTTCCCACCCATCCTTTATACTCGTCGGGAACGGTGTCCGGGGTCGCGCCGAACCCGCCGCGCCCACCGCCGCCGAGCCCGCGTCCACCGGCGTTGCCGCGCCGGATGGCGCCGTCGGGGAACACCAGGACGTCGAACTTGCTCTTCAGATCGCCGGCATCCAGGGTGGGAGGATATACCACCTGGAACGGGAACTCGTACTGCTCGAACAGCCAGCGCGTCCAGCCGGAAGGCATGCTGCCGCCGTACTGGTCATACAGGCCGATGCGGATGGGCTTGAGCTTCAGCGCATCTCCGGCAGGCGCCTTGGCAACGGCGTGCACGGCCACACCCAAGTCCTTCGCGCCTTTCTCCAGCACCGGACGTGCCGCGGCTGAGGCCGGCACCCAGATGCTGCCCGTGCCCAAGTCCTGACCATCCGCCTTCGCCTCTTTCTTCAGCCAGTAAACCTCGGCGTTGGCTTTGAGCAGGCGGTTCACCAGTATGAACGAATTGTTGATCCGATGGCTGATCAGGTATCCCGCCGGGCTGGAAGGTCCCATGACCGAACTCGCCGGCGGCGGCAGCAGCCCGCTGACCTTGGTGAACGGACCGTCGAAACCGTCGCGAATGCGGTCGAATTCGACGCCCATCTGGTAAGCCAGCGTCCAGCCCGTAATGTCGTACGGCGGAATGGGCGGACCGCCCGGATAGCGGAAATCGTTGGGATGGTCCTGCGGCTCGAACATGTCCATGATGTGCGGCCGGAATGCCTGCGCGGTCTTCACCACCAGGGAATTCGACGGATAGCTCTTGCCGGCCACAGTGAACGCCGAACCGGCCTTCAGCACCGTGATGCCGTTCTTGATCAGGGTATTCACGAACTCCGTCGCGGTGGCGAAATCCGCCTGGTCCGAGGGAATGATGTAGCCGCGCGGATCGCGCAGCTTGGGGTCGTGCAGGATCTTCTCGTAAAGATCCGCCGGAACCGTGCGCGCGCCCAGGCCGCCCGGTGTGAGGCCCGCCGGCAAGTCTCCACCGGCTGCCGCATCGCCGCCCGCTGCTGCCGCGCCGCCACCGCCACCGTTTCGGCCGCCTCGCCCGCCGCCGCCCGTCGCTCCGCCCTGCTCGGCGGCGGCTTCCAGCGCAGCGATGCGCTTGGGGGTGACCGTCCAGTTATCCTTGCTGCCCTTCTCGATGGAGTTCATCCCCATGCGCCAGATGTTGTAGAGGAACGTCTCGCGGTACCGCGAAGCCAGGTCAAGGATCGCCCGGTTATTGCAGATTTCGTAGTCGATGGATTGACGGTAGTGCCACACCTGCGGCGCAATCGGCATCGGCCAGTCCCCCTGGGGCAACTGCTTCGACGGCACCAGCGGAATATTCATAGGGGTGGGATTGCCGATGATCTCCGTCAGAATTCCGATCATGTTGTGGAAGTAGGTGACCGTGCGCAGGCCGCCGTTCCACCAGGTCGAGTAGTTCGCGCCGCTGCGCATGGCGCTGCCGCCCTTGCCTTCCGCCACCAGGCGGCTATGCATGGCCGTGCCCACCATCTCGATTCCCAGCGGCACCAGTGGATCGAAATTGTAGTTGAAGGGGTCGCGGAACGGCGGCATGAAGATCACCGCGCCGGCGGGACCGGTCTGGTGATGGTTGTACATGATTTGCGGAAACCACTCGGTGAACATCTGGCGGTTCATGTTGGTGGTCTCTTTCATGTTGGACATGTAGAAGTCGCGGTTGTCGTCGTGCCCGACATACTTGGCGTAGAGCCGCGGAAGGCCGTTCAAGCTGCGTTTCTGCGGATCCTTCAGAGGGGCATCCAGCTTCTCGGAGCCCCGCATGTACCAGTTCGCGATCAACTCCTGGCCGTCCGGATTGGCCTGCACATAAAGCTGGACCACGTCGTTCAGGAAGCGCATGGTTTCGGGATCCGTGCGGCTCACCATCTGGTAGACCATCTCCATGAGCTGCTGCGCTCCCACCGACTCGCTGGCATGCAGCCCGCCGTCGATCCATACGACCGCTTTCCCTTCGCGCGCCAGCGCGTGTGCCTGATCCTCGTTGAGCCCTTCGGCATGCGCCAGTTTCTGCGAGATGTCCTTGTAATGATCCAGCTTCTTGATGTTATCGGGCGACGAGACGATCGCCATGTACTGGTGCCTGCCTTCCTCCGTGGGGCCGATATCGACCAATTTCATGCGATCGGACTCGCTGGCGAGCTTCTTCCAGTAGGCTTCCAGTTGCGTATAGTTCGCCACCTGGTAGTCGTCTCCCAGGTTGAATCCGAGCGCTTCCTTGGGAGTGGTTACCTTGGGGGCCGTCTGCGCGGCTACCGGCAGGGCGGACAAAGCTACCGCCAGAAGAAGCGCCGCGGGGCGCATCAGTCGTAACGTCATGAGTGAGAGTTTACTACAGCGGGCGGGGTGTGTAGGGCACCGGAGAGGGGCAGACACAGCGTGCCTGCCCCCTCCGGCGTGGTTCTCAGAAGTGGAAGCGCAGGGAAAGCTGCAGGATGCGCGCCAGACCGGTTTTACTGGTGATCATTCCGAACGGGCTGGACGTGGGATTCAGGTTCGGGCCGCGCCAGGTTGGCGAGGCCCACGCCACTGGTGGCGCCCAGGCAGGTGCGAGCGTCGGTGAAGGCGTTCTGGTTGTTGCTGCCGCCCGGAACCGTGCTGACGTTGATCTGGTCTCCGTCATTTTCGCCGGAGTACTCAAAAGGAGAAGCAGGCCTTGATCGTGTGGTTTTTCCACACTTTGGTTACACTGTCGGAGCAGGTCCAGATCGGCCCCGAAGAGTGCGGCGGGTAGGGCCCGCCTGCCAGACCGTAGAAGTTCGGCACGTTGACGGTGGGAATCCTACCGGTAATAATCGACACCATTTTGTCTTGACATCGCGGGCTAACAGGTCCACAAATATATAAAGCATCACGTTTCAGGTGAGAAAAGACACCAACTGAAAGGCCCGTTCGCACGGGTGACGTTGTATCCGAATCCGCCCGCCGTTCGGGGATGACAATAGTGAGGATTCTTCAAACAAGAAGGAGAGCCAAGATGAACCTTGTTCGTTTCCTGCGGGCGGCGTCGCTCGCACTCGCCGTTTTCGTTTGCTGCAGCGTCGTTTACGCCCAATCGGACCTCGGGTCCATTTCGGGCTTCGTCAAAGACCCTTCCGGCGCCGTCGTGCCGGCGGCTCAAGTCACGGTAAAGAATGAGGCCACCGGGACAGAACGTACCGCCAACACCAACGAATCCGGTTACTATACGGTCACCAATATTCCAGCCGGCCTGTATACCGTCACGGCGGAGGCCAAGGGCTTCAAGAAATTCGAGACCTCCCACAATAAACTCGATCCCAGCGCGGCTCTGGCCGTCGACCTTGCGCTCACCGTCGGCGCGGCCACCGAAACCGTCGAGGTGTCGGCTACGGCGGAGGTTCTGCAAACCGAATCCGCCACCCGCGAATCACTCGTTACGCGCGAGCAAATCGACCTTCTGGAGTTGAATGGACGCAACCCGGTCGGCCTGGCCGCGCTAGCGCCCGGCGCGCGGCCGGGCAACGCCTCCGGTCTAAGTTTCGGCATGAGCCAGGGTCCCTCGAATTTCAATGGCTCGCGCAATCCCGAGAACCTCACTACGTACGACGGTGCGCCTGCGGTCCGGACCCGTTCGAACGGGTCCGCTATCGGCGCGGCGGACGTCGATTCCACTCAGGAAGTGCAGATCCTGACAGCAGCGTACGCGGCCGAATACGGCCGCACGTCGGGGGCGCAGATTCGCATCATCACCCGCGCGGGCTCGCAAGACTTTCACGGGGCGGCATACGAATACATCCGCAACAACCACCTGAACGCCAACACCTGGGCGCGCAATCACACGCCCGATATTCCCGGCTTGCTGCCGAACAGCAGCCCGCTCCCATTCCAATACAATCAGTTCGGGTACAACATCGGCGGGCCGGTCTACATTCCCGGCAAGTTCAACGCTGACAAATCTAAGTTCTTCTTTTACTTCGGGCAGGAGTGGGTCCGTTTGCGGCAATTTGACACCGCCACTTGGACGGTGCCTACCTTGCTGATGCGGCAAGGAAACTTCAGCGAGATGCTGACGAACAATCCGGTGAATATCCAGGGCAAAGTGGTCCAGCTTCTCGACCCAACCACCAAGAACCCAATCCCGGGCAACCTCATCCCCGTAACCCTTCAAAGTCAGAACGGCCTCGGCATTCTGAAGGCATACCCGGCGCCGGACATCCCGATCGGAATCGCAGGTGGTTCGAACAACTACTATGTGACTGCGAAAGCTCCGCAGAACCAGCGCAAGGAGACGTTTGCCTTTGACCTGAATCTCACCGATAAGCAGCGGCTTCAGGCTCGTAAGGTCGACTACGCTTTCTTCCAGTACCAGCCCCTGGATGGAACGCCGACCAGGACGCCTAAATTTTTCAACCGGCCGAACCAGACCAACTCGCTGGACCATGTCTGGACTATCAGCCCCACTAAAGTGAACGAAGTGCTGGCCACCTTCAGTCTGGACGATGTTTACATCCCGGTGGATACGGCCAACTTCTTCGACCGCACGGCGGCCGGCATCAACTATCCGTATATCTTTCCGACCGGGAAGCTGATCCCCACCCGCATTCCGACCGCGAACATCTCGGGCTTGACCGGCCTCACCGGCGGCCCGTATCCGTCGCATTCGACCGGGCCGATCTACACCATCACGGACAGCTTTACATGGGTTAAGAACAGCCACACGTTCAAGGCCGGTTTCTACTACGAAAAGAGCGGCGAGAACGACAACGACGAGATCAACGTTTCCGCTTGCCCGACGTGCACCAACAACCAGAACGGACAGTTCACGTTCACCGATACACGATCGGGTGCGCCCTCGAGCAGTAACGCGATCGGCAACACCGCGATGGGCATATTCGACTCGTATTCCGAGCTGGGCCAGCGCGCTTACACCATCTTTCGCGGCGCCTCTTTCGAACCCTATGTGCAGGATTCGTGGAAGGTCAGCCAGAAGTTAACGGTTAACATGGGTTTCCGTTACACGGTAATCGTTCCTTATCACGCTCTCTGGGGCAACATGATCGCCTTCGACCCGGCGCTTTACGACCCGGCGAAAGCGGTTACGGTGAAGAACGGGGTGGTGATCGTAGGGTCCGGAGCCGACCGCTACAACGGAATGGTGATTCCGGGCGACAACGCATGGCCGTCCTCGGCCGTCGGGCGTTTTCCCGAAGCTACGGCGGGAACCTTCGATTACCTGCATCGCGGAGGCTCGTATCCTAACTACTTCTCGAACGTCCAGTGGGGCCAGATCCAACCGAGGTTCGGCTTTGCATACAAACTGAACGAGAAAACTGTGGTGCGCGCCGGCGGTGGAGAATTCTTCACGCGCCTGGGCGTCAGCGATTCGGTATTCCTGGGCGGCAATCCTCCGTTCCAGCCGACGGCGAACGTCACTTTCGGAAACGCCGATAATCCTGGCGGCACCTCGGCGAACAGCCTTCCGCTGACGGTAACGACGCAGAGCCGCGCCTTCAAGAATCCTTCGGCCTGGAATTGGAACATTGTGGTGGAGCGCGAATTGCCGTGGAAGTCGACTATTCAGGTGGGTTATGTGGGACGGCGCGGACTCCATCTGCAACGCGAGTCGAATATCAACCAGCCCACGCCCGGTGTAGTCGCCGCCGCTCCCGCGGGTACGAACCTCGACGACCTGCGGCCTTACAAAGGCTATAACTCGATTCGCGAGACGGACAACGTCGCGAGTTCGCTGTATCACGGACTGCAGCTCCAGTTCACCCGGCGATTCTCCAATGGCCTGCATCTGCAAGCCGTCTACACCCTTAGCAAGGCGTGGGACAATGGCTCGAACCAGCGGGACATCATCCCCGACACGTATTACGCAGGCAACCTGTGGGGGCCGTCCGAGTTCGACACGCGTCACGTGTTCATCTCCAACTTCCTTTACGAACTGCCGTTCTTCAAGGATAAGAGCCACGTGGCGGGCAAGGTCCTGGGCGGATGGCAGGTCAGCGGTTTGATCCAATATCAATCCGGCACTCCGACGAGCGTGGGCCGCGGCACCGACTACGCCGGCGTGGGCGTGGACGGCAGCCTGGCGGGCGGCATCGGCAATTACTGGGTGTTCAACAACAGCAACCTCGATTATCAGAAGACGATGGCCCACGACAGCGGCAACACCAACGCCAACTGGTGGGTTTATCCGTTCAACGAGTCCGGCTGCTCCGCTACGGGAACCGGCTGCACGCTGAAGTGGACCGTGCCTGACAAGGGAACCTTCAACCACCAGCCCGGCATTCGCGACATGATCTACAACCCCGGTTTCGAAAACTGGAACCTTGGGCTGTTCAAGAAATTTGCGTTGAACGAGCGGGCAGGCTTCCAGTTCCGCGCGGAGGCCTTCGATGCCTTCAACCACCCGAACTGGAATGGCGTTGGCACCGATCCGACGAACCTGACCACGTTCATGAAAGTGACGAGCAAGAGCAACGACGTGCGAAACCTGCAGCTCTCGCTTCGTTTCTACTTCTGATCCCGGCCATTTCCGGCGCCGCCCCAACCGAGGCGGCGCCGGATTCGATTTCCGCATCCTCCCTCCCCGCTCCAAGCCGGTGACCTCGTTCTGTACCGCGCCCGATTCGGTGGAGACACGGTTGACCCTCCGGCAGACCCACGCGGTCGTACACTATTCCCTAACCTGGATTTCTCATCGCTCGAACTGCCGCGCCCCGGGTTTGTATCAGGGCATGGCTTTAGCCGTGCCGATAAGCGGTGGGACCAGTTGGGCTTTAGCCCCCGGCGAGAGCGGAGCCTGGAGTCGCTGCCGGGGATGCACAGCAGAGGCTGAAGCCCACAGGGTGTCGGGCCTGGCGGCACGGCTCAAGCCATGCCCTGATACAGGCCAGAACAGGATGAATCGCACCCCCGAGGTATCGCTGTAGGCAAATCGATGAGAAATCCAGGCTAAAGCTGAAAATGACTATCCGCAGCGATAGAAAGCCGATGCCGGGTTGCAGTCGAGAATTGGCTGGATTAGATTGTGCGTAAACTCATACTTGTAAGGTAACTTACTAAGAGAAAAAGGCCGGGGGGCTATCTCCACACCCGGCCAGTTCTGATAGAGGTGTAACGAACTTACGCCTTAACCGGCTTGTCGGACGCCTTCCACTTCTTCTCGTCCCAGTACATCACCTTGCCTTCGCGATAGGACTGTGCGGCCAGGTTGATCACTACCACCGCCTTCGCGCCGGTTTCCACATCCAGGTGGGGTTTCTGGCGAGAGCGCATGCACGACAGGAAATTCTCCACGTGCAACATATCCATATTCTTTTGCTCGATGGGAATCTGGATCTCCTTGGTACCGAACTTCTCCGCGTACGTATCGCCGCCGATGGGCTTACTGCCCCTCATTTGCGGCTTCACCGTAATGAACGGAACGTTCCGTTCAAACTGGCCGTGGTCCACCATCACGAGCGTCCCTTCGTGCCCGCGGATGGTCCCTGGGATGTGCGTGTCGTTGGCCATCGAAGAACTCAGCACCAGCGAATGACCCTTGGCGTACTCCGCCATTAAGTGGAACGTATCGGGGACCTCGCGCTTTTCCTTGAACACGTAGATGCCGCCGGTGGCCATGACCTTAACCGGGAACTGCGGCTCATCCCAACAGATGTTCAGCGGCGCGATGACGTGATAGAAAAGGTCGCTGGCGATACCCAGCGAATAGTCCCAGTATTTGCGGAAGCGGAAGAACCGGTCGGCATCGTAGGGGCGCTTGGGCGCGAGCTTGAACTGGGAGCCGAGCCACATGTTCCAATCGATATAATTGTCGCCCTTCCCTTCGGGGCCGGCGGCTTCTTCGATAGGCCAGTTCCACTCGCCTTCGGTGGAGTTGCGGTGGTAAGATCCCTGGCTCATCAGCATTTGGCCGATCATTCCGTCGGCGATGGCCTTCTTGGCCTTCCACCAGATATCGGCCGAGGTGGTCTGAGAGCCCACCTGGAGAATGCGCTTGGTCTCCTTTACGGTTTCCACCAGCATCCTGGCTTCGTCGTTGGTGTGGACCATGGGCTTCTCGAGGTAAACGTCCTTGCCCTTGTCCATGGCGTCCAGAGCCATTTTGGCGTGCCAGTGGTCCGGCGTGGCGACGATCACCGCGTCCACCTCGGAGCGCCCGAGCACTTCACGGTAATCCAGGTAGCCTGTGACCTTGTGACGCTCCGCAGCCAGGCGCTTGCGCTTTTCATAGACGTCGCATACGGCCACGATCTGGCAGTTGCTGTCCTGTCCCACGCGGGCAAACGTCTGAGCATCGCCCGAACCGCGCCCCCCGCAGCCGATCAGGGCAACGTTGATGCGGTCATTGGCGCCGATTACGCGTCCGCCAGTTGTCTTTGAGCTGCTCTTGGCCGCGAACGCGGTGTTGACAGCTCCCATCGCGAGCCCCGTCGCCCCCACGCTCTTCAGGAAATCCCTTCGATCAAACGAACCTTTTTCACTTGCCATGAAAACTCCTTTTCCGGCTCATCGTGGGGCAACCGGAACGCCGGAGCGCGCTATCGCGGCCCGTTACCGGCCTCCCCGACCTGCCCGCGCGCGGAGCGCGCATTGTTTTCCGATACCGTTCTCCATTATCACTCATGGCGCGATGGGGCGATCCGGTTCAAGTGACCGCGTCCGAGCATAAAACTGGCGGACCATGCCGAACGCCTGACTTTCGGCCACGTGCCTACGCCTAACGTTTCAGCATATTGGCCCCCTGAGATTCCCGGAAACCGCAATTTAAGTTGCGGTAGCTCTGATGATTCTAAATGGGTTAGCAGAGGTAACCGCAATTCATGTTGCGGCTAGGCCTTTATGCCCGGCGAGGAGCCGGACGCTCTCCACGATGTCCCGCGTGGCATCTGCCAACTCGGAGGACCGATCGGTTACCGGTTTGGTCACCGCCCGCGCCAAGTCCCAGCGAGCTTTCCTCCGTCGGGAAACATGAAGTGCCTCCTACGATCGCGGACCTGCGCAACCAGGCGCAATGAGAATGAACTATTGACACAGGCCGCCACCAATGTACAATCCAAGGTGGCACCAATTTGACAACGGAAGTGGCAGAAAATGTTTAAAGCCAGGAAATCCCGGCCGGTATCTTCGCCGGAAGCGCAGGGTTTTAACAGCAGTGATGTCGCCCGAATCTGCGGCGTCAGCCTGCGGCAGTTGCAGTGGTGGGACGAGCGCAATGTCGTTTCACCGCGCCAGGACGGCCATAAGCGAATATATATGGCCGAAGAAGTGGTCGAGATTTCCGTGATCGCCGAGCTGCGGCACAAAGGCTTCTCGTTGCAGAAGATTCGCCGCGTCCTGCGGTTCCTGCAAAAGGACATGGGCAAGCGCCTTAGCGACGCCTTGGCGGCCTCCTCGGATGTACACTTGCTCACGGACGGCAAGTCCATCTATTTGGAAGAAGCGCCCAACCGGATCATCGACCTCCTCAAGAACGCGCGCCAGCCGATGTTCCTGGTGTGCGTGACCGACCAGGTGAAACGCCTGACGGCGGCCGCGGAGCGCAAGCCTGCCAAATCGGAGTCAGGCCCACCCTCCCGCAAGGCGCGAGCCGTTTAACGGGAGATCGTGGCGGCGAGACCGTGATGGCGAGACTGCGCCTGCGAGACCGTGGCGGCGCTGCCTGGCCGTCCACGAGCCATTCTGGGGACGCTGGCTCGCGTCAGGCCGCATGCCGCGACCATCATCGAAGAATGCTGAACCGCGGCCGCGCATCGGTCTTCGAGGCGCCCGTGGCGAGGAACATGTGCCGCTCGATCGTGACGGCCGTGAACTTCCCCTGGCTCCGCACGGTTTGCCCGATGGCAAACAGTCTGAGGGCGACCAGGCGTGCCGGCCATGCGATCGACACCTCGATGTACATTTCTGGCGGCAGCGCGCATCGGGACTCGAACATAATGCCGCTGCTGGAGACGTTGACGGTTCTGCCATGCCCGGTTTCTATCATCTGCCGATGCTGAATCAGCTTGTATTCAAGCTCGGCATCGATGGGGTACCGGCGGTCCAACCGGCGATCGGTGCTGCAGTTTATTGGGGCGCGATTGATTATCAAGTCCATTCCGGAAATCCTGCCGTCACTGGATTAGTACGTAATTTGGAGGGAGATCGGATTAGCCCCGTGGCCGCGCTCAAAGCAGGGTCCGGGCAATGTCCGTCGTCCGCCACCCGCGCCATTGGAGCACCCCGCCGCAGGTGGTGTTCCAGCCGGCAATCCCGTCCTCCCGTGCGCTTTGGAACGGCCATCCTGTAACTTCAACACACTGCATATAGATATAGTTCTTGACGTGACCCCATATATTGGGGCATTATTACGGAGGTATCCCAACCAGCAAAGAACCTCAGGAGGCTTCGGGATGGGGCAGTTGTCCGTCGATCTGAGTGCGAAAATGGAAGTATTGAAGACCAAAACCATCATCAAAACGAAAACGGGGGTGTCATTCCCACGTTACTTCACTTCCCGGCTGGAGCCGGGTAAAACTCCCTACGACGACATCGCATGGGAGACCCGTACCGCCTCCATTGGCAACGATAAGGGCGCTGTCATCTTCGAACAGCGGGATATCGAAGTGCCCGTGGACTGGTCGCAGACCGCCACCAACATCGTCGCCAGCAAGTATTTCTATGGGAAGATTGGCTCGCCGGAGCGCGAGAACAGCGTGGGGCAACTGGTCGAGCGCGTAGTCGACACCATCACGGAGTGGGGGAAGAAGGATGGCTACTTCAAGACCAGCGAGGACGGCGAGAACTTCCGGTTCGAGTTGGCCCACCTGATGCTCACCCAGAAGGCCTGTTTCAACTCGCCGGTGTGGTTCAACGTGGGGGTTAAGGAGACCCGCGGCTACGGCTGGATCTACGATGAGAGTTCAGACCGGGTGAACAAGCTGGAATCGGGAGTGCTGCGTCCGCAATGCTCGGCCTGCTTCATGGTCTCGGTTAAGGACTCGCTCGAATCCATCCTGGACTTGGCGAAGACGGAAGGCATGCTGTTCAAGTGGGGATCGGGCACGGGCACAAATCTCTCCCCCCTCCGCGAGGAGGATGCGGTGCTCTCGGGCGGCGGGCGCGCCTCCGGGCCGCTTTCCTTCATGAAGGGTTTCGATGCGTTTGCGGGCGTGATCAAGTCGGGCGGCAAGACGCGCCGCGCGGCCAAGATGGTGATCCTGAACACGGACCATCCCGACGTGGAGAAGTTCATCTGGTGCAAAGCCAAGGAAGAGAAGAAGGCGTACACGCTGGTGGAGGCCGGCTACGATTCCTCCCTTGACGGCGAAGCCTACGGCTCCATCTTCTTCCAGAACGCCAACAACTCGGTGCGGGCTACCGACGATTTCATGGAAGCGGCCGAGCGCGACGGCGACTGGTGGACCAAGGGCGTGGCTACCGGCCAGCCGGTGAAGCGCTACAAGGCGCGCGACCTTCTGCGGCAGATCGCCGAAGCGACGCACCAGTGCGGCGACCCGGGCATGCAGTTCGACACCACCGTGAACCGCTGGCACCCCTGCAAGAACACGGCGCGGATCAACGCCTCGAACCCCTGCTCGGAGTACATGTTCCTGGACGACTCGGCCTGCAACCTCTCGTCGCTGAACCTGATGAAGTACGTGGGCCCGGACGGCCAATTCGATGTGGAAGCGTTCCGGCACGCGGTGGACACCATGATCCTGGCGCAGGAGATCATTGTGGACAATGCCAGCTACCCGACCGAGAGGATCGGCGAGAACTCGCACAGCTTCCGGCCGCTGGGGCTGGGATTCGCCAACCTGGGCGCGCTCCTGATGTCGATGGGGATTCCGTATGACAGTGATCAGGGCCGCGACTTTGCCGGCGCCATCACGGCCGTGATGTGCGGGCAGGCGTACCTGACCAGCTCCCGGGTGGCCGACGCCGTGGGGCCGTTTGCGGGTTACGCGGAGAACGAGCAGCCGTTCCTGGAGGTGATCCGCATGCATCGCGATTCGGTGAGCCGCATCCACCGCCACAATATTCCCGCGGCGCTCGCCAACGGCGCACAACAGTGCTGGGACGATGCCTGCGAATCCGGCCGGCGCCACGGATACCGCAATGCGCAGGTCACGGTGATCGCTCCCACCGGAACCATCGGGTTCATGATGGATTGCGACACCACGGGGATCGAGCCGGACCTGGCGCTCATCAAATACAAGAAGCTGGTAGGCGGCGGCGTGATCAAGATCGTGAACAACACCGTGCCGGCAGCGTTGATCAAGCTGGGGTACTCTTCGGACCAGGCGGAGACGATTGTCAGCCACATCGATTCGACGGGCACCATCGAAGGCGCACCGCACCTGAAGCCAGAGCACCTGGCGGTGTTCGATTGCAGTTTCCGTCCGCAGAACGGTTCGCGGTCCATCCATTACATGGGGCACGTGCGGATGATGGCGGCGGTCCAGCCGTTCATCTCGGGCGCCATTTCGAAGACCATCAACATGCCCGAGGAATGCACGGTGGAGGAAATCATGAGCGCCTACACCGAGAGCTGGAAGCTCGGGCTGAAGGCGGTGGCCATCTACCGGGACAATTCCAAGAAGGTGCAGCCGCTGAGCTCCGGATCGGGCAAGGGCGAAAAGAAGGCCGGGACCACGGCGCCTTCGGGCGCCACGGCGGTGGCCGCCACTGCCCCCCTGGAAAAGGTGGTTTACCGGCCGATCCGGCGCAAACTGCCCGACGAGCGGCGCTCGATTACACATAAGTTTTCGATCGGCGGCCACGAAGGCTACATCACCGTGGGGATGTACGATGACGGTTTGCCGGGCGAGATCTTCATCACCATGGCGAAGGAGGGGTCCACCATTTCAGGGCTGATGGATGCGTTCGCCACGGCAGTCAGTTTCAATCTGCAATACGGCGTGCCGCTGAAATTCCTGGTGGACAAGTTCGCGCACGTGCGGTTCGAGCCCAGCGGGTGGACGGGCAACCAGCAGATACCGTATGCCAAGTCCATCATGGATTACATATTCCGCTGGCTCGGTGCGAAGTTCTTGGGCCCGGAGTATGCGGTGACGGAAGCGGGCGAGACTACCACCTTGCGCGCGACCGAAGCCGATCCGCAGCAGGAGCTGCCCTTTGCGCCGTCGGTGGCGGATGCCCCCTTGTGCGCGGAGTGCGGCTCGATCATGACGCGCAACGGAAGCTGCTACAAGTGCGCCAATTGCGGCGGGACCAGCGGGTGTAGCTAGAGTTTGAATTCCTTTCTCCGATGGGAGTAAATCGCAGCCAGTAGCACGGGGATTCTCGCCAATGCGTCTTGTAAGCATGCCCCGTGCTACTGGTTTTTTTTTGGTCGCGGCGATGACATCGGTGCCGGATTCTGCCGGGCGGCGAACCTTGGGAGGCAGTCCTTCCAGATCGCTCTCTATGACGCCGCGGGAGCTAAAATGGATGAGGCGGTCCCGATGCAGCGCGAATACGTCGAAGTGCGCAATGGTGCTTATTACGTGACAGGGAGTCGTGTCTCTTTGGCCTCCATCATCTACGAATATAGGGACGGCGCTGCTCCGGAGACGATCCGGCAAAACTTCCCTACCCTGTCCCTTGAGCAGATCCACGGCGCAATCGCCTTTTATCTCGGACATCAGGAGGAGGCCGAGCGATATCTCCGCGACCTGGAGAAGAAGTGGGAGGAATTGGAGCGTGGCGCCAAACCCGCCAGCCCTGAGCTCCAGCATCGGATCGAGGAAGCCCGAAAGCGCCTGCTGGCGAAACAGGCGTGAAAATCCGGCTTCAGGCAGACGCAGATCTCAAGCATGCCATTGTAGCGGGAACGCTCCGCCGCGCTGCCAGCCTGGACTTTCGTCGAGCCGAGGCGGTCCCGCTTGAGGGCCTTGACGATTCTACGGTTCTGGCTTTGGCTGCAGAAGATGGCCGGGTCCTGGTCAGCCATGACGTAAATACCATGGAGTGGCACTTTCGCGAGTTCATTCAGAAACAAACAAGCCCTGGGCTCGTTTTGATTCCTCAAAAGCGCGTCGGCATTGGACAAGCCATCGAAGGTTTGGTCTTACTTTGGGAAGTGCTGGATGCTGCCGATCTGGAGAACCGCGTATGCTCACTCCCAAGCCTGGTTATTTACTGACTGAGGTCTATCAGCCCGGAACGGAGGGGGATGAACCGGGCCATGCCAGGAATCAGACGGTTTGTTCTGGGCGGAACCGCCTGCCCCACCTTCAGCTCCAGCGCATGCCTGCTACGGAGGGCACCGGTTCCCCGTAGATAAAGATACCCAGTATCGCCGGAGCACCGCGGTCGCTAGCGCCGGCCTTCAGGACGTATCATCGAAGAGAGGCCTGCCAATGACCGTCCGCGAAAACGTCCATCAACTCATCGATACATTGCCGGAGGACCGCTTGGCCGACGTACTGGATTATCTCGCTGACCTACAGGATGAGGACGCCTCAATAGGTTCCGAAGCCAAAGCGGTCATTCAGGAAGGTCTTGATGACATCCGGAGTGGCCGCACGATCTCGCTTTCGGATTACCGGCGGTCGCGAGGTTGCTCATCATTTGGCCGGCCTGAAAAACTCGAGCGTCTGTGGCTGTCGGACTCTACGCGCCGTGGCGGATGAGAGCCGACCGATCGCCCTAATTGCAAACCAGCGGGTAGTTTGGTCCCGGGGACGAGCATATGTTTCCGCCGCCATCGATGGTTGTCCCAGGCGTAAGTGGTCCAGAGAAGAATGGTGGGGGCTGGGTGTGCCCGAAGTTATTATTTGTGAATGTGTTGTTTCTAACCATGAAATCGGATTGAGCCGCGGCCCGTTCGCCTGGATATCCGTCTACCTGGGGGTTCCCGTTGTAATAGTCGATCGTGTTATCTGATCCGAGGCCACTAGTGAATACCACTCGCGTCCAAATTAGCTGTTTGACGCTTTCCCCACATTGAAAACGTTGGGCATAACCC
>JAIQFL010000274.1 GCA_020073365.1 Terriglobia bacterium | reverse complement strand
GAAGGGGTCGAATCCGAGACGGCATTGCTGAGCGATTCCTCCCTTGTGTGCCGTTTGTTGGGCGAGCCGATAGTCAGGCCCGAGAGGATGATCGAGATGACGGCGGATTGGATTCGCGCAGAACAGCCCACCTGGAATAAGCCGACTCACTTTGAGGTGCGCGATGGCCGGTTTTGACTGGCGCGCCCGATTACGCGCCGGCACCGTTATTCCGGCACACCCGCTGGCATTGACGGCCGGCCGGAGGCTCGACGAGCGCCGCCAGCGCGCACTGACCCGGTACTATGTGGATGCGGGCGCGGGCGGCATCGCGGTGGGGGTCCACACCACCCAGTTCGCAATTCGCGATCATGGCTTGTACGAGCCCGTTCTGTCGCTCGCAGCCGAGGAAACGCGTGGCCGCGAAGTCATCAGGATCGCGGGTGTTTGTGGTGGGCGCCGGCAGGCGCTTACCGAGGCCGAATGCGCCGCGCGGTTGGGTTTCAATGCCGCTCTGCTGAGCCTTGCCGCCCTTCCGGATGCCGGGGTCGAGGAACTGATCGAGCACGCGAAGGCAGTGGGCGGCGTGATGCCGCTGGTCGGGTTCTATCTGCAGCCGGCGGTAGGCGGACGCATTCTCGAAATCGAATTCTGGCGGCGGTTCGCGGCTCTGGAATCGGTCGTGGCCATCAAGATAGCGCCGTTCAACCGGTACTACACGCTGGACGTGTTGCGCGGCGTGGCGGAGTCGGGGCGGGCTGGTGAAGTCGCGCTCTATACCGGGAACGACGACCATATTGTGCTCGACCTCATCACCACCCATCGGGGTTTACGAATGGTGGGCGGGTTGCTTGGGCAATGGGCGGTGTGGACGCGCCATGCGGTGGAGATGCTGGAGTGCCTGCACCGGAAACCTGAAGCAGCAGGGTGGCTGACGGTCGCTAGCGAACTCACCGACGCGAACGCCGCGATCTTCGATGTCGCCCACGGGTTCCGCGGCTCGATTACGGGGATTCACGAGGTCCTCCGCAGGCAGGGCCTGCTCGAGGGAATCTGGTGTCTGGACCCGGACGAGACCCTCTCACCGGGCCAGATTGACGAGATTGCCCGCGTTTGCGCACTCTATCCTCATCTAAACGACAACGCCTTTGTGGCTGAGAATCGCGACCGCTGGCTGGCCTGAGAGAGCGATTCCGCGCCATAATCGACTAATGTATCGCCGCCGGGATTGGCTGAAGTTACTGGCACTATCGGGGATTCGGGCTGGGGCGCAGGGTATTTCCAGCCGGTCCGTCAAACCTTTACCGCGGGGTAAGCCTTCGGGGCTGCCGTTCCATGCGCGTTTTACGGACATCGCCCGAGCGGCGGGGCTCGATGCACCCACCATTTACGGCGGAGTCGACACGAAGCAGGCCATTATCGAGACGACCGGCTGCGGGGCCGCGTTCATCGACTACGACAATGACGGATGGCTCGACATCTTCGTGCTCTGCGGGACGAAACTGGATGGCGATCCGAAAGAGGCCACCAATCGCCTGTATCGCAACAACCGCGACGGGACGTTTACCGATGTTACGGAAAAAGCCGGCTTGCGCCGGACCGGCTGGGCTTCGGCGGCGTGCGTCGGCGATTACAACAACGATGGGTACGAGGATCTCTTCATCACCTGCTGGGGACAGAATGTTCTGTACCGCAACAATGGCAACGGTACATTCTCCGATGTGACGAAGCAGGCCGGACTGCTTCATCCCGAGCGGCGCTGGGGATCCGGCTGCACGTTCGTCGATACCAACCGCAACGGGCATCTGGACCTGTTCGTCGGCACCTATCTGGATTTCGATCCCGAGAAGATTCCGAAACCCGGTGAAAACATCAATTGCACCTGGAAAGGCATTCCGGTCAATTGTGGCCCACGCGGGCTGCCTCCCGGCCGCTGTTATCTCTACCGCAACAACGGCGATGGCACTTTCACCGACGTCAGCGAAAAATCCGGAATCACCGCTGCCCGCGGAAACTACTGCATGACGGCCGTGGCCGCGGATTTTCGAGGCACCGGTTGGCCGGACATCTATGTAGCCTGCGATTCGACGCCGAGCCTGCTGTTTCGAAACAATCGTGACGGCACCTTCACGGAGGCCGGCCTCTCGACCGGCGTCGCCCTGAGCGAAGACGGAATGGAGCAGGCCGGCATGGGAGTCGGCGTGGGCGATTTCGACCTCGACGGCCGGCTGGATATCTTCAAGACCAACTTCGCCGAAGATACCACCGTCCTCTACCGGAACAACGGAACGGGAACCTTCGACGATGTAACCATCCGCTCGGGCTTGGGTGTGGAGACGCGCTTCGTGGGCTGGGGAGCTGGGATTTTCGATCTGGATAACGACGGATTGCCGGACCTTTTCTGGGTGACCGGCAGCGTCTATCCGGAAGTGGAGAGGGTGCTGCCGCAGTTTCCGTACAAAACGCCGCGCATGGTCTTCCGCAATCTGGGGAGCAAGTTCGAGGAGCTGATTGAGGAAGCCGGAAGCGGGATCGCGGCGGTGCATGCGAGCCGGGGCTGCGCGTTCGGAGACTTCGATAACGATGGCGACATCGACATGATCGTGATCAATCTGAATGAGCCGCCATCGCTGCTTCGCAACGATGTGACGGGCGGCGGGCACTGGCTCAAGGTGAAGCTGGTGGGGGTCAAATCGAATCGCAGTGCGATCGGGGCACGGGTTACGGCGAGCTACGGCGGCAAAATACAGGCGCAGGAAGTGCTCAGCCAGGCAAGTTTCTATTCGGCTAACGACCTCCGGCTGCACTTCGGGCTGGGTGCGGCCGAGTCGGCGGACCTCGAGATCCGGTGGCCCAACGGCGCCAGGGAAACGCTCGCCAAGGTTGCTGCGAACCGGTTGATTACGGTTCGGGAGGGGTCGGGGATCGTGAAGACCGACCGGTTCGGCGCCAGATAGGCTCCCGCACCTGGATGCTACTTTCGTTCCAGCGTGAGTCCGAGCTCGGCTTCTTTGGCTTGCTTTACACGCGCGCCCTCCGCGAACAACCGCTTGCTTTCCTCAACGTCGCCCTTCTGCCGTAAGATCTGCGCCAGCGTATTGTAGGGGCCGGGATCCGACGGATCGAGCCGTATGGCAGTGCGCAACGCCTCTTCGGCAGGCGTCATCTCTCCTCTTTGCTTGAGCGCCGTGCCCAACATGAACCAGGCTTGGGCGTAGTCCGGCCGAAGCCGAACGGCGGCGCGCATCTCCTTCACCGCGCCGTCGAATTCTCCGGATTGCCAGCACGCGATGCCAATCATGTAGTGCGCTTCGGCAAGCTGGGGATCGATCTCGAGGGCCCGCGACAACTCGGCCTTGGCTCCGTCGATGTCGTCTTTGTTCTTCAGCGCGACCCCGAGATTATAGTGCGCCGCGGCGTTATCCGGATCGCGGGCCAGCAACTCGCGGAATGCGGCGATCGCCCGATCGAGCTCGGCTTTTTGGAGGAAGGCGAAGCCCAGATTGAATCGCGCCGTATTATTCGTGGGTGATGCTGCCAGGACTCTCTGAAACTGAGCAATGCCCTCCTCCGCGCGGCGGGTGTTGACCAGCATCAGGCCCAGGCTGTTGCGGGCATCCAGATTGGAGGGCTCCAGATCGACCACGTGCCGGTAGGAATCCACGGCGCCGGCGGCATCGCCCGTTTTTTGCAGGGCCGCGCCCAGGTTGTTCCAGGCCAGAGCATCCGCGGGCTCGAGCGTAGTGGCCGCCCGCAGGTGGGGAATCGCGTCCGGATGCTGGCCGGATGCTTCCAGCGCCTGGCCGAGCTTGGACCGGTATGAAGCATTCTTCGGGTCGAGCGAGGCGGCTGTTTGGAGCTGCGGCAGGCTGCGCGCCTGATCCTGATCGAGCCAGAGCGCCACGCCGAGATGATAGTGGGCAGGGGCGAATCGCGCATCGAGGCCGATGGCGCGCTCGAAATGCTGGATGGCTTCGGCGCGACGATTCAGCACCGCGAGCAGGAAGCCGATCTCGTCTTGAAAACGAGCCAATCTAGGATCGAGCGCGGCAGCTTCCTCGTAAGCCGCCAAGGCGCCTGCCGCATCGCCCTTGTCCTTGAGTGCAATGGCTCTGGATTCGATCTCCTGGCGCGTGGCCGCAGCCAACGCGACCAGGGGAATAGCGACAATCAAAGACAAGAACCGCCGCACGCCCCCTATTCTACTGGATTATACTGACCTCATGGTTGCGTTTCGGCTACAACAGGTCGATACCGTGCCATAATCGACCAATGTGGCCGGTCCTTGCACTGCTTCTGGAGATCAGCGCGCAGCACCAGGCGGCGCTCGCGGCGTACAAGCAGCATAAGTTCGCCGAAGCGGTTGCCCGGTTCACCGAGGCGCTGAAGGCCGAGCCTCCGAACAGCGCCGAATATGACGAATCCGTATTGCTCCTGGGGCAGAGCCTGTACCTGCAATCGAAATACGCCGACGCGATTCCGTGGCTCGAAAAGGCGGTCGGCGGGAGGACGCCCACGCCGGAAGCCGCCTATATGCTCGGCAACGCGTGCATCCTGACGCGGCAAAGCGACAAGGCCGTAAAAGCGTTCGCGCAGTTGTTTCAGGTGGGAGCGGATTCCGCGGCTGCCCACCTGACTACTGCGCGCATGATGATGCATCAGGATCTGGCCGACGAGGCTGCCAAGCAGGCGAAGGCGGCGCTGCAGGTCGACCCCAAGATCCCCGAAGCGCACTTCCTGCTCGGAGAGGTGGCCATCTTCCAAGCCGATATCGACGGCGCGATCTCGGAATTGAAGAAGGAGATCGAGATCAACCCGGGCTATGCGATGGCGTACTACCGCCTCGGGGATGCCTACAGCCGGACCGAGAACTGGGATCAAGCGATGGCGCCACTGGAGCGCTCCATCTGGCTGAATTCGAACTATAGTGGACCGTATATCCTGCTCGGTAAAGCCTATTTGAAGAAGAAGGAACTGGCGAACGCAGAGGGCGTTTTGCGCCATGCGCTGCGATTGGATCCGCAGAACCTGTCCGCGCATTATCTTCTCGGTCAGACCCTGACGCAGGAGGGCAAGCAGGAGGAGGGGCAGAAGGAATTTGCGCGCTGGAAAGAGTTGCAGGGCAAACCGTAGGTGTCCGCTATAGTAATGCAAGCACTCTTGCTTGCCGCTCACGGGCACTCGTGCCGGCGCTTGGCGCTTTGCCTCCCGCGTTGCTCCCACGTCCTACGCTGCATGCTGTCCCACGCCCTCTTTCACGGTGACTACCTGGTTGGCCTTGACGCCGGAGATTTTGTCCACCAGGCCGCTCGGCCAATGAATCTCCAGGTCGGCCTTGTCCGCCGGGCCGAGGCCGAAATGTACCCTCAAGTCGCTTTGAGAGATATACGACGAGCCGCTGCGTACCTCGTCCACCTGGCGGCGGCCCGGAGTGATGCAGTAGATACGCGCGCCGATGCCGGAGCGGTTTGACTTCACTCCCACGGTCTTGATCTTGATCCAGTTGTTCTTGAGCGTGCTGGTCGAGCGGAGCAGTTGTGGGACGTCGTTGGTGCAGTTCACCAGCACGTCGAGGTTACCATCATTGTTGAAATCGCCAACGGCGCAACCGCGGCCCGGAACTTCTTCAACCACTCCCGGCCCGGCATCCAGGGTAACGTCAGCGAAACGGCCATTGCCCAGATTCTTGTACAGCACCTTCCTCTCGCGGTAACCGGACTCAATCTTCGTGTCGGCAACCTCGGGATAGACGTGGCCGTTGGTGATAAAAATATCCGGCCAGCCGTCGTTATCGAAATCCATGAAACTCACGCCCCAGCCCAGAAATCTTGTGTTCTTGCCGAGACCAGCCTGAAATGTCTGGTCTTCAAAAAACCAATTGCCCTGATTGTGATACAGGGTCGAGGTATCGCCGGCGAAGTTGGTCTTCACGATGTCGAAGTAGCCGTCACCATCGTAATCGGCGGCGGACACGCCCATGCCGGCTTGCGGCTTGCCGTCGGCACTATACGCGACGCCGCTCTCGATCGCCACATCCGTGAAGGTTCCATCGTGGTTGTTCTTGTAGAGCGTGGACGACGTGGAGTCGTTGGCGACATAGATGTCGGGCCAGGTGTCGTTGTCAAGGTCCGAAATCAGAACTCCCAGGCCATAAGTGCCAGGCGTCTTCAGAATGCCGGACTTCTCGCTGACGTCGGTGAATGTACCGTCGCCATTGTTGTGAAACAGGATATTCCTGCCGCCCTTGAGTCCCGGCGGGCCGCAGGCTACCAGGATGCCCTTATAGAGGCAGGGGCCCGATTCCGGGAGCGGCGCGGTCTTGGGATCGAAGTCGATGTAGTTGGCGACGAAAAGGTCCAGGTGTCCATCCTTGTCGTAATCCACGAAGGCGCAGCCGGTGTTCCATCGCGATTGTCCTTTGCCGGGATTGGTGGTCACTCCGGCCTTATGGGCCATGTCGGTGAAGGTTCCATCGCCGTTGTTATGCCACAGGGCACAATCGCCCCAGTAGGTAACGTAAAGATCCTCGAAGCCGTCGTTATCGTAATCGCCGGCGCAAACGCCCTGGCCCCAACCGGTGCGCGCAACACCGGCCTGAAGGGTAACATCGGTGAATGTGCCATCGCGGTTGTTCTTGTAGAGGCGGCTGACGGGAGCCTTGCCCGGCGGCCACCTCGTTTCGAAGCGCGTTCCGTTGACCAGGAAAATGTCGAGCCATCCATCGTTGTCGTAGTCGAAGAAGGCGCACCCGCAACCGGTGGTCTCGATCAGGAATTTGTTCTTGCTTTCGCCCCCGAAGATGGTGGTTGTGCGCAGGCCGGCCTCGCGCGCGACATTGACGAACTGGATACCCAATGGGACCCCAGCCGTAAGCTGGTCAAACGAAAAGACCGGGAGCGCAGCCGAAAGCGAACGGATGAAACCGCGCCGGGAAACGGGAGGATCGGGGCCACGGCCGGGACGTGCGAAAGGCATCAGGATACGAGCGGGACTTCCCTATGGTACCGCAGAGCCAGTGGATGTTCGTGTGGGGCAGATTGTTAATCTGCGGCCGATTGGCAATCGGCCTAGTGCCGGCGGATTAACAATCCGCCGCAGGTTGGCAACCTGCCCCACATGTCCGGGAAGCTACCACTTCAGCGTGCCGGAGAATTGCAGCGAGCGCATGAAGGCGCCACCAGCCAGACCTGTGATCTGACCCGCGTTGGGGCTTTGGACGTCGCCGTTCGGGAGGCCCAGATTCGTGTGGTTAAATGCATTTCGTGCATCGGCGCGTAGCGTGAAACCCAGGCGCTCGGTGATATGAATCGTCTTGGCGAGCGTGAGGTCCTGCTGAAAGAAATGCGGACCGAACAGCGTGTTGATAGGGTAGTTACCGAATGAGTTCGCAGCCGGAATCAGGAAGGTGGTGCCGATCCCGCCCACGAACCATTGGCTCCGGTCTCCCTTTGCTCCGGCATAAGGATCTCCGCTTCCGATGTTGGGCCGATTGGTGGGGCCCTGGTTCGGCTGGCCCCCCTGCGAGCCGTAGTTTTCCAGCGACGGCGAGAAGGGGAAGCCGCTGTAATAGGTCGTAACTCCGCTGAGAGTCCAGCCGCCTAACGCGTAGTCGACTCCCTTGCTGATGTTCGCCCCAAATTTCCGGCCTCTCCCGAACGGAACCTCGAACGTTTGCGCCAACGTGACCTGGCTCCGAGGCAACGTGTTGCTATACCCGGCGCCGTCCTTTCGGTCGTAGAGGAAATAGTAATTGGAGTCGTAGCCCCAGCCGTCGCCCCACTGCCGCTGGTAGGTGTAACTCCCCTGCAGTGTCCAGCCCTGCAACGCCCTGACCAGTACTGTTCCCTGGAACGAGTTATAACGCTCGTTGGCACAGTCGCAGTAGTAGGAGAGATCGTTGGTCCATCCAAACTTGCCGTAGTATGGCCGGTCCAGGTTCGTGTTGGAGACCCCAGGAACAAATACGGCTTCGTTGGGGTTGATCGTGTTGCTGGTGCCCATGAAGCCGTGCCGGTTCGAGTTCCCGACATAGGCGGCCGTAGCCGTCACCTTGTTCGTCAACTGCCGCTGGAGGGCCACGTTGTATTGGTACGTCATCGGGAACGTGATCGTGGCGGGCCGGAACTTTGGATTGATGCCGGCGGGAAGCGGGAATGTTCCGCTGGAACTTACCGTGATGGGCGCGAGTGTGGGAGGCCCTTGAGCCAGCGTAAACACGTCCGTGAACCCGTTGGGCGGGTTAACGCTCTGGTTCGCGAGGACGGGCGGGTTCTGCGTCACATTGTGGCCGAAGTTAGACCCGAACACTCCCAGATCGTAGGACCAGCCATAACCTGCGCGGACAACCGTTTTGGGATCGAACTGGTACGCGATGCCCACCCGAGGCGCAAAATGATGCCAGTTCATGGTCTGGATGCCGTGCGAGGATACTCCGCCTTGGCCAAATACGTACATGAGACCGTCGCTCAGGTTCAGCGTAGCGCCATTCCCCGGGCCGTTGACGGATTCCGGAAAGGTCAGTTCCCACCGCAAACCGAGATTGATGGTCAATTTGGCCGTGGGGCGCCAAGCGTCCTGAGCATACCAGAAAAGCCGCGGCTGGCTTTCCTGGGCATTTGTGCTGGTGCTGACGTAGCGGTTGAAGTTCGTCACGTCGCCCAACAGGAATGTGGCGAGCCCGATACCCGCCGACTGGTTCTGCCCAGCCGCAGCGACAGTACCCGTGACTCCGCCGTTAAACGTCAATTCACCCGCCCGGTGGCTGTCGCTCGGGACCCGCAGGTTCTGCGCGTATCGCAGGTCCGCGCCGAATTTAAGGGAATGCTTGCCAACCGTCTTCGAGACATTGTCGATGAATTGGTACTGCCTCTCAGTTTGCGTGAGGGGGCAGTTGCATTGGTTGACGCCCAAGGCATAACCGAGCTGGTATTGATCGTTTGGCGATCCAACGTAAAAGGCTGGCATTCCCGAGGTGTAGGTCTGGTCCAGGTTCAGACCCGGAATACCTGCATCCTTGGCGGGGCTGGTTCCGAATCCATTCGGCACGTCGAAGACGTGATATCTCATCCAGCCAAAGCGGAACTCATTGATGAGTGTCGGACTGATGGTGCGTGTCCATCCAATCGCCAGGCTCTGATTCCGGGCTACCGAATTGCCGGCGTAGTTGCCGAACGCGGGTCCCCCGGCTGCCAGGCCAAAAGCGCCGGGTGCCACTTCGGTGAATCCTGCGTAGCTATATCGGCCGAAGATCGAGTTCTTCGTGTTGAGGTAGTAGTCCTCGCGGGTGTCGAATTGATTTCCGTGAATCGCCACGGCGCCGTTCGTCGTATAGTTATTGACGAAGGGCTCGGTCGCGATTTGCGTGAAATTCGGTAGCGGCCAGTTGGCCATAATGGCTTTGGCCTGCGAACTGATCAGGCTGGCCGGTATGGTGTTGTTGGAGTACGGCGTGCGGCCCACCCCCGTCGCGGGATCCCCAGTGGTGGGATCGTAGATCTGATAGTTCTTGTTGAAGGCGACCCACTCGCTGAAGTTGCCGGTTCGATTCGCCGCATCGGGCACGCTGGTCACGACCCCGGCCCCCTGCGACTGCCGGTTCAATTGGACGTCTCCAAAAAAGAAAAGCTTGTCTTTGATAATGTGGCTGCCCACTGAGCCGCCGAACTGGTTCTGGCGGTAGGTTGCCGCAGGTAGTCCTGAGAATGGGTTCGCGGCGAACGTGGTGAACCCCGGCGTATTGAGCTGCAGATACTCGAACACGTCGGCATGGAGTTGATTCGTGCCGGACTTGGTCGAATAGGAAGCAATACCGCCCCCCACGTATGAGAATTCGGCGTCGAAATTCTGGTTCGCCTGCTTTACTTCTTCCACCGAATCGAATGTGGGATTGATTACAATAATCCCCAGGATAGGATCCTGGTTGGTAGTGCCATCCAACTCGTAACCCATGGAATCGAACAACTGGCCATTGACGACCATCTGCACGCTGTTCTGTGGGTTTTCATCCGAGGCGTGCTGCCAGCCGATCTTGGCCGTGCCTGGGTTGAGCAATTCCATAGACTGGAGGTTGCGCCCGATATTTGGCAGATCGTTGATCTCTTTTGAACTGAAGGTCTGAGCCACGTCGGATCGATCGGACTGGAGCAGGGCAGCCGTCGCGACAACTTCTACTTCGGTAGTGACATCGCCTACCTTCAACGAAGCGTCGTACCGGACCGATTCATCGACACGGACATCCACAGCATCCGATTTCACTGTTTGGAAGCCCTTGGACTCAATCGAGACCATGTACCGGCCGGGGATCAATTGTCCTTTATTGTAGTTCCCGGAGACATCGGTGGAAACCTCGAACCTGGTCCCCTTGTTGACGTCCGTCACCGTGACTCTGGCATCCGCCACTGCAGAGCCGCTGGGATCAGTCACCGTTCCGAAGATACTTCCGAAAACTTGTTGAGCGCTGGCCGTACGACACAGCGCCAGCGACAGTGCTACAAAGCACAATACTCCCCGATGTCTACTAAGCATACAACCCCCTCGCTTACATGGCATTCGATAACAAGACTTGACAGTTCCGACAACCCCTCACACTAAACGCTCAAAGTGTAAGTCGGTTCGTATAAAAATACTAGCTAAAAACTTCGAGACACCCGGAGAATCTGTTGACACCTGACCCGTCCGATCCCGGCAAGGCTTTAATTGCTGAAGGTTAGAGGCATTGGCGGGATCTTAGACGGTCTCTTCCACACGCCGGCCTTGTGTGCGTGTTACATGCTGTGTAACGTCAGGTGACGGCGTTACTCGCCAGTAGCATACGTGTCGGAGCGGGGTATCCCCTTAAAACTGCGGTGCCTGAAACCAAAAGGCCCGATTGATGGTGAAGAGGTGCATTAACCGGACAGGCGCGAGTTGTAGAATTCCGTGTTGGTAAGGTGGTCAACGGCGTACCGCGCCGCAACCGGGAATCAGTTCAGCGGACGGTGGGTGTGAAACAAGACGATCTCGCTGCGCACCGGCACGCCACCCTTGATGTGGACATCCAGGACCGCTTCAAAGAGCAGCCGGGAGCCCGCCTTTGGGTTGCCGGCCCGGTTCAGCAGCTCACGCACGGTGTCTTCGCGGCAAACGTATTCCACGGCGCCTTGCGTTCCGATGGTGGAGGTACCGGCCAGAATGAGAGCCCACCGCGAGGGGTTCAGACCCGGCACCAGCCCCACGACCGCGTAGTCTTCGCTCAGCGGGAGGGGGCTCGGTAGAAACATCTTGGGCTCACCCTGCCGCGGAGCCAGGTTGATGAGAGCACCTTCGCCCGACCTCGGCCCCTCGTCAACCAACTGGAACTGGAAATCCTGCAGGCCGGGTACGTCCCGCAAAGGCAGGTTCTCCAGTGACGAACCGACGAAGACAACGTCGTTGTTTTCCACGTCGTCCAGGGAGAGCAGACCGCCGCGCTTGACACGGACCGAGCGATTCAGCAGCGTAAAGGTTCGATCCAGCGCGTGGATACCCAGCACTTCGCCGATGCCCGTGTAGAAATCCACAACTTCGCGGCCGGAATCGCGGGAAGGGACGAGATAGCGCATGCCGGTGGCGGGCCGCCCCACGAAGGTCGCATTGCTGAACACCACCCATGGATCGTTCGGCCCATGGAGCAGCGTCCCCCAAAAGCGCCGCAACGCGCGCGTATCGCCTGCATCCGCCACGGCCCGGCTCTCGCCTCTACCACTGCGCTCGAGCAGCAGAGTGGCAGCCAGTATGGCGGCGATGCCGGTCATGCACGCCAAAGCAATCACCAGCACGCGATTGGTGCGAGGCGGCTGCTCGATCCGGACCACCGGCGGTTCCATGACGGCCGGCACTGTGATCTCGGGTTCCACCTCCACAGGCCTGGGATGAAAAGCCAGCGTGTAAGAGCCCTTGGGCAATTCGATGGTAAACCGGTCTTCGGCTCCAGGAGCGCTGTAATGATCGATCAACTTGGCGCGGAGCCGCGCGATGTTGACTCTCACCGTGGAATCGATGCGGGGGTCGAATGCCGCAGAGCGGCCGAACACTTCCGCTGCAATTTCGTGCTCCCGGATCGCCGTACCAGGATCGTGAATCGCGCGATTCGCGAGGTAGCGCAACAGCCTGCAAAGCGATTCGGAACCTCGCAGGGCAGGGCTGTCGACCAGCCTTTCCACCTCTGCGGCCCGCACGTCGAGACCCGAAACACTAACCCCTCCGGCCGCCATTCCATGAAGTCTAACTCTCCAGGTGCTCTATTGCAAGACGAAAGATCGGCTTGTCGGCCCGTGAAGTCCGGGCCGGCCACAATGCAAGCGCATACTTATCCCTTTTGGCTGCTCTTACCGCCCCAACAGCTCGTTCTGTTGCTTCACCGGCAGCTCATCGTACAAGGTTGTAAATACCGCGTTCGTCCAGCCAAATCCGGCTTCATTCGAGCTGTATCCGAACTGGATACCGCGGCTGACGTCCATGCTGCGCCGCACCGCATCGTATTTCTCCACGATGATCCCGCGCTGGCGGTACTGTTCAAGCACCATGGAAAGGAATTCACGCGAAATCCGGTCGGCCTCGGTGTTGTACCCGTAACGGCGCAAGCCCTCGACTGCCAGCATCTGCAGGGGAGCCCAGGCGAACGGCGCGTCCCACTGGTTGCCGCTGATATTCGTGCTGGTCTCGACCCCCCCGGGTTTTTCGAATAGCGGCAGGTTGCGAACCACCGCGGCCGCCAGGTCGCGGCTCGCGATCCCGGCCCACAAGGGAAAGAACGTGGCAGCAAACGGATACTTTCGGAGGCGGTGATGCACAAATTCGTAGTCGAAATACAGTCCGGCCTGCTCGTCCCACATGAGGCGATTGATGCGGTCCGCACGCTCCGAGGCGCGCTTGTCCCAGATTCCGGCATTCGCCGGACGATCGAGGATGCGCAGGATTTCGGCCGTCTGCCGCTCCATCAGGTAGAGGAGCGAGTTCAGGCAAACCGGGTTGTAATGGATGATATCGATATTAAACTTGCCGAACCGGTCGGAGGGATCGAATCCCGATTCGCGCATGGAGCGATCGCCCTTGTAGAACAGCATGGTGAGGATATCCCGGCCGGGATCGAAGTATTCACCCACATCGTAATCCAGGATCTTGTGCGTCCCGAAGTACTTTTTCACCAGGTCGTAGTGCGTGTGGCCTTCCGCGTCCTTTTCGGCGGAGAGGACTTCGGGCGCGGGGCCGTCTCCCAAATCGTAATAGCGGGAGAGCGATGTCTTGGGCGTGAGATGTGGTTCGGAGGTCCAGAACCGGTAATATTTTTCGATCGCCGGCAGGGCGCCCTCTAGCCATTTGCGTTCATGCGTTCTCTTATAGACGCCGAGCAGCATCTGGGTCAGAAATGGCGGCTGCGACCGAGTCAGGTAGTAGGTTCGATTGGCATTGAGAATCCTGCCGTACTCGCGAATTTCATAGAGGAAATTGTCGGCCATGTCCTTGGCCAGGCCGATCTGTCCATCGCGGAGCAGCCCGACCTGAATGAAGTAGCTGTCCCACCCGTACATCTCGTTGAAGCGCCCGCCCGGCACGACATAAGGACGCGGCAGATACAGCAGGCCCTGCTCGCGCAGCCCAGCGGGATCTGCGGGAAGCGAACGGAGGGCGATTTTCGGAAAATCGAGGGCCGCCATCTCCCGGCGTAATTGCTGCTCGATGCGTCGCAGATCCTCGTCGCGCGCAACGTAGACCGGCCAACGCCCGTCCGGACCAGGCTGAAACTTGGGATCCACCGCAGCCGATGCCAGCATGCGGTTGGAGCGCGTCAGCACAGCCCAAGTCTGCTTGATGTAGTCGAGGATCGGCTGGCGTTGTGGCTGCGGCGCCGTCTGTGAAAACGCCAGTGCAGCCACCAAAAGGGTACACAGGGACGCCCTGAGGCCTCGGCGGGATTTTGATGCGTTTACCATGTGAACGCCACCGACACAGGCTGATAGCCATCTCCAGCCGGAAACCGAACTCGCAAGTTGGACCCTGCCAATTCCGCGCCGCTCACCCGCACACCCGGCCGATTGAGGCGCACGGGAAGGTCATACTCCGAGCCGCCGGGCGCCTCGAGTGTTAGTTCATACCGATTCGCTTCCCGCTGTTCGCCAACCACCTTCAACTGTACGGTCCGCGAGCCCGGCGGCGGCATCTCGCGGGGGATGCCGGTCTCGACGGCCGGAAGGGGCAACGCCAGCTCGTGCGTGCTCGCCGGGGGGCCGCTGCAACCTTGATCGCGCCGAGCAGTCTGCGAGACCAGGCAGAAGACTTCGGGTGAAGCGGACCGGGCTCTTATGATCAGCCGCCCACCCTGGCGCGCAAAGTCAAGATCGACCCGCGAATCGCCGAGCGGCACGTTATGCAGGTGCGCCGTGTCCCAGGTAACCGGCAGATTCGGCGCCAGCCGCAGCGTTCGGTGCAAGGCGTCCCAATCCAAACCGAACAGGCCGCGCAACGCCGGTGTGACCAGCATTGCCGAAGACCAGACCTGGTGCGAGCTGCTGCGACCCAGAGGCTGGAAAAACTCGCCGGAGAGCAGTTCCGTGACCGCTCCCAGGTCCTGCGACCACGTGAGCCCGGCGTTTTGCATCAGGTGCTCATAGCCGGCGAGCGCCCGCCCCGCGCGATACTCCGCCAGCGATACCCACCCTGTGAACAGAGGCCAAACCGACCCCTGATGGTAGCTGATCGGGTCGTAGAAGGAAGTCGCATTACTGATGTCGCGGGTTCCCCAGTCCGTCGAGAACTCGGGCGATGCCCAGCGGCTGAGCATCCGATCGGCGTGCGAGAGGGCCAGTCGCCCGCTCCACCATGCCACCGCGGGGTAGATGGTGGCGGTGTGATCCAGACCACCGTCGGAATTGCGGCTGAAAGCGTAGAACCGCTCGCCGGCCTCGTAATATTCGGATTCGAGTTTGGCGCGAATCTCCTCGGCCTTCCGACGGGCGCCGGCCGAGAGAGCCTCGTCGTTCATGACGGTAGCCAGCCGCGAAATGGCATCCGCCGACTGCTGGTCGAGCGCCGCCAGATAGATCTCCTGGTGCGGCATGCCGGGAGGCCACGATTCCACCCAGCCCGTGCCTTCGGTGTTCTCATAAATTCCGTCGCCGTCGGAGTCATGCGCCCTCGTGAAGGCATAGGCGCGCTTCACCGCGTCCCAATGGCGTGTGAGGAAGTTCACGTCGCCGCTGGTCTTGACGTAATCCTCCATGGCCATGACGAACAAGGGCGTGGAGTCGGCAGCGGCGTAGAAATACGGCGTGGATTTCCAATCCACCAGGCCGGCCGTTTGCGAGAATTCGTGCATGATTTTGCCGTCCGCGCGCTGCCGTCGAACCAGAAACTCGAGTGCCTGCCTGGTCAGATCGAAATCGCCATAGCTATTGATGGCGTACGATGTCCACAGCGAGTCCCGGCCAAAAAACCAGCCGTATCCGGGGCGAGCCGAATCGCCCGATTCGTAGTAGCCCGCTATCAGCCCGGTCTCTTCGCCGAGCCTCACC
>JAIQFL010000273.1 GCA_020073365.1 Terriglobia bacterium | reverse complement strand
GACAGTTTGCCTTCCTTGTGCTGGCGGGCGCGGCGCTCCGGGCCCCCGCCCTGGTCGGCAGCCTCGTGGCGGCGGCGTAGTTCTTCGAGACGATTCATTCAGGTCTATTGTACGGAGATTTCGGGGCGGGCACGCCGGGAAATTCGGCGGCGAAGCGTGAAGACGCCGCTTTCGGGCTGAACCACAGTGGTGCACCGGGCGTACAATCAGCCCGGGCACGAAGCAGAAACAGCGACGCTATCCGAAAATGAGTTCGGTCGTTTCCTCAAAAACTGGATCCGGACGCGATGCACTCCTCCAAGTCGGGTGCATGGGCACCGCAGCCCGTTCCGTCTTGTGGTGGAAGCGCGTATCTCATCACCCCGCCTCCCGGCGTTCCTGTTCCTCTTCGCGGTCTAACGCCTTATGGAGCAGGTCTCGCGCATACATCGCGTCCTCCATGCCGCGCCGTTGAGCGAGATCGTGAATTTTCGCGAACTCGTCAGAGGAAAGCGGTACGGTCAACGAAGTCGATTGCCGCGCCCGCAGACGTTCCATTACGGTCGATCCCTTCTTCAGCCTCCCTTCCTTTGCAGCTTGCAGAAACTCCTGGGTGAGCCACTCCCGATTCGCGTACCACCAATCCGCCTCTTCGGCTTCGCTGCTGAAGTTCGGAATGCTGGGTTTTTCTATCATTGTTTTCCCCACTTCTCCCGGATGTAAAGCGCGATCAAATCCTTGTCCGCCTCAAACGCGGTAACGACCCGGGCTTTGGTTCCGCGTTCGGTGAGGACGACGACCAGCCACCGGCCGGTGTCCGTGAGGCCGATGTTCGGAAACCGCTCCTCGCCTTCGATTAGCTGCGGCTTCAGTTCAAGGGGATCGTTTTCAATCACCTCTTCGGCTTCTTCCTGTGTCACTCCATGGCGGGCGATGTGTGCAATGTTCGCTTCGTCCCAATCGAATCCGATGTCGTCTGCCACAAATTATTATATGCGCAGCAAATCATCCACATCGGGAGAGCATGGCCCGGATAATTCAAGCCCCTCGACCTGATCCTTTATCAACCCAATTGGATAGGTACTTGCGGGCGACGGCGCGCGGCGCGTTACACGATCCCACAATTCCGCTAGTTTCTAGTGACAGCCGCGAAAAGAGGCGGTCGGGCGGTCATGCTGCCGGAAGCGCCCGGGCCCGCCCTCGGGGCGGCGGTGTCCCGCACAGCCAACCCGCAGCCGAAGGGCACGGGCGACCAATGTTCCGACAATGGTCAGTTCGAATCCGGCCGTCGGCCCAGAACTGAGGTGCCAGATGGGCAGCTCTATTATCCAGCGGGCGAGTCGCAGGCCGCAGGAGAAGCCAGCAGACCGGCGCCAAGCGGGGCCGGCACGAGGGCAGGACCAAGCGCGGGCCGCCGTAGGCCTTGCGAGTGATCACCGTGATTTTCGGCACGGTGGCTTCGGCGAAGGCGTACAGCAGTTTCGCGCCATGGCGAATGATGCCGCCAAACTCCTGATCGGTGCCGGGCATGAAGCCTGGCACGTCTTCGAAGGTCAGAATCGGAATATTGAAAGCGTCGCAGAAACGCACGAAGCGAGCGCCCTTCACCGAGGAATTGATGTCCAGGCAACCGGCCAGAAAGGCCGGCTGGTTGGCCACGATGCCGATGGAACGGCCATCCATGTGGGCGAATCCGACCACGATATTCCTGGCCCAGTGTTCGTGCACCTCGAAGAACTCGCCATCGTCCACCACGCGATGGATGACATCCTTGATGTCGTAAGGGAGGTTGGATTCCTGCGGGACAATGCTGTCGAGCGCGGCATCCATGCGGTCGCTGGGATCATTGGTGGCGCGGCGCGGCGGGTCGTCGCGGTTGTTTTGCGGCAGGTAGGTAAGCAGCTCGCGGATCATGCGCAGGCACTCGGCGTCATCGGCGGCGATGAAGTGGCCCACGCCGCTGACCGAGTTGTGGGTCGTGGAGCCACCCAGTTTTTCCTTGGTGACGTCCTCGTGGGTGACGGTCCTGATGACGTCGGGCCCAGTGACGAACATATAGCTGGTGTGGTCCACCATGAAGACGAAATCGGTGATGGCGGGTGAGTAGACGGCGCCCCCGGCGCATGGGCCCATGATGGCGGAGATTTGGGGGACCACGCCGCTGGAGAGGGTGTTGCGGAGGAATATGTCGGCGTAGCCGGCGAGGGAGACGACGCCTTCCTGGATCCGCGCACCGCCCGAATCGTTGAGGCCTATGACGGGCGCTCCGGTCTTGAGCGCCAGGTCCATGATCTTACAGATTTTCAGGGCGTTGGTCTCGGAGAGGGAGCCGCCGAAGACGGTGAAGTCCTGCGCGAAGACGTATACGAAGCGCCCGTGGATGCGGCCGTAGCCGGTGACGAAACCGTCGCCGGGAACGATTTGCTCGTCCATGCCGAAATCGCGGCAGCGGTGGGTGACGAGCTTGTCGAGCTCCTCGAAGGAGTTCTCGTCCAGTAGGAGTTCGATGCGCTCGCGAGCGGACAGTTTGCCTTCCTTGTGCTGGCGGGCGCGGCGCTCCGGGCCCCCGCCCTGGTCGGCAGCCTCGTGGCGGCGGCGTAGTTCTTCGAGACGATTCATTCAGGTCTATTGTACGGAGATTTCGGGGCGGGCACGCCGGGAAATTCGGCGGCCAGTTCGGGAGATGCTGCTTTCAGCGTGAGCCACAGTGCTGCACGCGATACAAATCCGCGGCCAGCTTTCCCATGACGAAGTCCTCGACCAGGTAATCCTTCACCGCGTCGAAAACGCCGATGCGGAGCAGAGTCTCGCGACGGGTGACGATGGTGGGACCGAGCGCGAAGTTCATCCCGTCGAATCATCCTCGCCGGCCAGCGGTTTCAGAATACTGACGGGCATGCCGGCCCTTTGGCCAGCATTCGCTTGCCCGTAGCTTCCGGCCGCACCGCCCGGTAACGCATGGCTGCGATGATGGTGAGGACGCAATAGACCCGCGAGCCGGTGACGAGAGCCGCCAGGGCCAGCAGAGGCAAGACCAGCGCTTTTACACTGTAACAAGCGACATGAAGAACATCATCGTAGGCACGGCAGGCCACATCGACCATGGCAAAACCGCGCTGGTCAAAGCGCTGACCGGCATTGATGCGGACCGCCTGGAGGAGGAAAAGCGGCGCGGCATCACCATCGACCTGGGATTCGCGCACCTCCAGTTGACCCCTGCGCTGCGGCTGGGCTTCGTGGACGTGCCGGGGCACGAGCGGTTCATCAAGAACATGCTGGCGGGCGTGGGAGGAATCGACCTGGTGCTGTTCGTCATTTCCGCGGACGAATCCATCAAGCCGCAAACGCGCGAGCACTTCGATATCTGCCGGTTGCTGGGGATTCCCCGAGGTGTGATTGCGCTCACCAAGGCGGACCTGGTGGATCCGGACATCCTGGAGCTGGTGCGGTTGGAAGTGGATGAGCTGGTGGCGGGCTCTTTCCTGGAAGGGTCGCCGGCGGTGGCAGTGAGCTCCGTGACCGGTGCGGGGCTGGACGAATTGCGGGAAGCTCTGAAGCGGGCGGCGGCGTCGGTGCCGGAGAAGAATGCGGCCGGCCATTTCCGGCTGCCGATCGACCGCGTATTTTCCGTGAGGGGGTTTGGCACGGTGGCGACGGGCACGCTGATTTCCGGATCCGTACAGAAGGAACAGGAGGTGGAAGTTTACCCGGCGGGTCGGCGGCTGCGGGTTCGCGGCGTGGAAGTGCACGGGTCCAAAGCGGAGCGCGCGGTGGCGGGCCAGCGCACGGCCGTGAACCTGGCGGACATTGAGCCGGCGGAGTTGGCGCGCGGCGATGTGCTCTCCGAGCCGGGGCGGTTTCGGGCCGTGAAGCAGGTGGACTGCCGGCTGGACCTTCTGCGGTCGGCGAAACCACTTAAGCATCGGGCGCCGGTGCACTTCCATTCCGGCACGGCGGAGATGGAAGCGGAAGTCAGGCTGCTGGGGGGCGCGGCGGTACTGAAGCCGGGCGGCACGGCGTATGCGCGCGTGGTGCTCCGCGACCCGTCGCTGCTGCTGCCGGGAGACCGCTTCATCATCCGGATGTTCTCCCCGGTGGTGACTATCGGCGGCGGTGTAGTGGTGGATCTGGGAGAGCGCCGGTATCGCAAGGGCATGGATGTGAGCGCGCGGCTCGACGTGCTGGCTTCCGGAGACCGGGCGGCGCAGGTCGGCCTGCTGGTTCGGGAGTCGGAATTCGGCGTGGGCATGGCGGAGCTGGTAGCGCGTACCGGAATGCTGGAGCGCGAGATTGCGGGCGCGGCCTCGGGGTTGGTGGCGATCGCGCAGCCGCAACCGTGGTACGTGGACCGCGCCTGGTTCCAATCGGCGCGCGACCGCCTGGTGAAAGCCGTCCGCCTGTTTCACGTGAAACAGCCGCTGGTGCCGGGCATCGCCAAACAGGACTTGCGCAGCCGCGAGTTGCCGGGGGTGCCGCCGTTTGTGATGGACGCGCTGCTGGCAGACGCGAAGGAGGTGGTGGTGGAAGGCGAGACCGTGCGCTCTCGCGGACACGTGGTGGTGCTGAAGGAGGAGGAGGAGAAGGCGCGGGCGGCGATCGAGCGCGCCTTCGAAGAGGCGGGGCTGGCCACTCCCGCGCTGGCTGAGGTTTTGGCGAAATCGGCTGTGGAGCCGGCACGGGCGCGGCGGCTGCTCGACATCCTGCTGCGCGAGAAGCGGCTGGTGCGGATCACCGAGGAACTGGTGTTTCACCAGGCGGCGCTGGAGAAACTGCGGCAGATGCTGGCGGCGCGGAGATCGGAACGCTTCAACGTGGGAGCGTTTAAGGAATGGACGGGAATCTCGCGCAAGTACGCGATTCCGCTGCTGGAGTTTCTGGATCGGGAGCGCGTCACGCGCCGGGACGGGGATGAGCGGGTGGTGCTGTAGGTGCGCGTAAGCACTCGTCCTTGCCGCGCCGAGACTCGTCTCGGTGCTTGGCGGGCTACGAATCGGGTGCAGGCACTCGGCGGGGCCCGAGCCGGCCAGCCGGGATTAGAATGGTATCGGTTACACCTCTATTCTGTGGGACTTGCCACCCTGTGGCTGTGGAAGATGGCCCACTCGAACTAACGTTACTCCTCAAGGCAGGCGAGATTGAAACGCGACAGGGCACCAGGGGGTAAGGCGTTCCCCAAGAACGCGAAGAGCCGGCGCCCCACCGGCGCGATCGGGGTAACCCCCATCGCGGCGCGGCCGGCCGTGAAACATGCGCTGCTCCTGGCCGCAGTCATCGGCTTTACATTCCTCGCGTACGCGAATTCGTTCCATGCGCCGTTTCTGCTGGATAACGACGAGATCATCCTCAAGGATGCCCGCGTCCAGGCGGTGACACCAGTCCAGCTTCACCGCATCCTGACCGGGCAGTATTGGGAGACGGCCAGCAATGGGCTGTATCGTCCGCTGACTACGCTGTCGTTCCTGTTCAACTACGCGGTGTTAGGCGATGGCGCGGATCCGTACGGATATCACTGGCTCAATTTCATTCTGCACGCCGTGAACATCGTGCTGGTATATGCCCTGGGGCTGGCGATTTTCGAACAGATTCCGGCCGCCCTGCTGCTGAGCGCCCTGTGGGCGCTGCATCCCGTGTTGACGGAATCGGTAACCAACATTGTAGGCCGTTCGGACATGCTGGCGGCATTCAGCGTGCTTGCTGCTTTGTTGTGCCATCGCAAGGCGCTCGAGGCTACGGGTGTGCGGAAGGCCGTATGGCTCGCGGCCATCGGGCTGGCCGCGGCGGCCGGCATTTTCTCCAAGGAGAGCGCCATCGTACTGGTGGCGGTCCTGGCGATTTACGACTTCACGTTTGGACGAGCGGCCTCCTGGCGGTCTCGTATTCCGAGCTATGCCGCCGCGGCTATCCCGTGTCTCGTCTACCTGTACGTGCGGTCCCAGGTGCTCGCCGATGCTTCCCACCTGGCCACGCCGTTCTACGAGAACCCGCTGCTGGGAGCTGGATTCTGGACCGCGCGGCTCACCGCCATCAAGGTGATCGGCCGGTATTTCGGACTGCTGGTATGGCCGGCGCGGCTATCGTGGGATTACGGCTACAATGCGGTCCCCCTGTTCGGCTGGGGGTTGGGCAACTGGGAAGATTGGAAGGCCTTCGCGGCCCTGGTCGGTTGTGCCGCCGCCGCGGTGGTGGCCATCCGTTCCTGGCGGAGCCGGAAGCCCGTGCTCTTCGCCGTGGCTTTCTTTTTCGCCACACTTTCGCCCACCTCGAATCTCCTGATTCTGATCGGCGCCATCATGGGAGAGCGCTTTCTGTATCTTCCGTCGGTGGGTTTTGCGGTCGCCGTGGTCTGGGCGTTTCACGCGCTCTGGCGGCGCGTGCCGGCAGGCCAACCGGCCTACCGGTATGTTGCGGGCGCAGGTCTGGCTGTCCTTCTGATCGGATTGGCCGCCCGCACCTACAACCGGAACGGCGACTGGCTCGACCCGCAACGATTCTGGCTCAGCGCCGCCGAGGCCGCTCCGGGCAGTTACAAAGCCAACATGAGCGCGGCCGCCAACACATTCCCCGCCACCCAGGAAGATGTGGTCCGTTCCATTCGTTACGCGGACCGCGCGCTGGCGATACTCGATGGGTTGCCGGATTCTCAGAACGCACCGGGCGCATACCACGACGCGGGCATTTTCTACCGTAACCTGGGAGACAGACTGGCATCCAGAGACGCGGCTGGCAAGGCTTCAGCAAGATCGGAGGCGCTCTACTGGTACCGGAAATCGTTGAACGTACTTTTGCGCAGCGAGAGAATCGAGCTCGCGTCGGACGAACGATTTCGGGCGGAAAACGCACGGCGGGGCAAGCCCGGCCTCACTTCGCTGCCCAGCAAGCTGTACCTGGACCTGGGCCGCGCCTACCTGCGCCTCTCGGACACGCCGCACGCCATTGCCGCGTTCGAGCGCGGGCGGGCGTTGGAGTCGGCGCCAGAGCTTCTGGAGGAGTTGGCGTCGGCCTATCGCGCTGCCGGCGATCCGCGCAAGGCCGCCATGGCTCTGGTGGAAGCGCTGGCTATGGATCCGAATCGGGTAGAACTGGCTGCGACGCTGGTAGAGCTGTACGGGCAGATCGATCCCCAAGGTTGTGCCGTCACACGTCAGGGTGGCACGCCCAGCCTCAACCCGGATTGCCCGCTGGTGCACGGCGACATCTGCGCGGCGTCGCGCAACGTGATCGGCAATTACCTCCGCAGAGGCCAGCAATTCGAGGCCGCTTCCATCCGAAAGATCGCGGAACAGGATCTCGGTTGCGCACCCGGCCTGCTGAATTAGCCGAGACGGCCGTGGGACAGACGATCGGGTTTCGTCGTCTGTCAGCCGGTCTTTAGCCGGCATTCTCAGGCCAAACCGCCTGCGCCACTGTTCAGAGGTGGGGCAGGCGGTTCCGCCTGCCTCGCCACGCTTGCGGGCGTTCCTTTCTCACGCGCCGAATGCCCGCCAGCTTAAAACGTCACTTTCACCGAAAACTGCATCGAGCGCGCGGGAAGCTGATTGGTGATGCCCACCAGGGGAGCTCCGAATCCCGGGCCCGCCGTCGCGCCGTTGCCGTAGGTGCCGCTGTAGCCCACGAAGTTCGCGTGGTTGAATGCGTTGAAGCATTCCGCGCGAGCCAACAGGTGCAGGCGCTCGGTTCCGAGGGTGAACTGGCGCTCCAGGAAGGGCGATATATCCCAGATGTTGCCGCCGCGGCCGGCGTTGCGGCCAATCACCACTCCGTTGATCACCGGGCGATCGGTGGTGGCGCCAGTGTCCCCGCTGTTGTTGGTTCCGGTCACGATGTTGAAGGGCAGGCCCGAGGCGGCTGTGAACAGACCGCCGAAGTCGATCTTCAGAGGCAACACGTAGAGACCGCTCAGCACGAAGCGGTGGCGCTGGTCGAAGATGGCGTTGCCGTATTCCACGCGGCCGGTGAAGTTCGCGTCGTTGGGATTCTGGCCAGGGATATCGGGGTCCACATTGTCGAGCGCGTGGGACCAGGTATAGCTGGCCAACATGGACAGGCGGCGACTGAAACGATGGGTGAGGTTCACGTCGAGGGCGTCGTAGTTGGCGTACCCATCGTTCACGTCGCTCTGGATGACGGCGTAGGGCGGCTGGGGATTGGTGGCCGCGGCGGTGTTGCAGGTGAGTCCGTGCTGGCTGTACCACGCGATCCAATACGGGCGCGTGCAGTTGGCGGCCTGGGCGGTGCGGATCTGTCCGGGTGCGGTTCGGATTAAGGGCGTGGGTGGGTCCACATCCCGCGGGCGATTGATGCGAGTGGTGTGGGAGCCCACGTAGTCCACGCTCAACACCCAGTCTGAAGCCAGGCGGCGTTCGATGCCGAAAGTCCACTGTTCCGAGTAAGGGTTCAGCAAAGCGTTCGGGTAGCCGATCAATGTGCTGGTGGGGAAAAACTGGTCGTAGTAGGCGCTGTCGCCGGGACGGATGTAGAGGCTGCGCAAAGGTACCGGCGCGCCCGCGGGGAAGGTGGGAAGAGGGGCCGCCGCCACGCTGGTGGGGAAGCCGATCTGGCCGGGGGCGGCGGTATAGTTGAACACTCCGGTCGGCCCGGTGAGAGCGTAATTGGCCTGGGAGTTGTCGACGATCTGCGAATAGTAGATGCCAAAGCCGCCGCGGATCACAGTCCTTCCGTCGCCGCGCAGGTTATAGGCAAAGCCCACTCGCGGCGCAAAGTTGTGGCGCGAATCGGTGAAGGTCTGCTGCTCGTAACGCAGGCCCAGGTTCACGGTCAGGTTGCGCGCCACGTGGTAATCGTCCTGCACGAAGAGGGACCACAGCGTGTCGTTGACCGTGTAATTGGCGACCCCATAACTCTGGGTATAGCTTCTGACGTTGGCGATATTTCCCAGGTAGTTGCTGCCTTCGCACACGGAGAGCGGCTGGGTGCAGGTGTTGTAAATGAATTGACCGAGGTAGATGGGCCCACCGAACTCCTTGCTGTTGCCGCCGGTGTGGACCGCCAGCACGTCGGCGCCGAACTTCAGTTGATGGCTGCCGCGAACGACCGAGAGCGTGTCGGCGGCCTGGTATTGGCGGTTCAGGAGCAGGGCCGATTGGGAAGTCCCGGTCGTGAAGGTGCCTCCCGTGGAGATGGGGACCTGGTACTGCGTGCCGTAGATCACGGGGTCGAACTGGGTGATGGGGGAGGCCAGTTGAAATTGCAGCCGGATGTTGTTCATCAGGGTGGGGCTCACAACCGCCGTCTCGCCTAACTCCTCGGAATAGGTACGCCGGCGAAACACGCGATCCACCGAGGGGAGACTGTTGCCGCCGACAGCGCCGTTAGGATTGGTGTCGTGGAAGCCATCGACATCGCCGCGGAAGAACAGGTTGTTCTTGTCATTGATTTGATGGTCGAGGCGGAGAAACGCCAGCCAACCGCGGTAGTGCCCCACGAAACTGCCGGGAGCGATGGGCGAGATGATGGGAGAGGCCCGGTCTTCGCGGCTGAATTCGCCGGCCAGGGAAAAGTGGGTGCGAGACGAGAGCGGCCCGGAGAGGGCCGCCGCCGACTGGCCGAGCGTGTCGTTGGTCCAATCGTTACCGCTGGCGGCGTTGGTGGAGGTGAAACCCGATAGCGCCGCCTCGGTGGCGGCGGGACGCCACAGTTCCATCAGGCTCCCGTGAAACTGGCTGCCCCCGCTCTTGGTGATGATGTTGACGACGCTGCCGGTGGATCCGCCGAATTCGGCTGAAAATGCGTTGGCGAGCACGGCCATCTCCTGCAGGGAGTCGAGAGGTAGAGTGCTGAAGGTGGTCTGGCGACCCCAACTATCGTTGCCGGTGCTGCCGTCCACAACAAAGGTGGTCTGGCGGCGGCCCGCGCCGTTGGTGGTGAACAGGTTCTGGTTCATGAAGACGTCGCCCTGGTTGATGGCCGGACGGTTGGCGGCGTTCAGGAGCGGCAGGTAGGTGATCTTGCGGTTGAGCAGGGGCGTCTCCTGCATCTGGCTTTCGCTCAGGTGAACGCCCAACTGGGGCTGGTCGGTGCGCACTTCGCCCACCACGCCGGTCACGGTGACCTGGGTCTGGCCCGCGGCCACGTTGAGCTGGAGGTTGATCTCCGCGGTGGTCCCGCCGGCCAGCGTGACATCGCCAAGGTGGCCCTCGGCGAAGCCGGGCTTGTTGGCGGTGATGTCGTACTTGCCCGCGATGGGAAGCCCCGGCAGCGAGAAGTTGCCCGAGGAGTCGGTCTGTGAGGTCCGCTCGAGGCCGTTTTGTGCGTTCCTGGCGATGACCTGCACGCCGGCAACCGCGGCATGGCTGGGGTCGGTAACCTGTCCGTGGATGGTGGCCGTGTCGGGTGTCTGCGCGGGCAGGCAGACGGTCAACGACAATAGCGTCAAACATGCGGAAAGTCGAGACATAGTCCTCTATGAATACCCCATAGGTTAATTCACGGCAGCGGCTACTACCACCGGTCGTAGTTGGCGGGAAGCGGAGGGCCAGGGGCGTGAAGAGGAATTCGGATGTTCTGCCCTGCGATCACGCCGATCTCTCGTTCTTCCGCCGCGTTGTGAAACGGTCGACTTAGTTCAGTCACCATTTCACATAGAGAGAACGGCAGCACCGCCAGGCAGATAGTTACCAGCTTGCGCCGGCTAGACAGAATACGTAGACAATTAAACAATTGCCGGCCGAAGGTCCGGCTGGGACCACCCTTTGGGGGTGGCATCGTGTATACTCTGATCTCAAGGGATCCTTGCAGTGGTATCCCGCCCTAAGATCGCGAGCCGGGGGCTCAGACAGATATTGTCCCCGGAGTACTCGTTCTGATCGCCATAGGAGCCACGTATGAGTGCCGGACTGGACAATCTGAAACACATCGTCGTATTGATGATGGAGAACCGTTCCTTTGACCACATGCTGGGCGGATTAAAGAAGAAGAATCCCAAGATAAACGGCCTCAACGGCGACGAATCGAATCCCGATACAAACGGCAACATGGTACAGGTTCAGCCGCTCGCCAAATTCCAGGGCCAGCTCGCGCACGACCCGGATCACCATTTTCCCGGTGTGGATCTCCAGATCTTCGGCGGGGCACGGGACCCCGGCCGGGTCGCCAACATGCAGGGATTCATCAGGAGCTACGCCACGCAGGGCACTGATCTGAATGGCTCCCACGCGATCATGTACTACTTTCCCCCGGAAAAAGTGCCGGTGCTTTCCCTCCTGGCCACGGAGTTCGCCGTTTTCAATGGGTGGTTCTCTTCGATTCCCGGACCGACGATCTGTAACCGGGCGTTTGCTCACTACGGAACATCGTTCGGACAGGTGGATATGAACATTTTCTATATCACCGATCCGATCTTGAGCATTTACGAGCGGATGGTGAAGGCGGGCCACACGGCTAAGATCTATTACTATGACCAGCAGAGCTCGACCATGGAGATTGTGAATCTACTGACGAATCAACCGAAACTCTTCGCGACCTACGGCCAATTTGTGGGGGACTGCCAGTCCGGAAAGCTACCCGAATACAGTTTCATCGAACCCAACTACAGCGACCATCCAGGACCCGGCGGCGGGCAACTCCTGGCATCGGATCAGCATCCGGACCACAACGTCAGGGAGGGCGAGAGATTCATCGCCATGGTGTACAACGCCATCCGTACCAATCAGGAACTTTGGGAAAGTACCGCGCTCGTAATCGTCTACGACGAACATGGCGGGATTTACGATCACGTGGTGCCGCCAGCCTGCCGAAAGGACGGGTATGTCGCGCAGCCTGCGGCTACGGGGACTGGCGCGGCCTTCGCCTTCGACCGCCTGGGAGTGCGGGTGCCCGCGGTTCTGGTGTCGCCCTACATTGCCAGGGGAACCGTGGTGCCCGGCACCGAAGATCCCGCCAACGCGCGCATTTTCGAGCACGCCTCCATTCCCGCTACCGTGACCACCTATTTCCTGAAGAACTACGACCAACGCACCGACCGCGAAAAGGCCGCCGGCACGTTTCATGACTTGTTGGGCGACCAGTTGCGTCCGGACAATGACTGCGTGGTCTTCGATTTGTGAGGGACATCATGAAGAAGACATATGCCTTTGTCGTCAGTGTTCCGAAGACGGAGGAGGACGCCTACGATCACGACCGTCCGATTTCGAGCTTAATCGAGTTTCAACTGAAGCATCTGCAAGAAGCCGAAAAGTCGCTTCCGAAGCGCAGCCAGACCAATATCGACATCAACACACTTAAGACCGAGCGTCAGGCCAGCGAGTATATTCAGAAGGTAACAGCAAAGCTGCATCCGCAGGGCGCCAGGAAGCCACGCAAGAAGAGTGCCTCTAAACCCCGGAAGGGCATCAAGGCCAAAGCCACCGCCAAGAAGAGGCCGGCAAAGAGGAAGAGCAAGTGACGGAGGACATGTGCGACACATCCTGTTCGTTCTTATCTTAGCCGCAGCGGGAACGGCCTGGGCGCAACTGACGCTGCCGCCGCAGCCCGCCCCAACCAACATCGACCCTCCCGGCGAACTCGATAAGATCAAGGAAAACTGCGGGACTTTCAGTAAAATTGGGGGCTGTTTCGAACAACTGTTCACGGGACAGCCCCTTCACATCGCCGTCGGCAGCATCGCTCCCCAGAACGGATACGGGGCCGGACTTGCCTATGTCGGCCTTAAGAATACCGAAAACTGGCGGATCACCTGGAACGCCGATGCGGTTGGCTCGAACAACGCCTCATGGCGCGCGGGCTTCTACATGAAGCTTGTGGACACGCGCGGGCCGGATATCGGGTTTCATATGGGAACTCAAGGAACTAAGGTCAAACCCAACCATACAGGACTCCCCGAACATCCAGTGATCAATTTGTATGCACAGACGATCTCGCTCAATAAGCTCACTTATTTTGGGCTGGGCCCTAATACCAACGAGGCGGGGCGTTCCTTTTACGGTATGCGTCAGACAATCGTAGGCGCGAGCGGGGTCAAACCCGTGAACCAGCGGTTGAATGTGGCGCTTTATGGCGAAGCCAACGGGCGATTCGTGAGCATCCGCCCGAGCGACGGCCAGCCCAGTCCGTCCATCGAGCAGGTCTACACGGAAGCCGCCGCTCCGGGTCTCACCCATCAACCTTCGTTTATCCAGTTCGGTGAGGGCATCCGGATGCACCCCGTGCTTGCCAACGATGTTGTCCGTCTGAACTACGACCTGGCCTACCGGCAATACGTTGCCCCCGGAGACTCGACATTCTCGTTCCAGCGGCTGACCGTTGATTTGTCAAATCAGTTCGCACTCCATTCCGCGACGACCCGGTGGTTGCTACCCAGGGACGCCAACGGCCCGGATGAGTGCTCGCTGGTCACGGATCCCAAACACCCCGAATGCACGTTGGATAAGAAAGCCCAGTACGACGCATGCATGGCCGACAAGAGCAAGAAACCGAGCGATTGCAAGGCAATCACTCGGGATCTACAGGGGAGTTTCGGGCTTCGGTTTTTCCTGGCGCTGTCCATGACACCTGGAGGCGACGTCGTGCCCTTCTATTTCCAACCCACAATTGGCGGGTCGGATGTTAATGGCAATGCATCGCTCACCAGCTATCAGGACTACCGCTTTCGCGCGCCGAATGTGCTTCTGTTCCGGCAGAGCTTTGAACACTCCATCTGGGGCCCGCTGGGTTTTACCTTCATGGTAGATGAAGGAAAAGTAGCTCTAACCAGGGGTGGCCTGGGGTCCAGTAACTGGGTGCACAGCTTTTCTAGCGGACTAACGTTGCGGCTCGGCGGAATACCTCAGGTCTCTTTTCTGTTTTCGTGGGGTGGCAATGAGGGAACGCACACCATTGTCAACCAGGGCAGCTCGCTTCTTGGGGGTTCGGCCCGGCCGTCTTTGAACTGAGGCAGCGCCGCCCGCGGCGTGCAGGGCGTCAGTGGATCAGGTGTTCGAGGAGGCGATGCACGGAGTAAAACGTGGCGGGTTGCAGCGCCACCACCAGCAACCCGGTCACCGCGAGAGCCGCGGCGGCGGCGGCGACAGGCATCCGGCGCTCGGATTTCCGGGCTGGCGGCGACAGGTGCAGCAGCCGGTCCACGCGTGCCGCGAGGTCCCGGCCAGGGTCGAGTAGCGAGCCGATCGCGGGCGATGGATACGAGGCCGGACCCAGCCGGGCAACCCGGACCAGCGCCGCGGCCAGCGAGAGCGAACGGCGGGTGTCTCCATCCACGGCACGATCGTCGGCGGCCCATTCCGTGAACCTGGCCCAGTGGCGCTCCAGCGTTTCAAAACCGCGGCAAAACGGGAAGATGCCGGGCGCCAGAAGGATGAGCAGGCGCTTCAGATTGTCGCGCGAAACCCGATGGGCGCCTTCATGCCGCAGGGCGGCCCCTAACTGATCCGCGGAAAGCGAGCTCATCACTTTTCGCGGGATGAAGATCCGCGGGTGCATGATTCCGGCGAGCATCAGCGATCCGCCTTCGATGACCCAAGCTGGCGAGGGGTCTTCCAGCACGCGCGTCCTGATTCCGGCGCGTTGGCACCGGTTGATATAGCAAACTGACTGGACGCCGGCGCGCAGTCCGCGCGCGATCGAAACGCCGCAGACCGCCACCGCGAGGAGAGCCGACAGGAGACAGACAAAGCCTACCTCCTCAGCGGTGGCCTCGGGTTCCAACCACAAATAGCTGGGCACACAGAGAGTGGCCACCACAAAAAGCGAGCAGGCCAGCGGAAACAGCCGCAGAGCCAGCAGCCAGCGCGCAGCCGAACGCGGCGTGGCCCGCTCCGTCATGCGCACGGCCGCGGTTTGGATGGCAAGGACTACCAGCCCCACCGCCAGGTGGACTAGGAAAAACGCAGCCAGGCAGAGGCACAACAGCCGCATCGGATAAGGGAGAGTCACGATTTCCCCCGACGGCACAGCTCCTTGCGTTTGATACGGATCTTCCGTTCCAGTTCGTCGAGCAGCGCTTCATCCTGCTGGCCGACGGCCTCGACCAGGCAGGAGATCAGTAATTCGCTGGAGGGTTGCGGACCGGCCAGGAAGCCGGCCACGAAGTCGCCGGCGCGCTTGTGCTCCCATTCCCGGCGCGATAAGCTTGGCGAATAGAAGAACGCCCGCTCCGACTTGCGGCGGGCCAGCAGACCTTTCTTGAAGAGCCGGTCGAGGGTAGTCATCACCGTGGTATAAGCCAGGGGACGGTCCAGTTTCTGGACGACATCGTGCACGTTGCTCTCGCCGCGGTCCCAGAGGATTTCCATCACGGTGATTTCGAGGTGGCCCAAGGCGGGCGGCAAGGCCGCCCCTTGGTCCGCGAGGGGTCGTTTCAAGAAGCGCATGTCGGAGGGGCCTGCAAGACAGCATTGTAGCCTGTTTGCCGAACGCGCGGGCAAACGACGATCGAGTTCACGAAATTAACCGCTTCCGCGGCCCGCGTACACGGCCCGCGTTCCCGCAGCATTTTCCAATCCAAGGATGATCCTGAAATTAGGAATCGTTTCCAATGCAAGATGATCCTGAAATTGGGTACACCAAGACCAGGTGGATGACACTCCTTTCTTCCGGCTCGTGAGGCTCTGCAGGACGCCGTTCAGTCTTTG
>JAIQFL010000272.1 GCA_020073365.1 Terriglobia bacterium | reverse complement strand
ACGACTCTCGGGTAGGGTCAAAAGCACTGAATTGGCTGCCGGCCCGCCTCAACACTGTTTGCAGCACCAACCCCGTCCTACTCGAACGGTCACGCTTTTGGACAGGAGGCGGCTAACATACAGGGATAGACCTCAACCTCAAAATCCTCCTTCCCGCGAAGCAAAGCCCCCGTTCTCAACACGGGCCGCTATTTTTGTGGCTGTTTTGGACAGCAGTGAAATCACTGGTGGAACCGGCCGTTTCAAGGGTGCGTTCGGCATCATTACTTTGACCGAGACGGTGCGGCCGGTGTTGGCCGACGCCCTCCACAACCCCGTCTTTTTTGCCTCTACGGGCGAATTTACCGGAACGATTTCGGGAGTGGCTGGGGAGGTAGGGCAAGACGAGCGGCAATAGGAAGAGGCATATGCGCGTGCTCCCGCATTGTATTCGGTTTCATTCCGCCTGCCGCCCCAAGTGTCTCAGCTCCGGCACTCTTGCGTGCTCTCGCCGGCAGCCGAACACATTGTAAGGGGTAACCGCCTGAAGCGGAAGCTGCATAAACATGTAGTTTTCGCACGCTGCCCCGTTTTGGGGTATTCTGAAAACCCGGATGGTGCGCCGCTTTTTCGTCTGCCTTCTGCTATGCCTGGCTGCCGGGGCGCAGCAGCTCCCGTTCCGCATCTTCACGACCCAGGACGGCCTGGTCCGCAACTGGGTCGTGAAGATCTACCGGGATTCCAAGATTTACCTGTGGTTCTGCACGGTAGAAGGGATCTCTCTGTTCGACGGCGGCCGTTTCACCAATTACGGAACCAGGGACGGACTTCCGGCCCGGGCGGTAGCGGATATGCTCGAGACACGCGGGGGCGACTACTGGTTCGCGACCGCCGGCGGCGGCCTGGCGCGATTCCGGCCCGGCCGCCGGGATAGCCCGCGGTTCGAGAGCGTCCGCCTAGGAGACGGCCTCCGGTCCAATACCGTGAACGCCCTACTCGAAGATCACGAAGGAACCATCTGGTGCGGAACAGACGGGGGACTTTTCCGTTTTCGTCCGCTGCAACGGGCGCTCGCGCGGAGCTGGTGGCGCTGGACGCGTCCGGCGGGATTGAAGTGAAATCGCTCGCCGAAGACCCGCGCCGCAATCTGGATCGGCGCCTCCATAGGAGTCTTCCGGAGGCGTCCCGGCGGGCTGATTGAGCGCTCCGTTGGGAAGGGGGCGAAATCGATGGTAGTTGACGGCGCGGACGGCTGTGGGCAGCAAGTGCAGGCACCGGACTCCTCGGCGTACGCACCGACACCGAGCCGCCCGCGGTCATCTTGGACGAGGTCCACCCCGTCGGGATCGAGAAACCCGTGCTTAACGCTTTGCATCTCGCCGGCAATGGCGATATCTGGATAGGCGCGAGGAGCGGGTTGGTCCGGTTCCGCCCCGATGCACCCCGGACCGAGCGCTTCCGTCTTTATCCGCCCACCGAGACCTTCCCCATTCGGGACGTCCCTGCGCTGGGAGAGGACGCAGAGCACAATCTGTGGCTGGGCGCCGGCACGCTGGGTGTGGTTCGGATCGCGAGCGGCCCATTCCAGCTTTTTACCGATGCACGGCCTGTGCAGGGGATGGTGGAGAGCCGGAGCGGCGATCTCTATGCCGTGATCGGAATAATTGGCTCGCTGACGCTGAACCAGTTCCGGGGAAACCGGTTCGAACCGATCCGCCTCCCGCTGCCCATGCCCGCGACCACGATGGGCTGGGGACAGGGCCAGATCGCTCTCCAGAACCGCGCCGGCGAATGGTGGACGGTCAGCGACGCGGGCGTGGTGCGTTATCCCGCCGCAGACGACCCGTGCCGTCTGGCGGGAAGACCGGCCAGACGCATTTACGGGGAGAAGGACGGACTGCCGTACCTCGCGGCCTTGAGCATTTTCGAGGACTCGCGCGGCGATATTTGGGCGGGACCGCCGACGGAGTGGACCTTACGCCCGAACAGCGTAGCGTGGAGATCGAGTTCCGTGCGCTGCACTTCGCAGCCGGCGAGCGGCTGCAGTACCAATACCGGCTGGAGGGCGCAGGCTCGGATTGGAGCAAACCGGCGGAGAATCACTCGGTGCTTTTCGCCAGCCTGGCACCAGGCCGCTACCGTTTCGCGGTGCGCAGCGTCAACTAAGCTGGAGAGACGAACGCGCAGGAAGCGTCGCTCGAATTCCGAGTGCTGCCGCCGGTCTGGAAGCGCGTCTGGTTCCTGCTGCTGCTGATCGTGGCGGGCGGCTGCGGGGCTGGCGGAGATCGCGATTCTCAGCGAAGTCGCCAAGCGCCAGGAGCGGCCTCGAACGGTGGAACTCCTGGATCGCATGGCGGAACGTGCGCGGGCGTTGCGGGCGGCCATGTCGGATATCGTGTGGACCGTCGACCCCCGGGAGGACCGGCTCTCCGGCCTGGTTCTGCGCATGCGGCAGACAGCCTATACCATGCTCGAAACCGACGGCCGGCGAGCCTCGCGCCATCGGACGACCAGCTCAGTGTGTAATTGCACCAATTTAAGGCGTCACGCCATCCTGTTCTTCAAAGCGGTGGTCACCAATTCGGCGCGCCATGCCGGGGCCAGCGCTGTGCGGCTGGAGGTCGGCGCGGCGGGAGGAGTGCTCCGGATGTCGGTTCGCGACAACGGGTGCGGCTTCGATCCGCAGGGCGTGCGCCAGGGGCAGGGGCTCAAGAGTCTGCGGTATCGCGCCCAGGAGATGCACGCGACATTGCGGCTGGATTCCGCGCCGGGGCAGGGGACGGAGATCGAGTTGAGCATTCCGCTAGGGAGATGAGGGAGCCGGGAGTGCCGCCCAGACCGATTTCCAGGGCACTGCCAAGGCCTTTATCACTTCGCTGGCCAATGAGCCGATCCTGATTCTGGCGGCGGTGGTGACGGTGTATATCGTGCTTGGTGTGCTCTACGAAAGCTACATTCACCCGATCACGATTCTCTCCAAGCTGCCGTCGGCCGCCGTGGGCGCCCTGCTGGCCCTGATGGTGTGCAAGATGGAGCTGAGCGTGATTGGCCTGATCGGGATCGTGCTGCTGATCGGCATCGTGGAGAAGAATGCCATCATGATGATCGATTTCGCGCTGGAGAAGGAGCGCAAGGAGGGCGAGGAGCCGCTAGAGGCGATTTTCCAGGCCTGTATGCTGCGCTTCCGTCCCATCATCATGACCACCATGGCGGCCATGTTGGGCGGCGTCCCGCTGGCCCTCGGCTCGGGTACGGGCCAGGAGCTGCGGCGCCCGCTCGGCGTGACGATTGTGGGCGGCCTGATCTTCAGCCAGTTGCTGACGTTGTATACCACGCCGGTGATCTATCTGGGCTTCGCGAGTTTGGCGCGGCGGTTCCGGAGGGGTCCCAGGAGGTGGAGTTGGAGCATCAAACGGTGGGGCAGGCGTGAGGCGTGCGAGTCGGAGGACTAGTGCCTTGACCGCGAGGAGACGGGCGCCGGCATGAACACCGCTTGCTGACTGGGTACCCCCTGGGCCCGCCCCGATCGGACGCCCGACCATCAGGGAGGGGTCCACTCAACGACGACGTAGCGCAATAGAATGGCGTGAAGGAGGCACCTGTGGGAAACAAGACGTTGTGGCTCTGTGCGCTCGCAAGCCTGGCGGCCGCCACTCTATCCGCGCAAGACATCGCCGGCGACTGGCAAGGGACGCTCAAAACAGGTTCTCAAGAAACCCGGCACATTCTGCGCATCGCGAAGAGAGAAGACGGCGGTTGGAACGCGAAGATCTTCAACATCGATCAGACGCAAGACTGGGGATTGGGTATAGCGGTTAGCTCGTTCACGCTGAGGGTTTCGGATCTGAAACTTACTATCGACCACATGCGCGTTACATACCAGGGAAAAGTCAGCGCGGACGGCGCCACCATCGCAGGCACCTGGACACAAGGTCAGTCGCAGCCGCTCGAACTGAAACGCGCCGCGAGCGGGACTGCATGGCGCGACCCGTCGCCGCACAGCGTACGGTTCATCACGGTGAACAATAACGTTAAGCTGGAGGTTCTGGATTGGGGTGGGTCCGGAAGACCGCTGGTTCTGCTGACAGGACAAGGAAACACGGCGCACATCTTCGATAAGTTCGCTCTGAAACTGAATGCTTCATACCATGTCTACGGAATCACGCGGCGTGGCTATGGCGCGTCCAGCGCTCCAGGGTCCGCATGTGAGCCCGATTGCTTCGGCGACGATGTGCTAGCCGTAGTCGACGCGCTCAAGCTGAACCGCCCAGTGCTGGCGGGCCACTCGATCGCAGGTGAAGAGTTGAGTTCGGTCGGATCGCGTCATCCTGAAAAGGTCTCAGGTCTCATCTACCTCGAGGCGGGATACGGGTACGCAATGCCTGTTGCCACGACTATTGCCGGCGAGCAGAAGTCCACCGGCATTCCGGTTCCAATTCTTGCTATTTTTGCCGTCCCGCACGCTGCGCCTCCGGCCATCAGCAACAACCCGGCCGCCCTTCGAGCGTTCGAGGCCAGGGAAGAGGCGTCTGTCGGTGGGCAAGCGAAGAGATTCGAAACCGGCCTGCCGTCCGCGCGAGTAGTTCGACTGCGGCATGCAGACCACTACGTGTTTCTATCGAACGAGGCCGATGTCTTGCGTGAGATGAACGCCTTCCTCAGCAGTCTTTCCCTCCTGTGACTCTCCAACAGTTTATTGATCTTAAGTCTAGATCGCACCTTACCGGCGACGCTTCCGTCCACAACGGGCGCATCGATCACCGCTGATTTCTCATTTCGCGCTGCAACGCGGCGCTGTCGGAGCGCTGTTTCCGGGATTGAGCCCGGGGAGCGGCGGTGCCCTATCCAGTTCCTCCAGCATGGTCGCGGTAAGGTCCACATTGACGCGCTGGATCGGCTGAACCATGCGCCCTTGGTTCTTGAAGAAACCGGAAATGTCCTTCCCCCGATCGGCTAACCGTGCGATCGCCTCGGCAAACACCGGTCCGATGGCCAGATATTGTTCCGGAACATCGCGTCGTTGGTCGAGCCAATGAGGCCGGGAGAATAACTCCTGCGCTTCCTCGAAACCAATGCCACGCCGCGGATTCGCCCGGAGACGATTGCTCTTTCGAGGGTCGAAGTTGAAGCACATGGTCTGGTATAACTATTATACCGCTCTGAAGGGTTGCTGACTGGAACGTCGCGACACTTTCAGAGGCGCCGCGGACCGTGTCTTTCCGGGCCATGGCGGAGCGGCAATAGGCGCTGGCTAAGGTCATTCTGCGCGACCCCGCGGTGACTCCTCTGCCGGTTTATCCCGGCGCTATCGGGACCAGGGGGTCCGCCTCACAACATGTGCAGAATCGCTACGCAAGCGGCATTGGGCGAATCGCCTCCCCCACCTTTTTGCCGGCAGCGACGTTCCCGAATGGGACCGGCGTTCGCTCGTGGCGACGCTAATGCCTCGGAAGGTTGGTAGAAATCCGGGTTCAGAAGACCAGGCGCAGCCAGGCGGCAATCGCCAGGATGATCAGGCCGGAGATCATGGTGCCCGTCATCATGCGGACGCGGCGCGGGTTCTTGGGCTGCACAATCAGAATGGAAACCGCGAAGACGTGCAGCGCCAGCAGCATCTTCACCCCGAACAGCATGTGATAGATCGGCCGGTGCCCCGTGGTGGTGAGAAGGTTAAAAGTGCCGGAAACGACCAGTCCGGTAATGGCGATGTAAACCAACGGGCGAAATAGGGCGGCAACGGTATCGCCCAACGATTCACGAGCGTCCGGAGCGAGCGTGGCGATCGCCGGAGCCATTACCAGGCGGCCGTAGAGGATGCCGCCGATCAAGGTCGCCATCGAGGCGATGTGAATCCACCGCATGGTCACGAGCAGCGCGTCAGTCATAGGTTGAGTATACAATCGGCGCATGATCCACGAAATCCTGCCGGTGGGAATGTTGCAGTGCAACTGCTCGGTTTTCGGCGACGAGCAGAGCTGGGAGGCGATGGTAGTGGACCCGGGGGATGACATCGCACGCGTGCTTCAGATCGTCACTAGGCACGGCTTGACGGTTACGGCGATCGTGATCACGCATGCGCACATCGACCACATCGGCGGCGCTCAGAAGCTGAAACAGGCCACAGGCGCGCCGGTCTACAGCAAGCCCAGGTGATCGGCGCCGCCATCTCGCCTGGCAGCGCCGGAGTCTACCAGATCGCCGTGCAGGTGCCCAACACCGTTGTGGATGGCGATCAGCCCATCGTCGCCAAAGTTCTTGGGTTTGCATCACCGTCGAGTGTGTTGTTGAGTGTTCAGCGGTGAGTTGTTCCTTCTGGCGGTCGCCACTCCTCCTTACAAAGGAAGGTAGGTCAACTGGTTCTGCCACTCGGCGGAGTCGGACGCGGCCCAGATCACGAGCAGCGATTCCACGGCGGCCCCCACGGGGAAATCCTGCGAAATCAGAAAAACTCCGGGGCTATGTTGCCGAGACACGAAATCGCGAAAATGACGGGGCATGGTCCCAAAATCGTGCGAGACGAGGATTCGCCCCGCTTTGGCGGCAACTGCTAACACGTCTGGATCCTCAAGCCCTTCCAGTCCTGCAGCCTGCGAACTTTGGAAATCGACGCTGGGCTCTCGTCGTTTCACGCCACTAACAATCGCCCGCTTGAGGTCCGCATCCGCGAGGAATCGCGGCTTCACGTCCGCTGTCCGAGGTCTTCCCTCGACCGCTCGATACGCGCTCGCAGGTCGGGCGAGACGTGCTTCTGCGAGCGGCGCGCATCTTCATACGCCGCCCCTTTTTTTCTTAGGTAGGCGTCGATTTCGCCTTGATGGCCTAGATAGAAGGCGAGTGCTCCATATATCTGCTCAAGAACGAGAGTGGGAAAGTTGTCGCGAATGGTCTCGGGAGATTCGCCGTCAAGAAACCCGTAAACGACGGAGTCCAGCGACACTCGCGACCCTCGAACGAAGTAGTTGTCTTCCCGCTGCTCGACGTATTCAGTCGCCACTAGCTCAATTGCCCTCCACCAGCAAGTATATCCCTGCCGATGGATCGAGTGGCCGGTCGTTTCAAAACACGCAACCTCAGCTCCATTGTCGGCCGCCCGGCAATCGTTTTCTGTCAGGCTTGGTATTCCCCTGCGCGTCTATCCCCCAAGTCCCGCCTTTCCTCCGAGGCGGTGTGAATCCACCGCATGGTCACGAGCAGCGCGTCAGTCATAGCTTGAGTATACAATCGGCTTATGATCCACGAAATCCTGCCGGTGGGAATGTTGCAGTGCAACTGCTCGGTTTTCGGCGACGAGCAGAGCCGGGAGGCGATGGTAGTGGACCCCGGGGATGACATCGCGCGCGTGCTGGAGATCGTCGCCAGGCACGGCTTGACGGTCAAGGCGATCGTGATCACGCATGCCCACATCGACCACATCGGCGGCGCGCAGAAGCTGAAACTGGCCACTGGCGCGCCGGTCTACATGAACCTCAACGACACGGAATTGCAGAAGATGCTGGACGTGCAGGCGTCCTGGCTGGGAATGCGGCCGGTGGAACCGGTCGAGATCGATGTTCCCGCAAAGGATGGCGACCAGTTGGTGGTGGGCACTACCGGGTTTCACGTCTTGCACACGCCTGGTCACACGCAGGGGAGCATCAGCTTGTGGATTCCGTCCGAGAACAAGCTGGTGGCCGGCGACACCCTGTTCCGCGACAGCATTGGCCGGACGGACCTGCCCGGCGGCGACGGCCGGCAGATCCTGCGGTCGATTCACCAGAAGCTGATGCCCCTGCCGGATGAGACCGTGGTGTTTCCGGGGCATGGCGAGAACACCACCATCGGGCGCGAGAAGCGCTTCAATTACTTCTTGCAATAACGCGGAGGGACTGCCGCAGAGGGTGCCGGGGCTTCGACAGGCCGCCCGGGCACAGTGGATCGAGGCGGGGATGGCTAACCCGCTCACTGAATTCCTGAGTTTTCCTGAATCTGGTCCGGTGCGTTCCTCGCCGCGATGGTGTATACTCATCCCGGACTCAGTGATTGAGATCCGAATGGCTGGGACGCGGTCGATCGTCTGCCCGGAGGCTTAGACCAATGTCCACCTTTGCTGATCTTGCTTCCGTGAGATCGGAAGAGTCTAACTCAAGCCGTGAGATCGCGAGCGCAGCAGGTTCCGTAATCCCTGCTCGCTGCTGGTGTGGCTTCTCAACGCTTGGGTTCAAGTGCTTGGTCTTGTTTCTTGTGTGTTTGCCGCTCGGAGCGATCTCGCTCACTCTTCAGAGTCCCTCGGATAGTTCCTGCGGCAACGTCACCATAAATGGTGCCGCAGTGCTTTCGGCAGGTGACAGCATCGCGGAGGTCGCTTGGAATTGGGGGGATGGCTCCATAATCTACCTCCCTTCTCTAACCGCATCGTGGTTCCAATACCCGTATTTCCCGCAGACGCACAAGTACAACCAGAACGGTACCTTCACGGTGCAAGTGATGGCCACGTCACAGGCTGGCGAGATCACAGCGACCTCTACCAGCGTAGCTATCTCCGGGGTTACTGGTACGGCGTGCCCTACTATTTACACTATTCCCAACACGAGCCTACAGGTTGCCATCGAGAACACTACCGACCCGCAATATGCATTGACGGGGGACGAGATCCAGGCCCTCCTGGTCGCATTGTCCCGATATCCTCAGAGCCAACTAAAACCTGTTAAGCATTTGGTTATAATCCCGAATCCTGATAACCAGGATGGTTGGTCCAGTAACGGCTCCTTGAGCGATGGGTTTTACTTGGTGGTCCCTGCTATCCGGTACCGTCCGCAGCCCCCGTATTATACGCGGGATGGGAGCTGGGATGATGTGATGGCAACCCTGCTGGGTAATTATGGGCTAACCTCGGAGCAGGCCGCTGAAAGCGCCGCGTTAACACTCGCCCTGAACCCAAATGATGTCTTCGGGCGCTGGTATCATGAGTGGACCTTTGACACCACTAAGTTTTTGACGAATATGACGTCACACTCTTCCTTCTCGCAGGATCCGGTGGATCTAATTTCCGCGCTTTTTGTCGCCGGATTTTTTGTCGACGCGTCAGCTCAGAAGATTGCTACCTACGTTCGCACCAGCACTCCTCCCGTTTGGCTGGATTATTCTTTAACCAAGGATTCATTGAGCTTCGGATCTTTTAAGGCCTTCCTGAACGACGGGAACATCACCGGATTTCAATACATTGCCAACGGTCATACAACGACGGGCACATTCCAAACTCCGGTCCGCCTCCCATCAACAATCCTGCCGCTGCCGCCCGTCATCACGAGTCCCTTGACCATGCAGGGGACCGTAGGCGCACCCTTTACTTATACCGTCGCCGTCTCCAACAGCCCCACCAGCATCACCGTGACGGACCTGCCTCGGGGACTGAGCTTTGACCCCGCTAAGCGCCAGATCACAGGCATTCCTCTCGCCCCGGGAAACTCGCTCGTCACGATAACAGCCACTAACGCGGCAGGGACGGCAACTGCCGCCCTAAGGCTGTTTATTACTCTACCAGCGATGCCGGCCATCACAAGTTCTCTGAGCGCCAAAGCCACTGTGGGCGCCGCTTTCAGCTACCAGATTACGGCCACCAACAACCCGACAAGTTTCGGCGCGACAGGCTTGCCTCAGGGATTGGCGTTGAACACCACCACGGGCTTAATCACCGGAATTCCGCAGGCGGCCGGCAATTCGAACATCACATTGAGTGCAACCAATGCCGCGGGAACAACCACCGCCGTTTTGAACTTGACGGTTAATCCAGGCGCGCCGGTCGTCAGCTCTGTTGTCAACGCGGCCAGCCTCAATCCCGGGGTCTCGGCCGGTTCACTGGTGACCATCAAGGGTTCCAATCTGGCTAATACGACCCGGAGTTGGAACAGCAGCGATTTCGTGAACGACGCACTCCCAACCAAACTCGATGGCGTCAGCGTCACGGCCAACAACAAACCGGCCTATGTTTCCTACATCAGTCCCGGCCAAATCAACGCACAGGCGCCATCTGATACTGCCATCGGCACGGTGAACGTCGAGGTGACGAACAACGGCGCAAACAGTTCCTTGGCCCCGGCTCAGTTGCAGGCCGCCGCCCCAGCTTTCTTCCAGTGGGGCAATTACGCGGTCGCCACGCGTCCCGACTACAGCTTGGTGGGACCAGCAAGTCTCTTCCAAGGTGTGTCATCGGCGCCGGCCAAACCAGGGGACGTGATCATTCTGTGGGGCACCGGTTTCGGCCCCACGAACCCAGTGGTCCCGGCTGGCGTGGTGCCGCCATCGGACACGTTGGCGAACGTATCCAATCCGGTGACAGTGCTGATCGGCAATGTGCAAGCCCGGGTGATCGGCGCCGCCATCTCGCCGGGCAGCGCCGGAGTCTACCAGATCGCCGTGCAGGTGCCCAACACGATTGCGGATGGCGATCAGCCCATCGTTGCCAAAGTTCTTGGGTTTGCATCACCGTCGAGTGTGTTGCTCAGTGTTCAGCGGTGAGCCCGGGGCCGGCCTGTCCAGGGTGCTCCCTCGACCGCTCGATGCGTCCTCACAGGTCGAATCGACTCACGAACAAGCTACTGCCGCTGCCGGATGAAATCGCAGTGTTTCCAGGGTGGCCGTTTCGGATCGTTCCAAACGTCGGCCAGGCGGGCATTGGTATACACGGCTGCCATCTCGTACTATGGGCTTGATGGGCGTTGACGACAGCGTGGTTCCGGAGATCGTCCGCCGGTTGCTGAACGTGACGAAGCCGGATCGCATCATCCTCTTCGGATCGGCGGCCGCTGGCACGATGAACCGCGACAGCGACGTCGATCTGCTCGTGGTCGCCAAGTCGCCATCGAATTCGGTCGAGGAGTACGCCAAGCTCTACCAGGCACTACGCGGCCTCGGGTTTCCGTTCGACGTGTTCGTGATTGGGACGGAGCGCTTCGAAGAGACGAAGAGCATCTTCGGCGGGATTGCTTATCCAGCCGACAAGTATGGCCGCGTGATCTATGAAGCCGCCTGACGATCCACTGCTGTCGCTTGTCCGGCAGTGGGCCGCCAAGGCTGAGATCGACTACCAGACGGCAGAGCGGCTGTTGAAGGACGACGATCCAATCCGAGAATCCGTTGCCTTTCATTCACAGCAAGCCGCTGAAAAGTACTTGAAAGCCTTTCTGGTGCTCCGGCGGATCGAGTTCCCGAAAACCCACAGCATCGCGCAACTCTTGGACCTGGTGGCCAGCGTCGACATGGCGCTCGCAGACTCCCTGACGGACACGGTCGCGTTGACCCCCTTCGGCGTGCAGATCCGGTACCCCTGGGGATTTCCCGGAGTTGTTGTCCGGACAGGGGAGAACAATGTTCCATCTCGCGACACGCACCCGTGAAGCGATCTCCGTACGCCTGAGTCGCGAACTGCAAGGAGGGTGATTTGCCAATGGAGGAGCCGAGGCCCGCCGGGGAGCTCAACCGGCTCTTTGAAGCCGGCAATCTGGCCAGGTGACGGGTCCCCCAGCCATGACGTCGCCCCACCCGGCTGGTTGGCACGCTCGGATGAGGACCGGGGAACAACAGCTCGGGCACCCTCCGGAGGTGGGAGGACGCGGCGCCTATCGATACTCCGCAATCAGGTCGGCGCGTTTGTGCAGGCGGGCCGCATCCTCGTAGCGGCGCTGCTTTTCCCGGATCTGGGCGAGAGCCATTAGAGTGCGTGCCATCTCCGGGTTCGGCTGGGTTAAGTACTGCTCCTCAATGGAGAGCACATGGGTCAGCAACCGGTCGGCATCGGCGTACTTGCCTTGCCGGAGACGCAGTAGCCCGAGATTGCTCTCACCCACGGATTGTTCGAAGGTGCAGTCCGGACAGGACTTGGCCAACAACTCGAGAGACTGCACCATGGCTTTCTCGGCCAGCGAGAACTTCCGGTCCTGCATGTAGACCAGACCTTCCTGGCTGAGAACCGACGCCACTCGCGGATGGGTGGGCCCCAGAATCCGCTCGTAAATGGAGCGGGCTTTGCGCAGGAGCGGGAGGGCGCGCTCCGTATGTCCCAGCCACCTGTGGGCCTCCCCGACGTTGCCGTAAGCCAGCGCGGCGTCCAGACCATCCTCGCCGCCAGTCTTCAATACAATGTTCAGGGCCTCCTCCGACATAGTCAACGCTTCCTCCGGCTTTTTCGCGCGCTGACTCAAGAGGCCCAATCCGGCCAACGTGCGGGCCAGTTGCAGGTCGTTGGGATAGAGTTCTCGTTCCACTGGGAGCGCCTCATTGAAAAGCGCTGCGGCGCGTTGGTCGTTTCCCAGCATCAGATAGGTGCCACCCAGCAGGTTCATGATGGTCAGGGTGCGCAGGTGGGTGGACCCCAGCGTCTGCCGATGCGATGCCAGGGATTCCTCAAAGAGCTTGGCCCCTTCGCGTCTTTTCCCCTGCATGCAGAGCATCTCCGCCACGTTCCCTTGTGTCGTGGCGAGGTGCGCCTCGTACTGAGGCCCTAGCGACTTCCACACGGTCATAGCCTCGCCATACAGCCGGTCCGCCTCCGCATAGTCGCCACGCGATGCCGCGGCCAGGCCAAGGTCGTTCAGTTTGAAACCATCCGGCTGCGCCCCGTTGGCAGCCAAGGCAATTACTCCCAAGACAGCGAGTCCCACCCATCTCATGCAGCAAGAGACGGTGCGTTCGGTGCTTGGTCTTGAGGTTTACGGTAAACTGCGATTGAACAACGATTAACGTTGGGGGCACAACGGCGGTATCCCGAGCCCACCCCCCAACGTAACCCGATATCGCAGCGCCGCGTCTGACCACTCGACCCCCCTTCAGGATTCGATGGTTCTTCACCGGTGCTCCCAACGTGAAGAGCGTCGCCCGAGAAAGCCGAGAACCGCAAGTGAACCACAAACCGAAGAAAGCAAACAGAACTTGTACGAACAGGTTGAGCCAGAAGTTTCCCATCTGGCTGCTTGGTGTTACATCCCTATTCGCGCAAACCACCGGCTACACCATAACGACCTTTGCCGGCAATGGCACGTCCGGCTTCTCGGGGGACGGGCAACCGGCCAACACTGCGGTACTGAGCAGTCCCTTCGCGGTGGCCGTGGACTCCGCCGGGAACCTCTACATCGTGGACAACGGTAACCAGCGAATCAGAAAGGTGACGAATGGCACCATCAACACAGTGGCCGGAAACGGCACCAGTGGCTTTGCAGGGGATGGAATCGCTGGAGGCGCGGCCACCAGCGGCGAAATCAGGGACCCTTCCGGGGTCGCCGTGGATAGCAGCGGCAATCTCTACATCGCCGACACCAACAACAGCCTGATCCGCAAAGTGTCGTCGAGTGGCACGATCACCACCTTCGCCGGAAATGTCAATTCCGGTCCCGGCTATGTCGATAATGCCGTAGCAACCCTTGGCCAACTCGCATTCCCTTCCAGCGTGGCGGTGGATGCCTCCGGAAATGTTTACATCAGTGAATCGCTGGCAGGCGGCGGCAGCGGGATCGGCAACAACCGCATCCGCAAAGTATCGACGAGCGGCGCGCTCACGACCATAGCCAACAACATCGGTGCGGTCGGCTCGTTTGGGGATGGGGGCCCCGCCACCGCCGCTCGCCTGAATAATCCGTTAGGAATCGCGGTGGATAAGGCCGGCAATCTCTATATTGCGGACACCGGTAACCACAAGATCCGCATGATCGCGAACGGCATCATCAGTACGGTGGCAGGCACCGGCACCCCGAGTTTTTCAGGGGACGGGGGCCCGGCTAAGAGCGCTCAACTCAACAACCCAACCGGCGTGTCGGTGGATGCCGCCGGCAACCTCTACATCGCCGACAATCGCAACTTCCGGATTCGCATGGTGTCGACCAGTGGAATCATTACCACCATTGCCGGCAAGGCGGTATCGGGTTACACCGGAGACGGAGGCCCGGCCACCAGCGCCACCCTCAAATTTCCCACCGGCACGGCGGTGGATAGCGCCGGGAACGTGTATGTTGCGGACAATCAGAACAACGCCATCCGGCTGCTCACGTCTCCCGCTCCCGGCGGTTCTGGAGGACTCCCGGCGATCGGCTCGGGCGGAGTGATCAGCGCCGGAGCCTATGGCGCTTTTCCGTCCATTGCACCCGGGTCGTGGATCGAGATCTACGGAACCAACCTGGCTGCCGACACGGGCACCTGGGACGGCCTTTTCACTGGCGTAGCTGCGCCCACCACAGTCAATCGGACTTCGGTGTCGATCGGCGGGCAAGCGGCCTTCCTCGACTACGTCAGCCCAGGACAGGTCAACGCGCAGGTGCCGTCGAACGTGCTGACCGGCACGCAACCGATCGTGGTAACCACGGCGGCGGGTTCGAGTACCGCCTACAACATCACGGTGAACGCCACTCAGCCCGGGATGATCGCTCCGCCATCATTCGCGATCGGCGGAAAGCAGTATGTGGCCGCTCGGTTCGCGGATGGTACATATGTTCTTCCGCCCAATGCGATTCCGGGCTTGTCCTCACGCCAGGCCAAGCCAGGGGAAACCATCGTCATCTACGGAGTGGGATTTGGCCCGGTGACTCCCAGCATTCCCGCGGGCCAGATTGTCCAGCAGAACAACAGCCTGGCCCTGCCTCTGCTGGTTTCGATTGGAGGCGCCCCGGCCGCGTTGGCGTATGACGGGCTGGTGCAAACCTTCATCGGGCTATATCAGTTCAATGTGGTGGTGCCGAACATTGCGGACAGCGATGCGGCGCCCCTGACATTCACGTTGGGCGGTGCGAGCGGTAGCCAGACGTTGTACACAGCCGTGCACAACTGAGGGTGGGGCAGGCGCTTTCGCCTGCCAACCTATTCTGTCACTGCATCTCAGTCTCAGGGAGCGGTTGCTTCGTCAGTGTTATAACGCTGCCAGCAGCTTCGCGATCAATGCAGTGCGGTCGGCGATACGGTCCGTCAGAATGCTCTCGTTCGCGGCATGCGCGCCTTCGCCCACACCGCCCAGTCCGTCGAGTGTGGGGATGCCTAGGGCGGCCGTGAAATTACCGTCCGAGCCGCCGCCGGTGAGCGACTCCTCGATCTCGACGCCGAGGTCCGCCGCCAGTTTCTGCGCGGTCCGAAAGAGCTTGACGATGCCCGCGGAGCGCTCCATGGGCGGCCGGTTCAAACCGCCGCTCACCTGGATGGAGCATCGCCGGTCGAAAGGCCGTAGCGCCCGGAATTTCTTCTCCAGCCCGGGCGCATCCTTCAGGCGCAGGACCCGGATATCGATCTCCGCCCGTGCCTCGGCGGCCACCACGTTGGAGCGCGTCCCGCCAGAGATCACACCCGGGTTGACGGTGATCCCGCGCGCCAATTGCGTGAATCCCGCAATCCGGCCGATTTGCCGCGCCAGTTCCCGAACGGCGCTCGCCCCGGCCACGAAATCGACTCCCGCGTGCGACGCCCGTCCGCGCACCACGATGGTGAAATCGCCTACTCCTTTACGCGCCGTTTTCAATTTTCCCGCAAGGCCCGTGCCCGGTTCCAGAACCAATACAGCCCGGCTGCGCGCGGCATTCTTTTCCGTGAGCGGCCGTGAAGATTCGCTGCCCACTTCCTCATCGGAATTGAGCTGCAGCAGCACCTTTGCCGGCACTGGGATATCAAGTTCCCGCAGGGCCTGA